>CAIQRS010000109.1 GCA_903874275.1 uncultured Anaeromyxobacter sp.
ATGGCTCTGGCGCATCCTCGGCGCGGTGGCGGCCCTCCTGCTCGCGGCGCTGGCCCTGCGCGCCCTGCTCGGTCCGAAGGTCCCGGTCTGGGTGGTCGAGCAGCGCGAGCTGGTCCAGCGGGTGGTGGCGAGCGGGCGGGTGCTCGCCCCGGCGCGGATCCAGGTGGGGAGCGTGGCGGTGGGGCGCGTCACCCGGGTTCCAGTCGAGGAGGGAGACCGGGTGAGCCAGGGTGACCTCCTCGTGCAGCTCGACGAGGTCGAGGCGAAGGCGGCGCTGTCCCAGGCCCGCTCGGCCGTCGCGCAGGCCGTCGCCCGGCTCGAGCAGGTGGACGTGGTCTCGGTCCAGGTCACCTCCGAGGCGGTCCGGCAGGCCGAGCTCCGTCTCGCCCAGGCGGAGGTGAAGCTCACCCGCAACCGGACGCTCGCCGAGGCCGGATCGATGAGCCGGTCCGATCTCGACGACGCCCAGCAGGTCCGCGACCTGGCGTCCAGCCAGCTCGCCTCGGCGCGCATCCAGGCCGGCGCGGCCGCCACCGGTGCCGACCGGCACCTCGCGCAGGCGGCGCTCCAGCAGGCGCGCGGAGCCGAGCAGGCCGCCGCGGCCAGGCTCGACAACCTGGCCATCCGCTCCCCCGCTGCCGGCGTGGTCACCGATCGCGACGTCGAGCCGGGTGACGTGGTGCAGCCGGGTCGTGTCCTCCTGGTGGTGGCCCGCGACGGCGCGACCCAGCTCTCCGTGCTGCCCGACGAGAAGAACCTGGCCCTGCTCCGCCTGGGGCAGGGCGCGACTGCCTCGGCCGACGCCTTCCCCGACCGGACCTTCCCGGCGCGGGTGGCCTACATCGCCCCGGCCGTTGACCTGGCACGGGGGACGGTGGAGGTGAAGCTCGACGTCCCGAACCCGCCCCCCTTCCTCCGCCCCGACATGACCGTCTCGGTGAACGTGGAGACCGGGCGCGACCCCCAGGCCCTGCTCCTCCCGGCCGGGGCCATCCGGGATCCGGGCGCCGATCCCTGGGCGCTCGTGGTCCGGGACGGACGGACGGTCCGCCAGCCGGTGAAGCTCGGCATGCGCGGCGACGGCACCGTCCAGGTGCTCTCCGGCCTCTCGGCCGGGGATGCGGTCGTGGCGGCCTCGGCGCAGGTGGGGCCGGGCAGCCGGGTGCGGACGGAGCCGGCTCGCTAGGCGCCCACCATGCGCTTCGAGTGGTTCATCGCCATCCGGTACCTCCGCGAGGGGAAGGCCCAGACGGCGCTGGTGCTGGGCGGGACCACCGTGGGCGTGGCCGTGCTCATCTTCCTCACCGCGCTCATCAGCGGCCTGCAGCGCACGCTGGTGGCCCAGACCCTCTCGGCGCAGGCCCACGTCTTCGTGAAGGCCCCCGAGCGCGTGGCCCGCCCCCTCCCGTCCCCCGACCGGGTCGCCGACCGCGTCGAGAAGGTGCCCGACCGGGTCCGCTCCATCGAGCAGTGGCAGCAGGTGCTGGCGTCGATCGGGACCATTCCGGGCGTGGTCGCCGCCACCCCCACCGCGGCCGGTGCGGCCTTCGCGAGCCGGGGCCCGGCCACCAAGTCGGTGACGCTCCGTGGAATCGACCCGGAGAGCTTCGCCCGGGTCATCGACGTCGTCCCCAAGATGAGGTCCGGGCGCTTCGCGCTGGAGGGGTCCGAGGCGATCATCGGGACGGTGCTCGCCTCCGACCTGGGCGTCGGCGTCGGAGACAAGGTGCGCCTCGCCACGCCCGAGGGGCGCGGCGACGTCTTCACGGTCTCGGGCGTCTTCGACCTGGGCAACAAGGAGGTGAACGCGCGCTGGGTCTTCGTGCCGCTGCGCTCCGCCCAGACCATGCTCGACATCCCCGGAGGCGCCACCACCATCGAGGTCAAGGTGGACGAGATCTTCGAGGCCGAGCGGATGGCCCGCGAGATCACGCGGCGCTACGGGCTCGCCGCCGACAGCTGGATGGAGCTCAACCGACAGCTGCTGGTCGGCCTGCGCTCCCAGTCGGCCTCCAGCTGGATGATCCAGGTCCTGGTGGTGCTGGCGGTGGCACTGGGGATCGCCAGCGTCCTCGGGGTGTCGGTCATCCAGAAGTCGCGCGAGATCGGCATCCTCAAGGCGACCGGGACCTCCACCGGCACGATCCAGCGAATCTTCCTGCTCGAGGGAGCGCTCGTGGGGGGGGCCGGATCGGTGCTGGGCGCCTTGATCGGCTCCGGGATGGCGGTGGCCTTCGCCGGGCTGGCCCGCGCGCCCACCGGCGACCCGCTCTTCCCGGTGGACCTGACGCCCGGGCTCTACCTGGGAGCCGCGGCGGTCGCCATCCTCACCGGCACGCTGGCCGCCTGGTTCCCGGCCCGGCGCGCCGCCCGCCTCGAGCCGGCCGAGGTGATCCGCTATGGGTGAAGCGGGCGCCGACGTCCTCCGGCTCGAGGGGATCACCCGCGACTTCGGGGAAGGGGAGGCCCGCACCCGGGTGCTGCGGGGGGTCGACCTCTCGCTGGGCCGCGGCGAGTTCGCCGCGTTGATGGGCCCTTCCGGATCCGGGAAGAGCACGCTCCTCCACATCATGGGGCTGCTCGACAAGCCGACCGGTGGTCGCATCCTCCTCGACGGCCAGGACACCGGCGCGCTCGACGACGACGCGCTCACCCGGTACCGGGGGCGCACCCTCGGGTTCGTCTTCCAGTTTCACCACCTCCTGCCCGAGTTCACGGCCATCGAGAACGTGATGATCCCCATGGCGGCGGACAAGGGGCGCCTCGATCCCTCCATGCGGGAGTGCGCCATGGCGCTGCTCGAGCGGGTGGGGCTCTCGGCCCGGGCCGACAACCGGGCCACCACCCTCTCCGGGGGACAGGCCCAGCGGGTCGCCATCGCCCGATCGCTGGCCATGAACCCGAAGATCGTGCTGGCCGACGAGCCCACCGGGAACCTCGACACCCAGACGGCCGACGAGGTCTTCTCGCTGCTGCGCGAGGTGAACCGGGCCCAGAAGGTGACGTTCCTCGTGGTCACCCACGACCACAGGCTGGCCGCGCGAACCGACCGGATCATCGAGCTGGTGGACGGGCGCATCGTCTCCGACCACCCCAACCAGCCGGGCTGACGCCATGGAGATCTCCCCCGCCCTCCGCGCCGCCGCCCGCCGCTCCCTCTCGCTCCCGGCCGAGGCGCTCTCGGCCGAGTGCGACGAGGAGTTCTTCATCGCCTCGGGCCCGGGAGGGCAGCACCGCAACAAGACGGAGAGCGGCGTGCGGCTCGTGCACCGGCCCACCGGCGTCACCGTCACGGCCACCGAGCGGCGCAGCCAGGCCCAGAACCGGTCGGCCGCGCTCACCCGGCTGCGGGAGCGGCTCCAGGTCCTCTCCCACGTGCCGCGGAGGCGGGTGGCCACGAAGCCCACGCGGGGATCGCGGGAGCGGAGGCTCACCGAGAAGCGCCACACCTCCGAGCGGAAGGCCGGCAGGCGAGACCTGGAATGAGGCGAGGTGGGTCGGTCACCGTCCCCACATGTCCCGGAGGATCCGGATGGTGTTCTCGGCGCCGAGCCCGGGGGCGAGCGCCTCGTCGGCGATCCCGGCCACCACCCGGGTGATGTCGTGGTCCACGCCGCCCGCCCGGCCCCACCTCTCCCCGTCCGGGCAGGTCATGTAGACGGAGAAGGTGTCGTGCCCGGTGCCCGGCCGTTCCCCGATGACGTGCAGGATCGCGCGCCGTCCGGGCAGGCCGCCGAAGAGCGCTTCGCCGATGCGGTACCCGGCGCGGACGCGGCCGCTCGTCACCACCAGCTCGGCGGGCGCCACCCGGAACCTGGCCGCCGACAGCCCCTCGCGCAGGGCGCGCAGGAAGGGCTGGAACTGCGCCTGGTTGGTGATCGCCAGCGCGTTGAGGCCGTCGGAGACGACGATCTGGACGTCGTACGCGCCGGCCTGGCGCGCCCGGAGCTCCTGCACCGAGGCGAGGGACGCTCCGTGGAGGACCTCGCCGGTGGTCGGGTGGAGGATGTAATCAGCCCGATCGATCGAGCGCGTGGCGAGGAAGGTGGCGCCCGGCAGGGAGGCCCGGAACCCGGCGTCGAACTCGGCCCAGATGCTGCGCTTGCCACTCTCGTAGATCCGGCGGACCTCCCTGGCCAGCCCGGGCTCGAGGTCGGACCAGGTCGCGCCGTGCCCCTCGGCGAGGTGGACGCCGCGGCGCCTCACGGCCGCCATCTGCCGGGATCCCTCGGCCCGGATCTCGCCCTCGGGGCGCTCGTCTCCCTTGCGGCGGAGGTACTGGAGGTGAACCCACCCGGGGTCGCCGAAACGGCTCGTCGGCTTGCCCTGGCCATCGACCACGCCGAGCCGCTGGAAGAAGGCCCACATCCTGTCGTCCACCCGGAGGCCGAACTTCTCGCGCAGCCGGACGTGGTCCTGGTACCCCGTGGTCAGGTAGCCGAGCATCGGGTCGATCTTCGTCGGCAGGGCCATGAGATAGGCGGGCCGGGCCGGCGCCACCGCGTCCAGGCAGAAGTCCAGGTCGTCGAGGGAGACGTCCATGTGGAGGGTGGAGCAGACGTCGAGCCCGATGCAGAGGCCGTGCAGCTTCCCCATCACCAGGTCCTCGAGGCAGCACCGCACCAGCTGGTCCCGCGTCCGGAAGACCTCGGGCCCGATGAACCCGGCCACGTCGTTCACGTGCACCCAGGGAGGGCCGCCTCGCGCCGCCGCGACGCGCCCGGCCAGCAGGCGGGTGAGCCCGTACTTGCGCGATTCGTGCAGCACCATGTCCATGCCCTGGCCGTGACCGTTCGTGAAGTCGGCCCCCTGCCCGGTCTCCAGATAAAGGCCGTACCGCCCCTTGCGCCCGTCGGCGGCGGCGAGCAGCCGCTCCAGGGACAGGTCGAAGGTGGCGTTGGCCGCGTCGCTGCCCGCGATGCTCTGGAACCAGAGCGCGGTGCTGCCAGGCCAGCGGCGCTCCACCTCGGCCTGGACGTCGAGGTGGGACAGCACGCAGTGCGGCAGCGTGTCCTCGAGGCCGAAGGTGACCAGGAGGTCCTGCAGGGCGATCTCGACGGCGTGTACCTGCCCGGGCTCGCTGCTGACCGGGTTGGTTCCCAGCATGAGATCGCCGACCGCGTAGGACCAGGCGTCGAAGACCTGCCAGCGGATGTCCTCGGGATCGTCGGTGGGCGAGTTGGGCTGGATCCGGGCGCCGAGGTGCCCGCGGGCGCCCAGGGTGGACCCGGGCAGCGGGTTGAAGATCTTGGCCGAGACCGCGGTGAGCTCCCCGTTCGTCATCCCCTTGACGACGCAGGCGATGACGTCGCTCGACAGGCCCGGCAGGATGGTCCGGATCGCGCCCTCCTCCCGCCCGAGCAGGAAGCGCTTCAGTTCCGCGAAGGTCCAGCCGGCGCACTCCGCCTGCGCGCGCGCGTCGATGCCGGCCCGCAGCGCGCGGTACAGCCGGTCCTCGAGCGGCGGGTGGGCGTCGATCTCGCCCAGCCGCGTGGCCGCCAGCAGCTTCCGGGCCTGGACGCGCTTCCGCTCCGTCGCGGCCGCGACACCCACGGTGACATCGCCCTCCTTGAAGGCGTTGGCGGCGCCGAGCAACCGGGCGTAGAGGACCGGGTCCCACCTGCCGGACGTGGCCTGGACGAACTGGACGATGCCCACCGGACCCTCCTGCGGGCCGGCCAGCGCCCGGACCGATCCCGGGCTGACCGCCCCGGCCAGCGCGATCGTGCCACCCGACAACGATTTGAGGAAGCTCCGGCGATCCATGGGTCGTGGCGTCCCCGCTATTCCAGGCCTGATCCCCGCGCCTTCGCCGCGCGGATGCGTTCACACGAGGCATCGATCCTTGCCTCCGGGATCGAGCCGTTCCTCACCCAGCCGGCCACGAGCTCGATGGTTCGCGGGGCCACGTCGGGGTCGTAGACCAGGTTGTTCCCGAAGAGGAGCACGTCGATCCCCGCCTCGATCGCCTTGGCCACGGCCAGTTCCTGGCCGTACCGGGTGGTGATCGCCCCCATCTGCAGGTCGTCGGAGACCACCACCCCCTGGTAGCCCATCTGCTCGCGCAGGAGGCCGGTGATGGTGGCCCGGGACAGGGTCGCCGGATCGACGGGGTCGAGGTGGGCGTTGAAGATGTGGGCGGTCATGACGAGCCGGGCCTGGCCGGAGTCGATGAAGGCCTGGAAGGGCGACAGCTCCACGTCGGACCAGGTGTTGGTCACGTCCACGAAGCCGTCGTGGGAGTCCCCCGTGGCGCTGCCGTGGCCGGGGAAGTGCTTGAGCGCGGTGAGGAGCCCGAGCCGGTCGTGGGCCTGGATGAACTCCCCGGCGTGCGCCACGACCACCGCGGAGTCGATCGAGAAGCTCCTCCCGTAACGGCCGATGGCCGGGCTGTCGGGGTTCACGTTCAGGTCGACCACCGGCGCGAAGTTCACGTCGAGCCCGTTCCCGAGGACGGTGGCCGCGATGGAGGTCGCGTGCATCCGGGTCACGGCGAGGTCGTTCAGGTCGCCGAGGCTCTTGGCGGTCACCGTGGCGGGGAACCCGCAGCTCGGCTTCAGGCGGGCGACGTTGCCCCCCTCCTGGTCCACCGAGATGAATGGCCGTGTGTGCGCGAGCCGCCGGATGGTCGCGGTCAGCTCGGTGAGCTGGGCCGGGGAGGTGACGTTCCGTCCCCACGCCCTGAGCAGCACGTCCCGGTCGAAGAGCACCACGCCGCCGATGCCCAGGTCGCGCAGGTCCCGGGCGATGGGCTCGCTTCCGTCGAGCGCGGTGCCCCGGAACCCCACGAGCAGCATCTGCGCGATCTTCTCCTCGAGGGTCGGGGCGTTGCTGGCAGAGCCGCAGCCGGGCAGGACGGCGGGCGCCGCCAGCGCGGCGGCAGCGAGCGCAGCGCCCCGGACGAACTCCCTGCGGGACATCGCGGGGCGAGCCATGCCCCAAAGGCTAGCCAATCGCCGCCGCGGAGCGGACGCTCATCTGGGTCTGGCGGAAGGGCCCTACGCGGCCGGCGGCACGACGGCTCCGGGGAGCGGCAGGGGCTCGACGAGCCCCTTCTCCACCAGGCGATCGACCGATTCGCGGATCTGCGCGGCCGGCGTCCCGCAGGCCTCCAGCGATCGGCCCAGGTCGGCCAGCGACCTGCGCCCAGGCCGGATCTCCGCCATCACGATACCGTCCGTCGAGGAGAGCCCGAGCCCGTCGGCCCAGCGCTTCTCGGCCTGCGCCAATGCGTCACGCCCCAGCGAGCGGACGTCCATGACCGCCGCCCGGTAGGCCGCCTCGGCCTCGACGCCGGGCGCCGAGAGGGTGAATCGCTGGCCTCGAGGCCAGCGCCGCCCCTGTGTGGGCTGCTGTGCGGAGAACATGGCTTACCAATGGACCCGGCAAGGGTGGGTGTCAAGAACCCCGTGAATCGAATGAGGTGCAAGTGGAGGAATCGCCGGGGTTATAACCGGACGTGAACCGGCGCCGCCCGCGCCGCCCCGGAGGTTTCCTGGCCCCGTTCCCCCTCCTCGCCGCCCCGCTCGTCGCGCTGCTCCTCTCCGCGCCGCCCCCGGTGCTCACCGTTGCCGCCCTGGTGGACAGGGTGGCCGAGGCCTACGGGGGCAGGGCGGTGCTCGAGAAGCACCCGGTCATGGTCCAGGAGGGGGAGGTCTCGGCGCACGAATCGTCCGACGTGGGGCGCCTGACGCGGATCTTCGAGCGGCCGCGCCGGCTGCGGGTCTCGATCTCCTACCCGGGGAACCCTCCGGAGAGGCGCATCCTCGACGGCGCCCAGGCGTGGCGCGACCGGCGGGAGGTCACCGGGACGCCCCCGCATCTCGCCATGGTGCTGCAGGCCGCGCGCATGGACCTCCCCTTCTCGCTCTCCGAGACGCCGGCCCGCGTCGCCGACGAGGGGGCCGTCGAGCGGGACGGGAAGCGGCTGCGAATCCTCTCGCTGCCGCTCGGCGACGGCGCAACAGTGAGCGCCGAGATCGACGAGAGCTCGGGGAGGATCCACCGGGCCGTGGCGCGCATGCCGGCGGGCGTGGGCAGCCTGGAGTTCGTGACCGCCTTCTCCGACTTCCGGAAGGTCTCGGGCACCTGGGTGGCGTTCCGCGAGGAGAGCTTCGTGCACGGGCGCCACTCCGGGACCACCGAACTGAGGAGCGTCGAGTTCCTCGCGGAGGCCCCGACCGGTGCCTTCCGCCCGTGAAGCCCGGCCGCGGCCGGCGGCCTGCCTGAACTGTGGATCCACGCTGGTGGAGGCCTTCTGCGCGGCCTGCGGCCAGCGCAACATGGACGTGCGCATCCCGGCTCGCGACCTGGCGCTCGACGCCGTCGAGGACGGCCTGTCCCTCGACTCGCGGGTGGGGCGCACGGTGGTCCCGTTCCTCCTCCGTCCGGGCTTCCTCACGGTGGAGTGGACCAGCGGACGGCGCGCCCGCTTCAGCTCCCCGCTCCGGCTCTACCTGCTCGCGAGCTTCGTCTTCTTCCTCGTCAGCGGTGTCGCCGGGGACGACAACCCCATCCGGTTCGACGTGACGCCGGACGAGCCGGCGCTGGAGCAGCACCAGAAGCTCCGGACCCAGGGCTGGCTCGGTCGCACCATCGACGACCGCTGGCAGGCCTTCGAGAGGATGCCCCGGCAGGAGTTCCTCTCCCGCGTCAACACGGCCTTCCGGGACTGGGTGCCGCGGGTGATGTTCTTCCTCGTCCCGGCGGCGGTGCTCATCCTGGGGCTCCTCTGGCGGCGGCGCTGGCTGTCCGAGCACGTGGTGCTCTCCCTGCACCTGCACACCTTCGCCTTCACGCTCTTCACCGTCCTGCTCGGGCTGCGGCTCCTCCCCTGGCAGGGGCCGCGCACCGTGGCTGGTCCGGTCCTCGCCGTCTGGCTGCCCCTGTACTTCCTGCTGGCCCTCCGGCGCGTCTACGGGCAGCGCTGGAGGTGGACCATCCCCAAGGCCATGGCGGCGGCGCTGCTCTACCTCCTCGCCCTCGCCGTCGGGCTCGTGGGCGTGGCCGGGCTGGCGCTCTACTTCGCGTAGCCGGCCGGCCGCCCCCGATCAGGTGGCGATCCGGACCAGCTCGACGAGCGGCTCGTCCGTGTCGGGCCGGGTCTCGAGGTCCACCAGGCACTCGATCATCCAGTCCACCTCGCCCGCCTCGTCCACGATGCGCTGCACCGCGCTCCAGCGGCGCGGCGCGGCCTCGGAGAGGAAGGTGTTGTCGGGGCGGCGGGCCTTGGGCGTGACGTCCACGCGGGAGTGCTCCGCCCAGAAGGGCGCCATCGCCTCCTCGAGCCGCCGGGGCGTCCACTCGTCGCCGGGTCGCTGCCGGATCAGCGTGGCCGCCTCCTCGTACGACCGGCGCGACAGGGCGCCGAGGAGCCGGTGCAGCTCGGCCCGGACGCGGGCGGTGAACCCGCGGGGGTTCGTGGCCGGGTCGAGGGCGAAGGAGGGCGCCGCAGGGGCGGTCCCCGGACCCGCCGCCGCGGAGGGGAGGCCGGGCGCCTGGCCGGCGCGCATCCGCTCCCACTCGTCCACCAGGCTCGAGTCCACGCCGCGCACGGTGGTGCGCAGGAAGGCCACCACGTCCTCCATGGCCTCGTCGCGGTAGGTCTCGGGCACGCTCTGCACCAGGGTCTTGTAGGCCTCGGAGAGGTAGCGGAGCAGCACCCCCTCGCTGCGCTGCAGCTCGTACTCCCGGACGTAGTCGTTGAAGGACATGGCCCGCTCGACCATCTCCCGGGCCACCGACTTGGGGCGGATGTTCTCGTGCCCGACCCAGGGGTGGAGGGCCGCGAAGGCGTTGAAGGTGGCGTAGACGAACTCGGAGTTGGGCTTGGGGTACTCGACGTGCTCGAGCTCGGCCATCCGCTCGTCGTACTCCTTGCCCTCGGCCTTCATGCGGGCCACCGCCTCGCCGCGGGCCCGGTCGAGCTGCTTCCAGAGGACCACGTCCGGGTTCTCCAGGATCGACTCGACCTGGGAGAGGACGTCGAGCGCGTAGGTCTCCCGCTCCGGGTCGATGCGGGGCAGGCTGTCGAGCAGGTAGAGCGAGAGGGTGTGGAAGAGGGAGAAGTCGTGCTGCAGCCCGCGGGCCAGGCGCACGTGGCGGCCCGGGTAGCCGTCCACGGCGTGCAGCTCGAGGAGCCCCGCGGCGCGGAGCGTCCGGAAGCGCTGGGCGGCGGTGAGCCGGTGGCGCGCCCGCGTGTAGTCGTTCCCGTGGGAGCGGCCGATGAGCTCGACGAGCCGCCCGTAGCCGCCGCCGCGGCGGCCGGTCTCCCCCTGGAGCAGGTTGAGGAGCAGCCCGAAGGTGACCTCGAAGCGGCTCTCCAGCGGCTCGGGGGCCTTGGCCTGGAGCCGCTCGAAGGTGAGCCGGTCCCAGGGAACGTAACCCTTCTGCGGCGGCTTCTTCTTCTCGACCTTCTTCCCGGCGGCCTGCTTCTCGGCGATGCGCTTGTTCTCGACCACGTGCTCGGGGGCCTGGGCCACCACGTAGCCGCGGTCGTCGAACCCTTTCCGTCCGGCCCGGCCGGAGATCTGGCGGAAGTCGCGGGCGGCCAGGATGGCCGTCTTCTGGCCGTCGAACTTGCAGAGCTGGGAGAAGAGCACCGTCCGGATGGGGATGTTCACCCCCATGCCCAGGGTGTCGGTGCCCGAGACCACCTTGAGCATGCCCTGCTGGGCGAGCTTCTCGACCAGCAGCCGGTACTTGGGGAGCAGCCCGGCGTGGTGGAGCCCGACCCCGTGGCGCAGGTAGCGGCCCAGGTCCTTTCCGAAGGGGGTGTCGAAGCGGAAGTCGGTGAGCGCCACCTTGAGCCGGTCCTTCTCCTCCTTCGAGGAGAACTTTGCGCTCATCAGATTCTGGGCCTGCTCGGCCGCTGCACGCTGCGTGAAGTTGACCAGGTAGACCGGGGCCCGCCCCGCCGAGACCAGCTCCTCGATGGTCTCGTGGAGCGGCGTCTCCTGCCAGATGAAGTCGAGCGGGACCGGCCGGTCGTCGCTGCGCACCTCGGCCATCTTCCGCCCGGTCAGGGCGACGAGCCCCTCGGCGATGACGTCCACGTCGCCGAGCGTCGCCGACATGAGGAGGAAGCGGGCCTTCTCGAGCAGGAGCAGCGGCACCTGCCAGGCCACGCCCCGCTCCCGGTCCCCGTAATAGTGGAACTCGTCCATGACCACGGCGTCCACCCGGGGGCTGGCCTCCCGGAGCGCCACGTTCATGAGGATCTCGGCGGTGCAGCAGACGATGGGGGCGTCGCGGTTGACCGCGCCGTCGCCGGTCATCATGCCCACGTTCTCCGGGCCGAAGAGGCGGCAGAGGTCGAAGAACTTCTCGTTCACCAGCGCCTTGATGGGGCAGGTGTAGAAGGAGCGTTCGCCGCGCGCCATGCACTGGAAGTGGAGGAAGTTGGCCACCATCGACTTGCCCGACCCGGTGGGCGTGGCCAGCACGACGTGGCGCCCCTCGAGCAGCTCGAGGATGGCCTCCTCCTGGGCCGGGTAGAGCGTGAGCCCCGACGAGCCCACCCAGGAGACGAAGGCGTCGAGGACCTGGGAGTCGTCGAGAGGAGGAGCCCCGGGGGCGGGGAGGAGCGCGGCGAGGGGGGCTTCGATCGACATCAGGGGGCCAGGATAGGGCATCCGAGGGCAGCGGCGTGCCCGGCGGCGTCGAGGGGGAGGGGGCGGCCGCCGGAGCGGGCCCCGGCGCGCTGGAAGGCGGCGCAGGCCTCGTCGCGGCGCCCCAGGACGGCGAGGGAGATCCCGGCCGAGACCGGGTAGACCGGGTTCCCCGGGTCGAGGGATTCCGCGGCCCGGAACTCGCCGAGCGCGCCCGACCAGTCGCCGTTCACGGTGAGTGCCTGGCCGAGGACGCTGCGCATGGCCGGATCGCCGGGCGCGCCCGCGGCGGCGAGACCCGCTTCCGCGAGCGCCTCGGCGGGTCGGCCCAGCCTCCCCAGGGCCGCGGCCCGGGCGGCGTGCAGGGCGGGGTCCCCGGTCACCCGCGACATCGTCCTGTCCAGCAGGGCGAGGGCCTCGGGGGCGCGCCCCCCGGCCAGCAGCAGCGCGGCGTGGTTGCGCGCCAGGATGCCCACCAGGTCGGCCTTGCGGACGTGGGTCCAGGCCCGCTCGTAGGCGGCCTCGGCGCCGGCCAGATCGCCGGCGCGTTCCCGCGCCTTGCCGAGGTTCGTGAAGGCGCGGGCGCTGGGCGGGGAGGCGCTGGCCGCCTCGCCGTAGATCCCCTCGGCCGTGCTCCAGGCCCGCGCCCGCGCGGCGAGGCCGAGGGAGAGGGCCAGGAGGACGAGCGACGCGAGGGGCGCGCCCACGGCCGCGGCGCGTGGGCGGGGAAGCAGCCGGAACAGGAGCGCATCGGCCGCCACGACCACCGCCAGGAACGGCCCGAGGCTGGCGAGGTAGACGCGGTGCTCGACGGCGAGGTCGAGGACCGGCACGAAGGAGGAGGTCGGCGACAGGGCCACGAACCAGAACAGGATCCCGAACGCCACCAGGCGCTCCGCCGGCCGGGGTTCGCGGGCCCGCTCGGCGCGGGACCAGAGGAAGGCGGCCAGGGCCAGCAGCGCGACGACGCCCGCCGCCGCGACCGCCCAGTCCAGCCCCTGGCTGGGGGCGAACGACCGGTCGAACGTGAGGCCGCGCGGCCAGGCGAGCAGCCGGAGGTAGAGCCACTGCACCCGCAACTGGGTCAGGAAGTAGGAGCCCACGCCGAGCGGCGTGGCCTCGAATCCCGCTCCCCCGCCCGGGTTGGCCTCGAAGCTCCGGAAGTGATGCGCGGCGCTCACTCCCGCCAGGACGAGGAGCGGGGCGGCGAGGAGGAGGGCGCGGAGGACCCTGCGCCGCAGGGCGGCCGTGCCTCGATCGGCGGCCGGGGCGGCCACCGCCTGCTCGAGGAGGAAGGCGCCCGGCGCCGAGATGGCGATGGTCTTCGCCCCCATTCCCACCAGCCATGCGAGCCCGCCCCCGGTCCAGGCGACCGCGCCGCGCCAGCCGGGCCAGGCGCCGGCGGCCCGGTCGAGCAGCAGGAGGGCCACGAGGTACAGCAGGGAAGCGAGGACCTCGGAACGCTGCGCGACGTAGGCGACCGACTCCAACTGGATGGGATGCAGGGCGAACAGTCCGGCGACCACCAGCGCCACGCCCCGGGGGCGCGGGTGGCCGGTCCGCCGGAGGAGGGAGGATGCGAAGGCGAAGGCCGCGACGACCGCGGCGAGGTGGAGGAGGAGCCCGACGACGTGGTACCGCAGCGGCTCGAGCTGCACCGCGCGCCAGTCGAGGGCGAAGGTGACCTCGGTCACCGGCCGCCCCGGTCCCAGCATCTCCAGGAACGAGGGGATGCGGACCGTGCCCGGAGCCCGGAGCCGGAGGTTCTCCTCGATGCTCCCCCGGTCGTCGAGGACGAACGGGCCCGCGAGCGCAGGCCGGTAGGCTACGGCCGCGCAGGCGAGGACGGCGGCCAGGAGCAGCCACGGCGCGGCGCGAACCATGCGGGCGAGAGCGTCGGCCGGATCGGCGGGAGGGTCAAGCGGGAAGCGCGATCCCGTTCCTCTCGAAGAGCTGCTTCAGCTCCCCCTTGGCCACCGCCTTGGACAGCGCCTCGCCGGGCTCGACCAGCCCCTTCTTCACGAGGTCGAGCAACGAGTCGTTCAGGGTGGCCATCCCGATGCCCTTGGCGGTCTGCATCACCGAGGGGATCTGGAAGGTCTTCCCCTCCCGGATGAGGTTGGCGACGCTGCTCGTGACCAGCAGGACCTCCATCGCCGCCACCCGCCCGCCGCCGATCTTCTTGCAGAGGACCTGGGTCACCACCCCCCGCAGCGACTCGGAGAGCATGGTGCGGATCTGGGCCTGCCGGTCGGAGGGGAACTGGTCGATGAGCCGGTCCACCGTGGACGGCGCGCTGTTGGTGTGGAGGGTGCCGAACACCAGGTGGCCGGTCTCGGCGGTCTCGATGGCGATGGCGATGGTCTCGAGGTCGCGGAGCTCGCCCACCAGGACCACGTCGGGGTCCTCCCGGAGGGCCGCCCGCAGCGCAGCCTTGAAGGACTTCGTGTGCGTCCCCACCTCGCGCTGGTTCACCAGGCAGCGCTTGTTGTCGTGCACGAACTCCACCGGATCCTCGATGGTGATGATGTGGTCGTCCCGGTTGCGGTTCACGTGGTCGACCAAGGCGGCGAGCGTCGTGGACTTGCCCGAGCCGGTGGGCCCGGTGACCAGGACGAGCCCCTTCGAGAGGAAGCACAGGTCGAGGATCGGCTGCGCGATCCCCATGTCCACGGCCGAGCGGATCTGGGAGGGGATCTGGCGCATCACCGAGCCGATGCCGTACCGGTCGGAGAAGACGTTCACGCGGAAGCGCGCCTCGGCGGTGGCGTGGGCGAAGTCGGTGTCGGCGCACTCCTCGAACTCCTGCCGGTTCCTGGCGGGGGCGATGGCCCAGAGCATGTCGATGAGCCGCCCCTCCTCGATGGGGCCGAACTCCCGCATCGGCGCGATGTCGCCGTCCACGCGCAGCGCCGGCGGGTGCCCCGAGGTGAGGTGGAGGTCGGAGGCCTTCCGGGCCACCATCTCGGAGAGAAGCCGGTGCATGGCCTCGCCCGGATCCACCGGGAGCGGGATCGTGGCCGCCGGTTGCTCGACCGTCGCGGCCGGGGCGGCGGCCGCCGGAGCGGCGACCGGGGCGGCGACCGGGGCGGATGCAGGAGCCGTCGCGGTGACCTGGGCCGAGGCCGGCGCCGGGCGCACCACGGCGCGGACCTGGCTTCCCGAGGCGTCGAACTCGATCTCCACCGAGCCGGCCGGCGACGGGTAGGGGAACAGGGTCCGGCCCGGCCGGGGGAAGCCGGCCTGCATCTCGGCCGGGACGATCTCGGCGAAGGCGCCGACGATCTGCGGCGTGGAGAGGGGCTGCCGGACCAGGATGCGCTGCTCGCCGGCCACCGACAGGACCGCCCCGTGGGCGGTCTGGAACAGGAGCTCGCCGCCCTGGCTGGCTGCGAGGCGTTCGATGAATGCGTCGAGGCGGGCCATCCCGTTCACCTCTGGAGGAGCGCGACCCGGGCCACGTGGGCCCGTCCGACCAGCGCGACCTGGTCGCGCTCCAGGAGCCTGAAGAACGGCTCGGTCCGGTTGAGGAAGTCCACGAGACGCTCGCGCGACTCGGGTGCGACATAGGCGACGAGGCCGGACAGGCGCGCGCCGTCCACGAGCGTGATCTCCACCTCGTGCTCGGTGGGGATGGTGAAGGAGTCGTCGGCAGGTTCCTCGTCGGCGGCCACCCGTGCCACCGCGATCGAAGCCCGGTGGAGGAAGCTCATGGCGCCTGAGGCCGAGTCGCGGGCCGGGATGAAGGCGGCGGAGCCGTTCAGCAGGTCGGAGAGCCGCTCGGGCCCCGGGTGCGAGGCCGCCCCCTCGGAGAGGTAGACGGAGACCTGGCGCGCCTCCCCACCCGGGAGGACCACCTCCACCGGCACGACTCGCTTGGGAACGCGCAGGTCCTCCATGCCCATGCCTCGGAGGTGTGCATGGCGCGTGCCCTTCCCCGGGGCCCCCGGCTGCGCTAGAAAGCCACCATGAACTGCTCCCATCACATCCAGTGGGTGATCGAGGCCCCGAACGGCCTCCACCAGTGCGCCCAGTGCTTCGAGGCCGTGGCCAAGAAGGACATCACGCCCAAGTTCGAGGATCTCGGGGCGGAATTGCAGAAGCGCTGGGACGCCCACGAGGCCCGCGCCGCCAAGCCCGCCGCCCCGGCGCCGGCGTAGGGGCGACGGAGGAACCTGCCCACACGGCGCACCGCCGCGGACGGTGTCCCACGGGTATTCGGCCACCCCGAGAGGGTGGCGCCCTGGACCCGGCAGGACCCCCAACGACCATGCGCCCGATATCGCTCGCCACCACGGGGTTCGTCCTGGGACTGGCCTTTCCGGCGGCGGGAGCGGCGCTCGGCGCCGCCGGCCCGGTCCTCTGGCTCCTCGGCGCGGTTCCCGTGCTCCTCGGGCTGCTCGGGTACGCCGCGGGCGTGTGGGCCGCCGCGCTCGCCGAGGAGGGGCGGACCGATGGGCTGCGCACGGCGCGCGTCCGGCGCGACGAGGCGGAGCAGGCCGCCGCCGAGCTGGTGCAGCACTCCCTGGGGCTCGGCGCCGCCGCGTCCGTCCTCGACGCCAGCACCGAGGAGACCGCAGCCCGCGTTCGCGGTGCGAGCGACACGCTGGCGAGCCTCTCCGGCACGGCGACCGCGTCGGCGCTGACCGCCGAGACGGTGGTGGGGCTGGCGCGCGAGTCGGAGCGGGCCGCGGCCCGCGGCCTCTCGGTCTCCGAGCAGTCGCGCGAGGCGCTCGTCCGGCTCGCCGAGGAGGTCCACGCCCTCTCCGAGCTCATCGCCGGTCTGGACGGGCGCATGCGCGACCTCCTCGAGGTTGCCGACGCCCTCGGCCACATCGCCGATCGATCCCGGTCGCTCTCCCGGATCGCGCGGGAGCAGTCCGACGGTGGGATGCTGGCCGCGGAGGCGCTGCCGGCGCTGGTGGCGCGCATGGAAGGGCACGTCGAGGAGACCGCCGCCGCAGCCGCCCGGGCCCGCACCATCCTCTCAGGGGTCCAGGGCGCCATCTCCCGGGCCGTCGAGGCCGCCGAGGCCGGGAGCGTCCGGGCCGGGGAGGGGGCCATGGTCATCGAGGGGGCGGCCGGCACCATCCGGGAGCTTTCCCGCGCGCTCGGCGCCTCGGCCCGATCCGGCATGGCCATCGCCGAGGTGGCCCAGCAGCAGGAGGCCTGCCTGGAGCAGCTGCGGGACGCCATGAACGGCATCTTCCTGGCCCACGAGCGGACCGCCGCGTCCACGAGGGAGGTGGCGGGGGAGGCGCGCGCCCTCTCCGAGCTGGCCGCCCGGATGCGCAGGATCCCCCGCCCCGAGCCATAGGCGCAAGCTATCGAGTCGATAGCCACGATGTGTTGCGGCCGCATGACCGCCCGGACAGGTATGGATCCGGAAGGGCCGGCACGGCCCCCCGAATCCCATCGCGCAGCAGAAAAGGAGAGGTCCACATGGCTCAGCTCAAGGGCACCAAGACGCATGGAAACCTGAAGGCCGCCTTCGCGGGCGAGTCGCAGGCCAACCGCCGCTACCTGTACTTCGCCAAGGTCGCCGACGTGGAAGGCTACCCCGAGGTCGCCGGCAACTTCCGCGAGACCGCCGAGGGGGAGACCGGCCACGCCTTCGGCCACCTCGACTACCTCAAGGTGGTGGGCGACCCGGCCACCGACCTGCCCATCGGCGACTCGGTGGCGAACCTCAAGTCGGCGGTCGCCGGCGAGACCCACGAGTACACCGACATGTACCCGGGCTTCGCCAAGACCGCCCGCGAGGAGGGCTTCGCCCAGGTCGCCGACTGGTTCGAGACGCTCGCCAAGGCCGAGAAGTCCCACGCCGGCAAGTTCACCAAGATGCTCGACAGCATCAAGTAGCGCGCGCTGGAACGTCGCGGTCCGGCTCCAGCCGGGGCCGGGCCGCGCTTCGTGGAGGGGAGCGCCATGTCCGAGGCCGGCAAGAAGATCAGCTACGACCCGACTCCCGGGCTGTCCTACGATCCTTCACAGCCCGTGTACTGGGACCCGGCCGCGCTCCACGGCGAGGTGCTGCGCGCCTTCGACATCTGCAACGGCTGCCGCATGTGCTTCAAGTTCTGCGACAGCTTCCCCCGCCTCTTCGAGCTGCTCGACCAGCGGGACCACGACGTCCACACGCTGGGCACGTCCGAGATCCAGGGGGTCATGGACGACTGCTTCCAGTGCAAGCTCTGCGAGGTGCAGTGCCCCTACACCCCGCGGGACAACCACCCCTACCAGCTCGACTTCCCGGCGCTGGTGCACCGCTTCGACGCCCAGGAGTTCCGGGCGCGGGGCGGCAAGCCCACCCTGCGCGAGAAGTTCCTCGGCGACCCCGACCTGTCCGGGAAGATGGCCCGCATGTCGATGGGGCTCGCCAATGCCATGAACAAGGTGGCCCCGGCCCGCTTCCTGATGGAGAAGGTCCTGGGCGTGGACCGGCGGGCGGCGCTCCCCGACTTCGCCACCACCGCCTTCGACACCTGGGCCGAGGGGGCCGGCTGGGTGAAGGCCGAGCCCGGCGGCGACGCGGTGCTCTTCCAGACCTGCTACGTGCAGAACAACGACACCTCGCTGGGCCGGGACACGCTCGAGGTGCTCCGCAAGAACGGCGTGGACGTCCGGGTGGTGAAGGGGCTGCGCTGCTGCGGGATGCCGGTCTGGGAGCACGGGGACATCGAGCAGCTTCGGCGCCAGGCGCACGACGACCTGGACCTCCTGCTCCCCTTCGTGGAGAAGGGCGCCAAGGTCCTGGTGGTGAACCCCACCTGCTCCATGATGATGCGCCGCGAGTGGCCGCACCTCCTCGAGGGGGAGGACCGGGCCCGGGCCGAGAAGCTCGCACCCGCCGTGATGGACGTCTCCGAGTACCTCTGGTCGATCCGCAACGAGCCGCGCTTCAGTGCCGACTTCAAGAGCACCCCGCCGGGCGGCAAGGTCGCCTACCACGCCCCCTGCCACCTGCGCGCCCAGGCGGTGGGCTTCAAGGGGCGCGACCTGCTCCGCCGCATCCCCGGGGTCGAGGTGGCCGCCACGGTGATGGAGTGCTGCGGCCACGACGGCACCTACGCCATGACCGTCGAGGGGCACGAGGCCTCCGGGCGCATCGGCGAGAAGGCCTTCGATGGCATGAAGGCGGCCCAGGCCGAGGTCTGGTGCACCGACTGCCCGCTGGCCGCCGTGCAGTTCCAGCAGTTCGCCGGAAACAGGCCGCTCCACCCCATGACCGTCCTGGCCCGGGCCTACCGGGAGGACGGCTTCGGGAAGGGCGGCGGGGAGAACGCACGATGAAGCCCGTGACCCGAGACGAGGTCCTCGACCTCACCGCCTACGAGAAGGCCCGGCCCGCCGTCCGCGAGAGGTTGCTCGCGGTGAAGGGACCCCGGCGCGTCCACCTGGGCGACGCCCTCACCTTCCTCTTCGAGAACCGCGACACCGTCCGCTACCAGGTCCAGGAGATGGTGCGGGCCGAACGGATGGTGGACGAGGCGGCCATCGCCCACGAGCTGCAGACCTACAACGAGCTGCTGGGACGCAGGGGCGAGCTGGGCGCGGCCCTCCTCATCGAGATCGACGACCCGGCCCAGCGGGCGGTCAAGCTCCGCGAGTGGATGGGGCTCCCCGGTTGCCTCTACGTGAAGACCGCCAGCGGACGGAAGGTGAAGGCCACCTTCGACGCCCGCCAGGTCGGGGACGAGCGGCTCTCCTCGGTGCAGTACCTCAAGTTCGACACCGGAGGGGAGGCGCCGGTCGCGGTGGGATCGGACCACCCGCGGCTCACCCTGGAGGCGCCGCTCTCCGCCGCGCAGCGGCAGGCGCTCGCGGCCGACCTCCAGGAGGAGTAGCCCCTGGGCGAAATGGGCGGCCCATCGGTCCGAGGCCGCGCACGGGGCGATTTCCCCTGGCGCCATCGCCCGGGCCCGGTAATGGAATCGACATGAAGCGCACGAACCGGACCGCCCGAGCCGTCACCATCGCCGCACCCCGTCCCGTCGAGTCCGGCCTCTGGCTCCAATTCCTCGCGGCCGCAGCGCTGGCGACCATCTCGTTCGCGCTGGCCGGCGCGCTCCGGTAGCCCCCGGCCCGTTGATCCCCTGGTTCGAGCCGCCGGCTCTCCACCTCGGGCCCGTCACCCTCCAGGTCTTCGGCATCCTCGCGGCCCTCGGCGTCGCCACCGGCGTGCGCAGCGCCGCCTGGGCGGCGCGCCGGCGCGGCCTCGACCCCCGACCGGTCCTCGACTTCGCCATCTGGGGCGTGCTGGCCGGGGTCGCCGTGGGACACCTGGTGCACGTCGGCCTCTACCACCCGGAGGAGATGCGCAGCGCCCGCCGCCTGCTCGAGTTCTGGGACGGCCTCTCCTCGTTCGGAGGGCTGCTCGGGGGGATCCTCGCGGCGGTCCTCTTCTTCCGGATCCGCGGCGTCCCGCTCTCCCGCTACGGGGACGCCTTCGCGGTGGGGGTCCCCACCGGGTGGGCCATCGCCCGCGTCGGCTGCTTCCTGGTCCACGACCACCCGGGGCGCCTGACCGGCTTCCCGCTCGCGGTGGCCTTCCCGGGCGGAGCGCGCCACGACCTCGGCCTGTACGAGGCGATCGTCCTCTTCGCCATCGCCGGCCTGCTCTGGCGCCTCTGGGCCCGCCGCCGGCTCGAGGGGAGGCTGCTCGGCCTGCTCGCCGTCCTCTACGGGGGGGCGCGCTTCCTCCTCGACTTCCTCCGGGCCACCGACGTCGCCTACGCCGACGGCCGCTACGCCGGGCTCACGCCGGCCCAGTACGGGTCGATCCTGCTTCTCGCCTGGGGGGCGTGGCGCCTCCGGCGTCCGGCCGTTATCTCCCCGGAATGGCCATCCTCGTCGTAGAGGACGACCCCGGCATCCGCCAGGGGATCGCCGACTTCCTCGGGTTCGAGGGCTACGCCGTGGACGTCGCGGTGAACGGCGAGGAGGCGCTCTCCTACCTGCGCCGGAGCCGGCCCTCGCTCGTCGTCCTCGACCTGGTCATGCCGGTCATGAACGGCCCCCAGCTGCTCGAGCGGCTCCGCAGCGAGCGCATCGCCGAGGGGGTCCCGGTGGCCATCATGACCGCGGCCATGCCCGGGGCGAGCACCCTGCCGGCGGCCGACGCCTACCTCTCCAAGCCCTTCGACCTCGACGAGCTGCTCCAGGTGGTGGGGCGCCACGCGGGCCCCCCGACGCCCTGAGGGGCGGGGACGCCCCGTACGAGGCCCCGGGTATCCTCCTGGGTCGGCGCTTCCGGAGCGGTTTCTCCACGGCCAGTCGTTATGATGGCCGGACATGCCCATTCCGAGCGACGCGCCGCCCGCCGCGCCGAGCGCCTCGAACCTGGGGTTCGTCGAGGACCTCTACTTCGCCTGGCGTGAAGACCCGGCCTCCGTGGACGAGGGTTGGCGCGCCTATTTCGAGGCCCTTCCCCCGGCGCCCGAGGCCGCACCGGCTCCTGCCTCGTGGCCCGCCCGGACCGCGCGCGAGGGGAACGGCGCCCGCCCCGACGACCGGGAGGCCTTCCGGCTCCGCGTGGACCGGCTCACCCGGGCCTGGCGGACCTTCGGCCACATGCAGTCCGACCTCGATCCCCTCGGACTGGAGCGGCGCCGCGCCGAGCGGCTCGAGCTGGCGGAGTTCGAGCTCTCCGAGGCCGACCTCGACCGGCCGGCCGGCACGCACGGAGGCAAGGCCGAGACGTTGCGCGAGCTCCTGGGGCGGCTCCAGGAGACCTACGGGCGGACGCTGGGCGTCCAGCTCGGCCACATCCAGGACCGGGAGCTGCGCGGCTGGCTCGAGCAGCGGATGGAGCGCACGCACAACCGGCTCACGCTGACGCCGGAGGTCAAGCGGCGGCTGCTCGAGAAGCTCGTCCAGGCGGGGATGTTCGAGCAGTTCCTGGGCACCCGCTTCCTGGGCGCGAAGCGCTTCTCGCTGGAGGGGTCCGAGGTCCTCATCCCCCTGCTCGAGCTGCTCCTCGACCGGGCGGTGGGCTACGGCGTGCGCAACGTGGTGATCGGCATGGCCCACCGCGGGCGGCTCAACGTGCTCGCCAACGTGCTGGGCAAGCCGCTCCGGGAGATCTTCGCCGAGTTCCGCGACCAGACCATCATCAGCGGCGCCTTCGGCGGTGACGTGAAGTACCACCTGGGCTACTCCAGCACCCGCGACACCGCCGACGGAGGGCTGCGCCTCTCCCTGTCCTTCAACCCCAGTCACCTGGAGTGGATCGACCCGGTGGTGCAGGGGAGGGTGCGGGCCAAGCAGGACCGCTTCAGCGACGCCGAGGGGCAGCGCTCCATTCCGGTGCTCATCCACGGCGACGCCGCCTTCGCCGGACAGGGCATCGTGGCCGAGACCTTCAACATGTCGGGGCTGCCGGCCTACCGCTGCGGCGGGACCATCCACGTGGTGGTGAACAACCAGATCGGCTTCACCACCTCGCCCAGGGATTCGCGCTCCACCGTTTACGCCACCGACGTGGCGCTCATGCTCGACATCCCGGTCATCCACGTGAACGGCGAGGACCTCGAGGCGGTCGCCCAGGCGGTGCTGCTCGCCGCCGACTTCCGCCAGCGCTGGCACAAGGACGTGGTCCTGGACGTCTGGGGCTACCGCAAGTACGGCCACAACGAGGGGGACGAGCCCACCTTCACCCAGCCCGTCATGTACCGGGCCATCGCCGCCAAGACCCCTTTCCCGCGCGCCTTCGCCGCGGAGCTGCAGCGGGAAGGCGCCGCCACCGAGGAGCAGGTGGCGGGCATGACCCGCTCCTACCAGGCCCGGCTCGAGGAGGCCTACCTGGCTTCTGCGGCGCTGGCCGCGGTCCCCGCGCCGGCGGCGACCGAGGGCGTGTGGAGCGCCTACCGGGGAGGGGCGCTCGCCACCGCCGAGGAGGTGGTGACGGCCGCGGCCGCCGACCGGCTCGGCCACGTGGCCCGCCACCTCACCGAGATCCCGGCGGGGTTCGACCCGAATCCCAAGGTCGCCAAGCTCTTCGAGGCGCGCGCCGAGATGGCCCGCGGCAAGCGCCCGCTCGACTGGGGCTTCGCGGAACTGCTCGCCTACGGGACCGTGGCCTGGGACGGCCACGCGGTCCGCCTGGTGGGGCAGGACGTCCAGCGCGGCACCTTCAGCCACCGGCACGCCGTGATCCACGACCACCGGAACGGCGCTCCCTACATGGCGCTCGGCCACCTGCGCGAGGGGCAGGGGAAGGTCTCCATCTTCGACAGCCTGCTCTCCGAGGCCGCCGCGCTCGGGTTCGAGTACGGCTACAGCCTGGAGCAGCCCGAGTCCCTGGTGATCTGGGAGGCGCAGTTCGGGGACTTCGTCAACGGCGCGCAGGTGCTCATCGACCAGTTCCTCTCCTCCTCCGAGGTGAAGTGGAACCGGCTCTCGGGACTGGTGATGCTGCTCCCCCACGGGATGGAGGGGCAGGGGCCCGAGCACTCCAGCGCGCGGCTGGAGCGCTTCCTCGAGCTCTCGGTGGAGGACAACTGGCGGGTGGTGAACCTCACCACGCCGGCCCAGATCTTCCACGCCCTTCGCCGCCAGGTGCTCTCCCCCTTCCGCAAGCCACTCATCGTCATGTCGCCGAAGAGCCTGCTGCGGAACGCGGCCGCCGTCTCGCCCGTCGAGGAGCTCGTCTCCGGCCGGTTCCACGCCGTCCTGCCCGACGCGGCCGTGGCCGATCCCGCGGCGGTCCGGCGCGTGCTCCTCTGCTCGGGGAAGGTCTACTACGACCTCGTCGAGGGGCGCGCCGCGCGCAAGAAGGGGGACGTGGCCATCGTGCGCGTGGAGCAGCTCTATCCATTGCGGGTGGCCGAGCTCCAGGCCGCGCTGGCTCCGTACCCGGCCACGGCCGAGGTGCTCTGGGTGCAGGAGGAGCCGCGGAACATGGGGGCGTGGCCCTACATCCGCGACGCGCTGGGAAGGGCGGTGAGCGGTTTCGACGCCCGCACGTCGGTGGTGGCCCGCTTCCCCAGCCCGAGCCCGGCGTCGGGCTCGGCGACGCGCCACAAGCTCGTCCAGCAGGCCCTCGTGGAAGAGGCGCTGGGATGATCCGTCTACCGGGAGGGATGTGAATCCATGGCCGTCGAGCTGAAGGTCCCGTCGCTGGGCGAGAGCGTCACGCAGGCGCAGGTCGGGCAGTGGATGAAGAAGGAAGGGGACGCCGTCGTCCGGGACGAGCCGGTGGTCGAGGTGGAGAGCGAGAAGGCCACCGTGGCCGTTCCCGCCCCCGCCACGGGTGTGCTGCGCCGGGTGCTCCGCCAGACCGGGGAGACCGTGGCCGTGGGGCAGCCCCTCGGCGAGATCGAGGAGGGCGCGGTCGCGGCCGTCTCCGCCGGGACGCCCGCCGCCCCGGCGAAGGAGGCTCCGACGGCCGCCGCGCAGCCCGCGCCTGCTGCACCGCCCCCGCCGCCCAGGGCCTCCGCGCCGCTCGCGCCTCCCCAGGCCGCGCCCCGTCCGCCGGCCGGCGACGTGCGCCTCACCCCGGCCGCCCGCAAGCTGCTCGCCGAGAAGGGGCTCGGGAAGGGGGACCTCCTGCGCCTGCTCGAGGGCGCTGCCTCGGGGAGGGGCGCTCTCGCCCCGGTCGATTTCCCGCCGCCCCGGGACCGCGAACGGCTCGTCCCCATGTCGCCGCTCCGGCGCACCGTGGCCCGGCGGCTGCTCGAGGCCCAGGAGAGCGCCGCCATCCTCACCACCTTCAACGAGGTTGACATGTCGCGGGTGATGGAGCTCCGCGAACGCTACGGCGCCGCCTTCCAGGAGAAGCACGGCATCAAGCTGGGCTTCATGGGGTTCTTCGTGAAGGCCGCCGTCGAGGCGCTGACCACCTTCCCGTCGGTGAACGCCGAGGTCCGCGGCGACGCGGTCCTCTTCAAGGACCACTACGACGTGGGCGTGGCGGTGGGGGGCGGCAAGGGGCTCGTGGTGCCGGTCATCCGCGACGCCGACCAGCTCTCGCTGGCCCAGATCGAGCTCTCCATCGTCGAGCTGGCCAGGCGGGCCCGCGAGAACCGCATCACCATGGACGACCTGTCGGGGGGGACCTTCACCATCTCCAACGGCGGCATCTATGGGTCCATGCTCTCCACGCCCATCCTAAACACCCCGCAGAGCGGCATCCTCGGCCTCCACAAGATCCAGAAGAAGCCGGTGGCCGGGCCCGACGACACGGTGGTGGTCCGCCCCATGATGTACCTGGCCCTCTCCTACGACCACCGCATCATCGACGGCCGGGAGGCGGTGGGCTTCCTGGTCAAGGTGAAGGAGCTCATCGAGGAGCCCAGCCGGCTCATGCTCGACGTTTGAGGGCTTCCCGGGCCCGCCTGGAGGAGTAGGCTTCGCCTCCATGGACTCCGAGACCTTCCGCAGGCTGGGGCATGAGCTGGTCGACTGGGTGGCCGACCACCGCGGCAGGCTGGAGAGCCTCCCGGTGATGAGCCGGGTGCGCCCCGGGGAGATCCGCTCCCGCCTCCCCGCCTCGCCTCCCGCCGAGGGCGGGCGCATCCGCGACGCCATCGACGCGCTCGACGCGGTGGTGATGCCCGGGATCACCCACTGGAACCACCCCTCGTTCTTCGCCTACTTCCCCTCCAACACCAGCCACGCCTCGATCCTGGCCGATCTGGTCTGCGCCGGCCTGGGAGCCCAGGGCATGAGCTGGCAGACCTCGCCCGCCGCCACCGAGGTCGAGGAGGTGGTGATGGACTGGCTCCGCCAGATGCTGGGGCTGCCCGCCACCTTCACCGGCGTGATCCACGACACCGCCTCCACCTCCACGCTCACCGCGCTCCTCTGCGCCCGGGAGCGCACCAGCAACTTCTCCCAGAACCGGGAGGGGCTGCAGGCCGGAGAGCCGCCCCTGGTGGTCTACGCCTCCGACCAGGCCCACAGCTCCATCGAGAAGGACGTGCTGCTGGCCGGCTTCGGCAAGAGGCACCTGCGGCTCGTGGCCACCGACCGGGCCCACGCCATGCGCATCGACGCGCTGGCCGAGGCCATCGAGGCCGACCGTGCCGCGGGGCTGCGCCCCTGCGCGGTGGTGGCCACCACCGGGACCACCGGGACCACCGCGCTCGACCCGGTGGCGGGCATCGCCGGGGTGGCCAGGCGCCACGGCCTCTGGCTCCATGTGGACGCGGCGCTGGCCGGCACCGCCATGGTCGAGCCCGAGTACCGCTGGATGTGGCGCGGGGTGGAGGAGGCCGACTCGCTGGTGCTGAACCCGCACAAGTGGATGGGGCCGGGCTTCGACCTCTCGGCCTACTTCGTGCGCGATCCGCAGCACCTGGTGCGGGTCATGTCCACCAACCCCAGCTACCTGCGCACCGCCCAGGACGGCGAGGTGCGCAACCTGCGCGACTGGGGCATCCCGCTGGGGCGCCGCTTCCGGGCCCTCAAGCTCTGGTTCCACGTCCTCGACGTGGGCGTGGACGGGATCCGGGCCCGCGTCCGTCGCGACGTGGAGAACGCCCACTGGCTGGCCGACCGGGTGGACGAGACGCCGGGCTGGGAGCGGCTGGCGCCGGTGCCGCTGCAGACCGTCACGCTCCGTCACGTCCCGTCGGCGGCCGACGACGAGGTTCGGCTGGCAGCCCACAACCTGGCCATTGCACGGCGGGTGAACGAGGGGGGGCGTGCCTACCTGACCCCGAGCGTGCTGAAGGGGCAGCAGACGCTTCGTATCTCGATCGGCGCCGAGGCCACCGAGCGGCGCCACGTCGAGGCGCTCTGGCGGGAGCTTCGAGATTCCGCCCGGGCCGAGGGAGGGTAGGGTGTCGCTCATCGTCGTGGACGTCGAGGCCGACGGCCCCATCCCGGGCAAGTACTCCATGGTCTGCCTGGGGGCGGTGGTGGTCGAGCCCACGCTCTCGAAGACGTTCTACGGACGGACCCGCCCCATCTCGAAGGAGTGGCTCCCCGAGGCGCTGGCGGTGAGCGGGTTCGGGCGCCCCGAGCACGAGGCCTTCCACGATCCCCGCGAGGTCATGGCCCGCTTCGAGACCTGGGTGGTGGAGAACTCGAAGGGCAAGCCGGTCTTCGCCTCCGACAACCTCGCCTTCGACTGGCAGTACGTGAACTGGTACTTCCACACCTACCTGGGACGGAACCCCTTCGGCTGGTCGGGGCGGCGCATCGGCGACCTCTACTGCGGCATGGTGAAGGACGGGTACGCCACCTGGAAGCACCTCCGGAAGACCGTCTCCGACCACCATCCGGTCAACGACGCCAAGGCCAACGCCGAGGCGCTGCTGGCCATGATCGGCATGGGGCTGAAGCTGCCCGCGAAGTAGGCCCGGCCGTGACACGCGGGTGACGCGCGCCGGCTAGGTTCGTCCCATGCCGCCGGACGCCACAGCTCCCAGCACGCCCGCCCCGCGCGTGAAGCCGCTCCTGCGGGGGGTCTCCCACGAGATCGCCGCCGGCGTGGCGCTGGCCGGGCTCGTGGCGCTGGTCCTCCTCGCCCCCGGGCCGCGGGCCCGGGTGGGTGCGCTGGTGTACGGCTTCAGCCTGGTGGGGCTCTTCTCGGTGAGCGCCCTCTACCACCGCCCCACCTGGGGTCCACGGGCGCGGCTCTGGATGCGCCGGCTCGACCACTCGGCCATCTTCCTGCTCATCACCGGCACCTTCACGCCCATCTGCCTGTTCATCGGCGACGCGCGTGCGCACACCATGCTCGCGGTGGTGTGGGCCGGCGCCGGGCTCGGCATCCTGCGCGCGCTGCTCTGGCCCACGGCCCCGCGCGCGCTGGCGACCGGGCTCTACCTCCTGCTCGGGTGGGCGGCGGTCCCGCTGGTGCCGGCCATGTACCGGGCGCTCGGGCCAGGGCCGCTCCTCCTGCTCGCCGCGGGCGGGATGCTCTACAGCGTGGGCGCGGTCATCTACGCCACCCGCCGCCCCGACCCGTTCCCGCGGGTCTTCGGCTACCACGAGATCTTCCACGCGCTGGTCGTGGCGGCAGCCGGGCTCCACTTCGCGGTGGCGGCCGGGGCGGTCCGGGCGTTGGCGGGGTAGGGGCGGGGCGGGGCCCGCAGGAGGGGCGCAAGGAGTGGCTGCCGCACCAACCCCGCTCGCACTGCTACCGACCGTCCGTTTCGCGGACCTCGCTGCCAGTTGGGGTGTGACGGGAATGGCCTATTGACAGGGGTTTCGTGAGATTCGCCTTCCGTGACGCGGCCGCCGCGGGAATGGCCCTGTCGTTGTGCAGGAGCCCCGTGCACGGGACTTCGCCGCGTCTGGCGAGGTTCGAGATCTCCCGGCGAATGGACGCGGCAGTGGGGATCCTCGTGCGTCCCACGAGGCCCCGAAATCGCGTGAGACACTGCCTTTCATGAACGACACCGATCTCGCCGCCGCTCGCACCTTCCACTCCCGACTCGTCGACCTCCTCCGCGTCGAGTTCTCCTCCCTGGGCTCCTTCCTCGAGGCCCTGGCCGAGTTCGACCGGAGCAAGCTCTTCCGCGACCTCGGCCACGCGGACCTGTTCGCCTATCTCCACAAGGGTTTGAAGCTCTCCCGCGCGGCGGCTCATCACCGGCGCGCCGGCGCCTGGCTCGTCCAGCGATTCCCGGAAGTACTGGAGCCGATACGGGAAGGGAAGCTCTGCTTCACCACCGCGGCGGTGCTGGCCTCGGTTGCGACGGAGGAGAACCTGGCCGCGGTGCTCCCGAGGTTCTACGGCCTCTCCAAGCAGGAGGCCCTGGAACTGGCCGCGGAGTTGAAGCCCCGGACGCTGGTGCCTACGAGGACCGTGGTGACCCGGGTGCAGGCGTCTCGGCCGGTGGAACCGGTCGAGGAGGCGAAACAGACGGTTCCGGAAATTCGCCCAGGCGAACGCGACATGCCCCGAACGAAGGAGGAACGGCCCGCTGTCGAACGAACGCTGGTCGTACCCATGACCGCCACGGCGAGCCGGTTCCACGTCACGGTCTCGCGGAAGTTCCTGGCGCTGCTGAAGAAGGCGAAGGCAGGGGACTCCCACCGGGATCCCGGAGCGAGCGACGAGGAGGTCCTCACGGCGGCGCTGGAGTTGCTCATCGAGAAGCAGGGGAAGCGGACGGCCTGCGTGCCGGCCAAGGTGAAGCGGGAGGTCGTGAGGAGGGACCAGGGGAAGTGCCAGTGGAAACTCTCGGATGGAGGAGTCTGCGGCGCGACCGCGCGGCTGGAGATCGACCACGTGGTGCCACGGGGGAAGGGCGGACCTTCGACGGTCGAGAATTGCAGGATCCTCTGCAAACCGCACAACCTCGAGGCAGCGCGCCAGGCCTACGGCGACGCGCACATGAACCTGTTCACGAAAGGTGAACCTGTCGCGAGGGAGGACGTCGCGTCGTACGGTCCCGGTCGTGGGCAACCGGCCCTTTTCCTCACCTCCGCCCGCGCGGCTCCGGCGGGCGGGCCGTCCGGGGGTCCTCCGGCCAGGCGTGGCGCGGATAGCGCCGCATCAGCTCGCGCCGCAGCGCCGGGTAGTGGCGCTCCCAGAAGCCGGCCAGGTCGGTGGTCACCTGCACCGCGCGCATGTTTGGGGCGAGCAGGTGCAAGACGAGCGGCACGCGCCCCGCGCCGACGGCCGGTCCGCGCACCGATCCGAAGAAGTCCTGCAGCCGGCTCTCCACCCAGGGGGGCTTGTCGCCGGACTCGTAGTTCACCTTCACTCCTCGTCCGTTCCCGAGGGTGACCCGCTCCGGGGCGAGCCGCTCGAGCCAGGCGCGGCCGTCGACGGGGAGCCGGCCCAGGAGCGCCTGGGTGAGCCCCGCCTCCCGGAGCTCGGCGAAGCTGCGGCGTCCGGCGCAGGCCTCCCGGAGCGCGGCCGCCACGTCCTCCTCGCCGAGCGGGACGATCCCGCTCTCCGGACCGGCCCGGGCGGCGAAGGCGACGCGGGCGAGCAGCAGGTCCACCTCGCCCTCCTCGGCGAAGGTGCGCGCCCCGCGGGAGAGCGCCATCTCGGCGAGCAGTGCCGCCACCCGCTCCGGGTCGGGCGCCGGCTTGCGCGACTCCTCGAGGACCAGGTCGCGGTAGCGCATCCGTTCGAAGGCGTCCACCCGGCCGGCCTCGGCGTTCCAGGTGAGCTCCTCCTCCCAGCGCAGCCCGTCCGGGAAGAGCTCCAGGATCATCTCGGGCGTGGCCATCGAGGCGACGCGCACGAGCACCTGTCCACCGCGCCCGGAGCTCGGGGCCGGGCCTGGGCCGCGCCGATCGCGACGCTCGTCGGCGTCCACCGCCACGAGCAGCGGCGCGTCGCGCACCACGCTTCCCTCGTCGAGCCGGGCCGAGCCTCCCCCGGAGAGGACCACCTCGGGGCTGCCGGGAGCCCGACGCCGCGCCACCCGGTCCGGGTAGGCCGCCAGCGTGGCGAGGAGCAGCGCCTCCTCCGAGTCCTCGGCGGTGGCCGGCCGGCGCGCGGGGCCTCGCCCGAGGAGCTGCGCGACCTGTCTGCGGCTCCGCTCCACCGCCTGGACCGCACCCGGGGAGAGCCCGAGCGACCGGAGCCGGTCGGGGTCGAAGCGGGAGCGGGCCGCCTGCTCGAAGAGGTGGGCCGTCTCGAGCAGGTCGGAGGGGCCGGTGGGGGGAGTCCCGCGCCCCCGGTCCGGGGCACGCTCGCGCACGTCCCGCTCGGCCAGCAGCGCCGCCAGCAGCGCGCCGGCCGGCCCGGCCCCCCGGTCGTCGGCCTCCACCACCAGCCGCGCCAGGCGGGGGTGGAGCGGGAAGCGCAGGAGCCGGCGTCCACCCGGAGTGATGGCCCCTGCGGCATCGAGCGCGCCGAGGTCGAGGAGGAGTTGCCGGGCGGCGGCCGCGGAAGCGGCGGGGGGCGCGTCGAGCCAGCGGAGCTCCGGTCCGCCCATCGAGGCCACGGCCAGCAGCGTCTCGGAGAGGTCCTCCCGGAGGATCTCCGGGACGTCGAACTCGGGGCGGGTGTCGAAGTCGTGGCGGGTGTAGAGCCGGAGGCAGCGCCCAGGCGCGGTGCGCCCGGCGCGTCCGGCCCGCTGGGTGGCCGAGGCCCGCGACACGCGGCGGACCTCCAGGCGCGGCAGCCCCGACCAGGGGGAGTGGGAGGCCACGCGGGCCAGGCCCGAGTCGATCACCGCGGTGACGCCGTCGATGGTGACCGAGCTCTCGGCCACGTTGGTGGAGAGGACCACCTTGCGGCGCGGACCCGGGCGGACGGCGCGGTCCTGCTCCTCCGGCGAGAGGTCGCCGTGGAGCGGCAGGACATCGAGCCCCAGGCGCGGCGCGAAGGAGGCGCAGGCCTGCGCGGCACGCCGGATCTCGGCCATCCCCGGGAGGAAGACCAGCAGGTCGCCCGCGGGGGTCTCGGTCACGACGCGCCGGACGGTGGACGCCACACGGTCCTCGAGACGATCGTCGCGGGCGGCGTCGGCGGGGGAGAGATGCTCGACGGCCACCTCGAAGAGACGTCCCTCGGAGCGGATCGACGGTGCGTCCAGGAAGCGGGCCACCGGCGCGGCGTCGAGCGTGGCCGACATGGCGACCAGCTTCAGATCGGGGCGCGTGGTCTCCTGGAGACGGCGCAGCAGCGCCAGCGCCAGGTCGCCCTGGAGGTGGCGTTCGTGGAACTCGTCGAGGACGACCACGCCCACGCCCGGCAGTCCGGGCTCGGAGACCAGCCGCCGGGTGAGCAGGCCCTCGGTGACGAAGCGCAGCCGGGTCCGTGGTCCGGCCACCTCCTCGAAGCGGACCTGCCAGCCCACCGTCTCGCCCGGGCGCTCCCCCAGTTCCTCTGCCACGCGCCGGGCCGCCATGCGGGCCGCCAGCCGCCGCGGCTCGAGGACCACCACCTCGCCGTCGCCGGCCAGGCCGGCCTGGAGCAGCGCCGGGGGGATTCGGGTGGTCTTGCCCGCGCCGGGCGGGGCCTCGACGACGACCGACCGGCCCCGGCGCAGGGCGGCCACGACGTCGGGGAGGATGGCGTCGACGGGCAGGACGAGCACGGCGCCGTCTTATCACGCCGCCCGCGGGGCACCTCCGGCCGCGGCTCGCCTTCGTTCCGTCATCACGTCGGCCGCCGGGCGCCGGGTCGCCCCTCTCCGCGGGGCTGGTGCTCGAGGCGAGGGCGTGCGCGGCTCTCGTGGCGTCGGGTCACACCGGGCCAGAGCGTCGCCCGCTCCCGCCGCCCTCTGCGGAGGCGCCGCTCCGAGTGGCGCCCGCGCCGGCTGGGGAAGCCCGGGCCGAAGGCGACGCGGGCGTGCGTCCCTCGTGGGGGCCTGCGAGCGGCGTGGCCCGCCCCCGTCTCCGAGTGGCGGGCCTCGTCGCGAGACCCGCCTTTCCGCCAGGCGGGACGGGTGGCCTCGGCGCGGGGTGCCTCCGCAGCGGGCGCCGAACCGGCGTCGCTCGGGCCACGGTGTTTGCGGCGCCATCCGGCCGGATGCACCCTCCCCGCGAGGACCAGCACCCCCAGCGACGACCGGCCACCCGGACCCCGCCGGCACCGCGAAACGGCCCCGCGACAAGGCCCGGCGCTACACGACCGGCTCGACCGGCACCGTGGGCTTCACCTCGAGGCGAAGCTGGTCGCCCTCGGCGTCGATGGTGACCTGGCCGCCCTCCTTGAGCTCCCCGAAGAGGATCTTCTCGGCGAGCGGCTCCTTCACCTTCTTCTGGATGATTCGACTCATGGGGCGCGCGCCCATGAGCCGGTCGAAGCCATGCTCGGCCAGCCAGGCCCGGCCCGCCGCGGTGAGCTCGACCGAGACCTTCTTGGGCGCGAGCTGGACGGCCAGCTCCGCCACCATCTTGTCCACCACCTTGGCGATGACCTCGGGCGGCAGCGACTCGAAGGAGACCCAGGCGTCGAGCCGGTTGCGGAACTCGGGGCTGAAGGTGCGCTCGATGGCGTTTCGGGCGTTGCCCGTGGAGCCAGCCCCGGCCGAGAAGCCCAGCGACCGGCTGGAGAGCTCGTGGGCGCCGGCGTTGGTGGTCATGACCAGCACGATGTGGCGGAAGTCCGCCTTGCGCCCGGCGTTGTCGGTGAGGGTGGCGTGGTCCATCACCTGGAGCAGGATGTTGTAGATGTCCGGGTGGGCCTTCTCGATCTCGTCGAGGAGCAGGACCGCGTAGGGGGTGCGCCGGATGGCGTCGGTGAGCAGGCCGCCCTGGTCGAAGCCCACGTAGCCCGGAGGGGCGCCGATGAGCCGGGAGACGGTGTGCTTCTCCTGGTACTCGGTCATGTCGAAGCGCATGAACTCGACCCCCATGATGCGGGCCAGCTGCTTGGCGAGCTCGGTCTTGCCCACCCCGGTGGGACCGGAGAAGAGGAACGAGCCGATGGGCTTCTCGGGTGCTCCCAGGCCGGAGCGGGAGAGCTTGATGGCCGAGGCGATGGCGTCGATGGCCTTGTCCTGGCCGTAGATGACCTTCTTCAGCTCGGGCTCGAGCGCGGCCAGCGCGGCCTGGTCGTCGGCCGACACGGTCCGCTCGGGGATCTTGGCCATGCGCGCCACCACCCGCTCGACGTCGCGGGCCAGCACGCGGTGGCGCCGCTTCTCCTCCGGCCGCATGCGGTCGGCCGCGCCGGCCTCGTCCACCACGTCGATGGCCTTGTCGGGGAGGCGCCGGTCGTTGATGTGCTTGGCGGAGAGCTCGGCGGCGGCCCGCAGCGCCTTGTCGGAGTAGACGACGCCGTGGTGGGTCTCGTAGGCCTGCTTCAGGCCCCGGAGGATCTTCACCGTCTCCTCGAGCGAGGGCTCGTGGACCTCGATCTTCTGGAAGCGGCGCGCCAGCGCGTGGTCCTTCTCGAAGGTCTGCTTGTAGTCCTCGAAGGTGGTCGAGCCGATGCACCGGAGATCGCCCGAGGCCAGCGCGGGCTTGAGCAGGTTGGAGGCGTCCATCGAGCTGCCGGTGGTGGCCCCGGCCCCGACGATGGTGTGGATCTCGTCGATGAAGAGGATGGCGTGCGGGATCTTCTTCACCCCGGCGATGACCCCCTTGAGCCGCTGCTCGAACTCGCCGCGGAACTTGGTCCCGGCGAGCAAGGCCCCCATGTCGAGCGACCAGACCGTGGCCTTGGCGAGCACCTCGGGCACGTTCTTCTCGTGGATGGCCAGCGCCAACCCCTCGGCGATGGCGGTCTTGCCGACGCCGGGATCGCCGACGTAGACCGGGTTGTTCTTGCGGCGCCGGCAGAGGACCTGCACGGTGCGCTCCAGTTCGGGGCGGCGGCCGATGAGCGGATCGATCTCGCCCCGGGCGGCCTTCTCGACCAGGTTGGTGCAGAAGGCGTGGAAGGGGTCCTTCACGGTGCGTGGAGCGGCCTCCTCCTGCTGCTCGGGCGGGGACTCCTCCTCCTCGGGCCCCTCCTTGCCCTTGCTCACCCCGTGGGAGATGTAGGACAGGATGTCGAGGCGGCGGACGCCCTGCTTGTCGAGGAGGAAGACGGCATGGGAGCCGCGCTCCCGGGTGATGGCCACCAGCACGTCGCCGGCGTTCAGCTCGGTGCGCCCGGCCCCCTGCACGTGCCAGGCGGCGCGCTGCAGCACGCGCTGGAAGGCGGCGGTCTGCTCCGGCTCGCCGCTCCCGGTGCGGGCCTCGAGCGTCCGGTCGAGGTAGTCCTCGAGCTCCTTCTCCAGCTCGGCGATGTCGGCGCCACAGGCCGCCAGGATCTCCGAGGCGATCTTGTCGCGGGCCATGGCGTGGAGCAGGTGCTCCAGGGTGACGTACTCGTGGCGCCGCCGCCGGGCGTCGGACACGGCGCTCTGGAGAGTTGCCTGCAGTTCCTTGGTTACCGTGACCATCGACGCTCCTGCTACTCGGGTTCGACCGTACAGAGGAGGGGATACTCGGCCTCGCGCGCCAGTTCCATGACCTTTGTCGCCTTGGTCTCGGCGATCTCGTAGGGGAAGACCCCGGCCACGCCCACGCCGCGATGGTGGATGGAGAGCATGATCTTCATGGCCACCGGGGAGGGGTGGCAAAAGACGACCTCGAGCACGTGCACGACGAATTCCATGGTCGTGTAGTCGTCGTTGTGCAACAGCACTTTGTACAGGGGGGGCGGACGCGTCTTCGGCTCCGACCGGGTCCGGGTGACGGTGTCTGTGTCCCCTCCCGGGCTGCCCCGCTCTGGCATCCGGTTATCTTAACGCCCGGGACGGGCGGTGCCGCGCCCAGGCGGGCCGGTGGAGGTGGAATGGAGCGGTTGCTGGACGGCCGGGTGGCGCTCGTCACCGGCGCGACGAGCGGGATCGGGCGGGTGACCGCCAGGGAATTCGCCCGGATGGGGGCGCAAACCCTGATCGTCGCCCGCGATCCGGGCAGGGGCCAGGCCGCGGCCCGGGAGATCCGGGAGGCCACCGGCGCCGCCGTCGAGGTCCTGGTCGCCGACCTCTCGTCCCGGGAGGAGGTTCGCCGCCTGGCCCGCGAGGTCAACGACCGGACCGGGCGGCTCGACCTGCTCGTCAACAACGCCGGCGCCATCTTCGCCGAGCGGAGGATCTCGGCCGACGGGGTGGAGATGACGCTGGCGCTGAACCACCTGGCCTACTTCCAGCTCACCCTCGAGCTCCTGCCGCTCCTCCGGGAGGCGCCCGGGGCACGGGTCGTGAACGTCTCCTCGATGGCGCACGAGAGCGGGTCGATCGACTTCGACGACCTCCAGGGGGAGCGGCGTTACGGGATGTGGAAGGCCTACGCCCAGTCGAAGCTGGCCAACGTCCTCTTCACCCGGGAGCTGGCCCGGCGCCTCTCCGGGAGCCAGATCACCGCGAACGCCCTCCACCCCGGCGCGGTCGCCAGCGGGTTCGGGCGGAACCACCCCGGCTTCTTCGGCAAGCTCGTCGCCATCGGCGCACCGTTCCTGGCCTCGCCGGAGAGGGGCGCCCGGACCACCATCCACGTCGCCACCTCGCCAGCGCTGCGCGGCGTCAGCGGCAGGTACTTCTCCTCCCGAAGGGAGAAGGCTCCCTCCCGGGCCGCGCGCGACGGCGACACCGCGCTCCGCCTGTGGCAGATCTCCGAAGCCATGACCCAGCCAGCCACGAGGCTCCCCACGCCATGAAGATCCTCTCCCTCGCCATCGCGCTCCTGGCTGCCCAGGCTCCGGCCCCCGCCCCGACCGCGACGACGACCGCGGCGCCGACCGGCATCCCGGGCATGGCCGCCGTCTCCGGCCGCCCCAATCTCCTTCAGACCGGCGTCGCCCCGGTCCCGGAGCGGCTCTGGCAGCGGGCCGAGCAGCTTCTCGAGGCCCGGTCGGCCCGGCTGCTCGACGTCTCGTCGAGCGGCGAGTCCATCCTCGTCACCACCCGCTTCGGCCAGACCATGCAGCTGCACGTGGTGGATCGGGCCATGGGCGCGCGCACCCAGATCACGTTCGGCAAGGAGCCGGTGACCTCCGGCGCCTTCCAGCCCGGCGACCCGATGGTCGTCTACTTCCGGCGGGACGTGGGCGGTTCGGAGAACTGGCAGGTCTACCGGCTCGACAGGCGCACCGGCCGGACCGACCTGCTCACCGACGGCAAGAGCCGGCACGACGCGCTCGTCCTCTCCCCCGACGGACGCCGCCTGGCCTACGACGGCACCGGCCGAAACGGCAAGGACACCGACGTCTACGTGGCCGAGACGGCCCGTCCTGGCGAGGCCCGGCGCGTCTTCGAGGCCGAGGGGACCTGGCAGCCGCTCGACTTCTCCCGTGATGGCGCGCAGCTCCTGGTCCGGCGCTACCGCTCCATCGCCGATTCCGACCTGTTCCTGGTGGACGTGGCCAGCGGGGCCCGGCGCGCGCTCACCCCCTCCTCGGGGAAGGGCTCGGTGGGAGCGGCCCGCTTCTCCGCCGACGGAAAGTCGGTCTACCTGGTCACCGACCGGCAGGGCGACTTCAGCGAGCTCGGCCGGATCGACCTCTCCGACCCGGCTGGCACGCTCCGGCCGCTCACCCGCACCCTGCGCTGGAACGTCGAGGGGCTCGCCGTGGCGAAGGACGGGTCCCGCGTTGCGCTCACGGTGAACGCCGACGGGGCCAGCCGGCTCTACTTCCTCGAGCCGCGCAGCGGGAAGGTCACCTCCGCCGAGCTCCCCCAGGGCGTGGCCGGCGGCCTCACGTTCCCGGCCACGAAGCCCGGCACGCTCTTCCTGGGGCTCACCACGCCGCGCTCGCCGGGCGACGTCTGGCAGGCCAGCCCGGGCAAGAAGGGGCTGGTGCGCTGGACCTGGTCGGAGATGGGCGGGATCGACCCGTCCACGCTCGCCGAGCCCACGCTGGTGCGCTACCCGGCCAAGGACGGGAGCTCCATCCCCGCCTGGCTCTACCTCCCGCCGGGGCAGGGGAAGCGTCCGGTCGTCGTCTCCTGGCACGGCGGGCCCGAGGGGCAGGAGCGCCCCACCTTCATGCCCATCGCGCAGCTGCTCGTGCAGGGGGGCGTGGCCGTTCTCATCCCCAACGTCCGCGGCTCCGACGGCTACGGCAAGGCGTACCTGGCCATGGACGACGGAGTGAAGCGGGAGGAGGCGCTCGGCGACATCGGGGCCACACTCGACTGGATCGCCACACGTCCGGAGCTCGACGCCACCCGCGTCGGGGTGCTCGGCGGGTCGTACGGAGGGTACATGGTGCTGGCGACGGCCGCGTTCTTCCCGTCGCGGATCCGCTCGGCCGTGGACGTGGTCGGCATCTCCAGCATCCCCACTTTCCTCGAGTCCACCGCACCGTACCGCCGGGACCTGCGCCGCGCCGAGTACGGTGACGAGCGCGACCCCGCCGTCCGTGCGGTGCAGGAGCGGATCTCGCCGCTCAACAAGGTCGGGGACATCACCGCCGCGCTCTACGTCATCCAGGGGAAGAACGACCCGCGGGTGCCGCAGAGCGAGGCCGAGCAGATCGTGGCCGCCGTGCAGGCGAAGGGCAAGGAGGCCTGGTACCTGCTGGCGCTCGACGAGGGGCACGGATTCCAGAAGAAGGAGAACCGCGACTACCTCATCGTGACCACCGTGGCGTTCCTCGAGAGGACGCTGGCCCAGTAGGATCGCCTTCGTTCCAGCAGGACGTCTGCCGCCGGGCGCCGGGACGCCCCTCTCCGCGGCGCGGGTCCTCAGGGTGGTTGTACACTTTGGGTGAATGGCGCCGGGTCACGCCGGGCCAGAGCATCGCCTGTCCCCGGCGCCCCTTGCGGAGGCGCCGCTATGAGGGACGCCCGCGCCGGCTGGGGAAGCCCGGGCCGAAGGCGACCCGGGCGTGCTTGCTTCGAGGCAACCTGCGGGTGGTCACGCGCGGTCGGTGAGTCGCGGTTCTCCTTCTCGTGGGCACGAAGGCAGGGACAAAGGCGGGGACGAGGGGAGGGCGGATGGCATCGCTGCCGCGGCACTCGTGGCGACGCCACTCGCAGTGCACCACGAGGCGCGCTGTTCGCGTCGCCTTAGGCCCGGGCCGTCTCAGCCGGCGCGGGCGTCCCTCGAAGCGAAGCCTTCGCAGCGGGCGCCGGGACCCGGCGATGCTCTGGCCCGGTGTGACCCGGCGCCACGAGAGCCGCGAACGCCGGCTCCGCGAGGACAGCGGAGCGGAGAGGGACGTCCCGGCGCCCGGCGGTAGACGCTCTCCCGGAACGAAGGCGATCCGCCCCCCCAGCAACCCCGGGGCTTGAACGCGGCAGGCCGTCAGCCCCCGACGCCCGCTGCCTCGATGCGCCACGGCCCCCGCGTCCCCGCCGTCGCCATCGCATTCCGGAGCCTCGCCAGGAACTCCGCCCGCGGGATCTCCCGTGCCCCGAATCGCCGCAGGTGATCGGTGTCCACCTGACAGTCCACGAGCTCGATGCCGCGCCCCCGCATCCAGCCGACGGCCGTCGCGAAGGCCGCCTTGGACGCGTCGGGCCGGTCTGCGTACATCGACTCGCCGAAGAAGGCGGCCCCGAGCGACACGCCGTAGAGCCCTCCGGCGAGCCCGTCGTCGTCCCAGGCCTCGAAGGAGTGGGCGTGGCCGAGCGCGTGGAGCCGCTCGTAGGCGGCCACCATCTCGGCGGTGATCCAGGTGCCGTCCTGGTCCGGGCGGTCCATCTCCGCGCAGCGCCGGATCACCTGGCCGAATGCGGTGTCGGAGCGGATCCGGTAGTGGCCGGTGCGAATGGTCCGCTGCAGGGAACGCGGGACGTGAAGAGCCTCCGGCAGGAGCACCATGCGCGGCTCGGGAGACCACCAGAGGATGGGTGTGTCGTCCGAGTACCAGGGGAAGATCCCCTCGGAGTAGGCGCGAAGCAGCCGCTCCGGCGACAGGTCGCCGCCCACGGCGAGCAGGCCGTCCGGCTCGGCCAGCTCCGGGTCGGGGAAGATCGGCTCGCGGGGGAGGCGGAAGACGGCCACGTCCGGAGCGCTACCCTGCCCGGGCGAGGAACTGCCGCAGCGCGCGCCGCACCTCGACCTGCACCGGCGCGGGGACCTCGGGAAGCGGCGTGCGCGCGCAGGACGCGAGCGTTTGCTGGAGCGTCGCGCAGCGCTCCGTGCAGCGCGGGCAGCCCGCCAGGTGGCGCTCCATCTGCTCGCAGACCGGGGCCGAGATCTCCCCCTCCAGGTGGCGCGAGAAGAGGGTGACCACCTCCGGGCAGGCTTCCGAGATCGGGGAGGTGGGCTCGGTGGAGAGGAACGGCGCCACCTGCTCGCGCACCGCGAGGCGCGCGCGGTGGAGGCGGCTCTTCACCGCCTCCACGCTGGCCCCCACCGCCTCGGCCACCTCCGCCGCGGAGAGCCCCTCCACGTCGCGGAGCAGGAGGACCTCCCGGTACATGGGGTCGAGCGAGGCGATGGCCCGCTCCAGCGCCCCCTCCACCTGCTTGCCGGAGAGGGCCTCGTCGGGGGCGCGCCCCGGGTCGGCGATCTCGCGCACCTCGTGTCCCGTCCCGTCGGCGTCGAGCGACTCCTCGTGCTCGGGAGCGAACTTGGAACGGCGCCGCTGCTTGATGCAGAAGCTCCGGGCGATGGCGTAGAGCCAGGTGGACGGGGAGGAGGCGCCCCGGAAGTCTTTCACCGTCCGTGCAGCGGCGATGAGGGTCTCCTGGAGGACGTCCTTGGCGGCCTCTGGATCGCGGCACATCTTCAGGCCGAAGCGGTAGACGCGCCGCTCGTGCCGCTCGAGCAGTCGCTCCAGCGACGCCCGGTCGCCGTCACGGGCTCCCTCGACGAGTTGCTCGTCTGTCTGGGGATCGCGCTCGGTCACGAGGGTGGAATCAATAGGGCAGGGGGTTCGAACCGACAAGGAGAAGCCGACCTCACCCCGATCTCCAGCGATCGCTGGGGGTTTATTCCGACCCAGCCCCATCTGGGACGTCCATCACACCCAAAAGGGTGTTTCAAAGTGTTTTGACTCATATCAAAAGGGTGCCTTCCGATAGTAGACCGGACGACTCGACGAACTGTCCCACCCCCGCCGAAGTGACGACGAGATGACCGCTCACGCTCCAGGGAGGCCCGTGCCGGAATGAGCGCACTCTTCAAGCCTTCCGCGAACTTCATCGCCCGATTCTCGCTCGTCGCCGTTGCCTCCGTTCTCGGCGGGGGCCTCCTCGGACTGTGGGGCTACTTCCGGACGCCCTACGCCCAGGGGTTGCAGGAGGAGATCGTCCAGCCGGTGCTCTTCGACCACCGGCACCACGTCGTGGACGACCTCATCGACTGCCGGTACTGCCACTTCAACGTGGAGCGTGGCGCCTCGGCCGGGGTGCCCTCCACCGAGATGTGCCTCAACTGCCACTCCCAGATCTGGAACAAGAGCCCGAAGCTCGAGCCGGTGCGCCGCAGCTACTTCACCGGCGCCCCCATCGAGTGGAACCGGGTCCACCAGCTCCCCGACTTCACCTACTTCAACCACTCGATCCACGTGGGCAAGGGGATCGGCTGCGCCACCTGCCACGGGCGCGTGGACGAGATGGCGGCCATCACCAAGGTGGCCTCGCTGCAGATGAGCTGGTGCCTGGCGTGCCACCGCAACCCGGCGCCCAACCTGCGCCCGAAGGACCAGATCACCAGCATGACCTGGCAGCCCCCCGCCGACCCGGCCGCGGCCCAGCTGCTCGCCAGCGATCTCATGAAGTCCTACGACGTCAACTCCCGCGTGAGCTGCACGACATGCCACCGATGAAATCACTGCCGGTCATCCAGGACCACGCCGAGCCCCGCCCCCCCGGGCACCGCTCGCTCTGGCAGAGCGTCGAGGAGCTCGAGGCCCGGGCCGCCGCCGGGCGCGGGGAGTTCGCCGCCGGTGCGGCCGAGGTCCCGCCGGAGCTGTCGCGCCGCTCCTTCATGCAGATCCTGGGGGCGTCCGCCGCGCTGGGCGGGCTCACCGCCTGCCAGCCGCCGCGCGAGAAGATCGTCCCCTTCGTCCACGAGCCGGTCGAGAACCGCCCCGGCAAGAGGTTCCACTACGCCACGGCGCTCTCCCTCGACGGGTACGCCACCGGCCTGCTCGTCGGCAGCGCCGACGGACGGCCGGTGAAGGTGGAGGGGAACCCGGCCCACCCCACCAGCCAGGGCGCCTCGTCCACCTGGGACCAGGGAGCCCTCCTCGACCTCTACGACCCGGAGCGCGCCAAGGGCTACTGGCGGGCTGGGAACGCGCTCTCCTGGCGGGGGCTCCTCGCCGAGATCCAGAAGCTGGCCAGGGAGCACGAAGCCGACGGCGGCGCGCACCTCGCGTTCCTGCTCGCTCCCGACGCCTCGCCCACCCAGGCCGAGCTGCGCCGCGGGCTCCAGGCCCGCTTCCCCAAGGCCCGCATCCACGTCTGGGCGCCGGTCACCGAGGAGAACGCCACTGAGGGGGCCCGCATCGCCTTCGGGCGCCCCCTCGAGCTGCGCGTGAGCCTCGACCCGGCCCGCGCCATCCTCTCCCTCGACTCGGACTTCCTCTCCGGGCAGGGCGAGTCGCTGCGGCTCACCCGCGAGTTCGCGCGCCACCGGGAGCCCGGCGCCGAGATGAGCCGTCTCTACGTCGCCGAGCCGGCCATGTCGCTCACCGGCGTGAACGCCGACCACCGCTTCAGGATGAAGGGCGCCGAGGTGGCGCCCTTCGCCCGCGCCGTGGCCGCCCAGCTCGGCGTGGTGCCCGGCGCGCCGGTGCTCTCCCCCGAGCTCACCCGGGCCGCCAAGGCCGTGGCAGCCGACCTCGCCGCCCACCGTGGCCGCTCGGTGGTGCTGGCAGGCCTGCGCCAGCCGCCGGCCGTCCACGCGCTGGTCCACGCCATGAACGCCGCGCTGGGCAACGTGGGAGTGACCGTCCGTCACGGGCGCCCGGTCCTCGGGGACGCGGCCCCCTCGTCGGCCGCGCTTCCCGCGCTGGCCCGCGAGATCGAGGGGGGCAAGCTCGACACCCTGGTGATCACCGCCTGGAACCCGGTCCACGCCGCCCCGGCCGGGCTCGACCTGGGCGCGCTGCTCGCCAGGATCCCCAACGCCCTCTACCTCTCCCTTCGGGAGGACGAGACCTCGCGCCGCTGCAGCTGGAGGCTCGCCTCGAGCCACCCCTTCGAGAGCTGGGGCGACGCCCGCTCCCGCGACGGGGTGGCCTCGCTGGTGCAGCCGCTCATCGCGCCGCTCTACGAGAGCACGACCGCCATCGACCTGCTGGCCGCCTTCCTCGACGCCGGTGACCGCGGCGCGCTGCGCCACGTGAAGGCCCACTGGGCCGCGCGCAGCGCCCTCGACCCGGCGACGTTCGAGGCGCACTGGGAAGGCTGGCTCCGCCAGGGCGTCATCCCCGGGACCGCCGAGCCCGCCGAGGCCGCGCCCGTGGACCTGGCCGCCGTGGCCTCGGCCCTGGGGCGCCTGCCCGGCGCGAAGGGGGAGGGGCTCGAGCTCGCGCTGGCGCCCTCCTACGGCCTCTTCGACGGCCGGTTCGCCGGGAACGCCTGGCTCCAGGAGCTCCCCGACCCCATCACCAAGGTGAGCTGGGACAACGCCGCCTACCTCTCCGAGGCCACCGCGAAGCGGCTCGGCGTCGAGGGCGGGCAGGTGGTCACGCTGGCCCTGGGCAGCCGAAGCGTCCAGGCGCCGGTCATGGTCATGCCCGGCCACGCCGACGACGCGGTGACCCTTTCCATCGGCTACGGCCGCACCGACGGTTCGGCCGTCTCGAAGGGCGTGGGCGTGGACGCCTACCGGCTCCGCGAGGCCGGAGCATGGTTCGCGCCCGGACTGACCGTCACCGCCGGCAAGGGCAAGCACAAGTTCGCCGTCGCCCAGGGGCACTTCTCCATGGAAGGGCGCCCGCTGGCGCTCGACTTCAGCACGAAGGAGTGGGCCACCGACGCGGGGCGCGCCGAGCTCGAGCACCTGCACGGCCTGCCCGCCACCGCCCAGGTCCCGGTGGACTACTCGAAGCAGGAGTACTCCTGGGGCATGTCGGTGGACCTGTCGCGCTGCACCGGCTGCAACGCCTGCGTCATCGCCTGCCAGGAGGAGAACAACATCGCCACCGTCGGCAAGGAGCAGGTGGCCAAGGGGCGGATCATGCACTGGATCCGCACCGACCGTTACTTCTCCGGCCCGGTCGCGAATCCCCAGACCATCACCCAGCCGGTGATGTGCCAGCACTGCGAGACCGCGCCCTGCGAGTACGTCTGCCCGGTGAACGCCACCGTCCACTCCGAGGAGGGGTTGAACGAGATGGTCTACAACCGGTGCGTCGGGACCCGGTACTGCTCCAACAACTGCCCGTACAAGGTGCGCCGCTTCAACTTCCTGGCCTGGCGCCCCGAGGTCCCCGACGTCGAGACCCTGCTCTTCAACCCCGACGTCACCGTCCGTTCCCGCGGCGTCATGGAGAAGTGCACCTACTGCGTCCAGCGCATCGAGGGGGCCCGCATCGACGCCCGCACCGGCGGCAAGAAGATCGGCCAGGTGCAGAGCGCCTGCCAGCAGGCCTGCCCGGCCCAGGCCATCGTCTTCGGGAACCTGAACGACCCGCAGTCGCGGGTGAAGAAGCTGCACGACGACGAGCGCCGCTACGACCTGCTCCACGAGCTCGGGACCCGGCCCCGCACCGCCTACCTGGTCAAGATCCGCAACCCCAACCCGGACCTGGCATGACCCCTCCCGCACAGGCCGCCGCAGAGCGCGAAGCGCTCGCCCCGATGCCGCTCATCGCCGGTCACCCCACCGACGCCCAGCTCAACACCGAGCTGCTCGCGCCCATCTTCTCCCCCAACGAGACCTGGAAGAAGCTGGTCGGCCTGGCGGCGATGGGCTCCGGCATGCTCGTCATCGGGCTCACCGTCACCATCGCCCGCGGCATCGGCATGTGGGGCAACAACCAGCCGGTGGGCTGGGCCTACGACATCATCAACTTCGTCTGGTGGATCGGCATCGGCCACGCCGGCACGCTGATCTCGGCGATCCTCCTGCTCTTCCAGCAGAAGTGGCGCACCTCCATCAACCGCTTCGCCGAGGCCATGACCATCTTCGCGGTCATGCAGGCGGCCATGTTCCCGCTGGTGCACACCGGCCGTCCCTGGTTCGCCATCTACTGGCTCTTCCCGTACCCGAACACCATGGGCATCTGGCCCAACTTCAAGAGCCCGCTCATCTGGGACGTGTTCGCGGTCTCCACCTACTTCACCATCTCGCTGCTCTTCTGGTACCTGGGGCTCATCCCCGACCTGGCCACGCTGCGCGACACCGCCACGAAGAGGACCCAGCGCATCGCCTACGGCATCTTCGCCCTGGGCTGGAAGGGCTCCTCCCGCCACTGGCAGCACTACCGGATCGGCTACCTGATCCTGGCCGGGATCTCCACGCCGCTGGTGCTCTCGGTGCACTCCATCGTGAGCTTCGACTTCGCCGTGTCGCAGCTGCCCGGGTGGCACACCACCATCTTCCCGCCCTACTTCGTGGCCGGCGCCGTCTTCGGCGGCTTCGCCATGGTGCTGACCCTCATCATCCCGGCGCGCAAGGTCTTCCGCTTCAACAACGTCATCACCGATCGCCACCTGGAGAACATGGCCAAGGTGATGCTCGTGACCTCCATGATCGTGAGCTACGGCTACCTCATGGAGAACTTCATGGCCTGGTACAGCGCCAACCCCTACGAGTCCTACCTGTTCTTCGTGACCCGCCCGTTCGGCCACTACGCCGCCATCTACTGGATCATGCTGTTCTGCAACGTGATCGTCCCCCAGACCTTCTGGTGGAAGAAGGCCCGGACCAGCGTGGCCTGGCTCTGGATCGCCTCCATCCTGGTGGGCATCGGCATGTGGGCGGAGCGGTTCGTCATCATCGTGATCTCGCTCTACCGCGACTTCCTTCCCTCCTCCTGGGGCCTCTACGCGCCGACCTGGGTGGACTGGTTCATCTTCGGCGGCACCATCTCCTTCTTCTCCCTGCTCTTCCTCCTCTTCCTTCGCTTCGTGCCGTCGGTGGCGCTGGCCGAGGTGAAGGAGCTGAACCACGAGATGCAGCACGAGAAGGCGCACGCCGCCGGGGGGCACCCGTGAGCGCAGAGCGCGTGGTCCTCGGCAAGTACCCCTCGGTGGACGCCCTCTACGGCGCGGCCCGCGCGCTCCAGGCGTCCGGCCACTCCGCCCTCGACTTCTACTCCCCGTACCCGCTGCCCGGCTCCGACGAGGTGCTCAAGCTCCGCCGCTCGCCCGTGCCCTTCGTGGCCGGGGCCGCGGCGCTGGTCGGCGTGGTGTCCGGCGTGCTCATGCAGTGGTGGATGAACGACGTGGACTACGCCATCAACGTGGCCAACCGCAGCGTCGTCCCCTCGCCCACCTGGATGCCGGTCACCTTCGAGCTGGGGGTGCTGCTGGCCGGCACGTCGATCTTCTTCGGCCTGATGGCGCTCTTCCGCTTCCCCCGTCCCTACGACCCGCTCTTCGAGGTCGAGGCCTTCCGGTCGGCCACCATCGACGCCCTCTGGCTGTCGGTGGCGGTGAAGGCCGAGCAGGTGTCCACCGTGTCCGACGAGCTGCGCCGGCTGGGCGCCGCCGAGGTCGAGCTGGTCCCGGAGGAAGCATGAGGGCGCTCCCCATCCTGGCGCTCGCGCTCGTCACCGCCGGCTGCGAATGGGTGAACCCCATGCTGCAGCAGCCCAAGGTGAAGCCCTACCGCAAGAGCGTCTTCTACCCGGACCAGATCGCCATGCGGGCGCCTCCTCCGGGAACCGTGCCGGCCGGGGCTCCGGTCGAGACCGCCACCACCACCGGCCGCGATGCCGCCGGCGCGCCGGTGGCCCGCATCCCGGTGCCGGTGACCCCCGAGATCCTCGAGCTCGGGCGCAAGCGCTACGACGTCTTCTGCGCCGTCTGCCACGGCGTCCTGGGCGACGGCCAGGGGCCGGTGGCCCGCAACATGTCGATCCGGCCGCCCCCCTCCCTGCTGCAGATCGGGGCACGCCCCGACGGATTCTTCTTCACCGCCATCACCGAGGGGTACGGCTACATGCCTTCCTACCGCCCCTGGCTGGGCGACGAGGAACGGTGGGCCGTGGTCGCCTACGTCCGGGCCCTGCAGCTCTCGCAGGGCGCCCGCATCGAGCAGGTGCCGCCCGACGTCCGCGCCCGCCTCGAGAAGGAGAACCGATGAACGCCGTGCCCTTCACCGGGGGTCGCACCCTGATGATCCGGGCCGCCGCGGTGGGTGCGGTGGGCCTGCTGGCCACCGCGGCCGGCGGCGCCCTCGACACCCGTCGCGCGCTCTACGCCTACCTGGCCGCCTTCGTCTACTGGGCCGGGATCGCCGGCGCGGCCATGGTCTTCCTCATGGCCAACGAGGCCGCCGGGTCGAAGTGGTACATCGTGGTCCGCCGCCTGCTCGAGAGCCTGCCCACCGCCTTCACCGTGCTGGCCGTGCTCTTCATCCCCATCGCCGTCGGCGCCGGCCAGATCTTCCCCTGGGTGAACCCGGGAGCCGCCGGGCACCCCCCCATCCAGCCCTGGGCGCACGGGGAGGGGGAGCTCGCCATCCACCTCTGGGAGCACCGCCACCCCTGGATGAACCTGCCCTTCTTCCTCTTCCGGGCGGTCCTCTACTTCGGGATCTGGATCGGCGTGGCCACCCTGATGCGCCGCTGGTCCCTGGCCCAGGACGCGGGCGGCGGGGTCGAGACCAAGCAGAAGATGCGAAAGCTCGGCGCGGGCGGCCTGCCCTTCGTGGCGCTGGCCATCACCTTCGCCGCCTTCGACTGGCAGATGTCGCTGTCGGCCTTCCTCTTCTCCACCATCTTCGGGGTCTACTGGTTCGCCGGGAGCCTCGTGGCCGCCATCGCCATGCTGATCCTGGCCGCGGCCGCGGCGTCGCAGGTGGAGCCGCTGAAGAGCGCCGTGAACCCGAACCACGTCCACTCGCTCGGCAAGTACCTCTTCGCCTTCACGGCCTTCTGGGCCTACATCGCCTTCTCCCAGTACCTCCTCATCTGGATCGCCAACCTGCCCGAGGAGGTGCCCTGGTACCTGGTGCGCACCGACTCCGGCTGGAAGGGCGTGGGCATCTTCCTGGCCCTGTTCCAGTTCGTGCTGCCCTTCCTCATCCTGATGCCGCGGGAGCGGAAGCGGACCTGGAAGCCGCTCGTGATCATGTCCCTCTGGATCCTGGCGGTCCACTACGTGGACATCTACTGGGTGGTCATGCCCGGCCTCTCCCCGGCCGGCCCGCGCCCCAGCTGGATGGACCTCACCGCCTTCCTGGGCGTGGGCGGGGCCTGCGTCGCCTGGGTGGTCGGCCGGCTGCGCGGCCACCCCATCCTGCCGGCCAGCGACCCGTACCTGGCCGAGTCCCTCCACTACGAGCCCCATCAATGAGCGACCCGAGCAATCACGCAACCCGGGCCGAGCCCGATCGCATCGGCACCCCGCGCATCCTGGCGGTGGGCGCCGCCTCGCTGATCTTCTTCTTCGCGGCCAGCTGGGCCACCATCCGCTACGCCTACGAGCCCACCCGCGCCGAGATGCTCCCCCACGGGCCGGCCGCGCCGCCCTCCGAGATCGGCCGGAACAAGATCGGCATCGTCGAGCAGCGCCTCTTCGGCCTGGCGGTGGAGCCGGCCGAGTGGCGCGCTCGGCAGGTCCAGCGTCTCACCACGTGGGGCTGGGTGGACCGCAAGGCCGGCTTGGTGCACGTCCCCATCGACGAGGCCATGGCCCGCGTGGCCCGTGGAGAGCGCCCGTGAGGCGAGCCACCGCCATCGCCGTTGCCCTCCTCCTGGGCTGTCCCGCCGCCGCACGCGCCGAGGACGACCCCGAGGGGCCGGCCCCGCTGCAGGGCGTGGAGATCGAGGAGAAGCTGAACGCGCAGGTCCCGGTCGGCGCCTCCTTCCTCGACCAGGACGGCAAGCCGGTGCGCATCGCCGACTTCCTGGGCAAGGGAAAGCCGGTCGTGCTGGCGCTGGTCTACTACGAGTGCCCCATGCTCTGCGGGCTCATCCTCGGAGGGATGGCCCGCGGCATGAAGGAGACCGGGCTCGAGCTGGGCCGCGACTACACCGCCCTCTCCATCTCCTTCGACCCGCGCGAGAAGGCGGCCCAGGGGTTCGTGCGGCAGAAGCACTACCTCCAGTCCTTCGACAAGGCCGACCGCAAGGACGTCTGGCCCTTCCTGGTCGGGCAGGAGCAGCAGATCCACCTCGTCACCGACGCCGTCGGCTTCCACTACAAGTTCGACGAGGAGACCAAGCAGTACGCCCACGGGGCCGCCATCCTGGTGCTCACGCCCGACGGCCGGGTCTCCCGCTACCTCTACGGAGTGGAGTTCCCCGGCCGCGACCTGCGGCTGGCGCTGGTCGAGGCGGCCGACGGGAAGGTGGGCACCAGCTTCGACCGCTTCCTGCTCACCTGCTACCGCTACGACCCGGTGGCCCGCAAGTACGTGCCCTACGCGATGGGCGTGGTGCGGGCTGGCGCCCTCCTCGTCCTCTTCGGCCTCGCCAGCGCGCTCTTCGTGTTCTGGCGGCGCGAGGCGAAGGGAGCCCGCCGATGAACCTGTTGAACGAACTGCTGCGCAAGCTCCTCTTCCTCCCCGCCCAGGCGTCGCAGTGGGCCCGGGAGCTCGACTACCTCCACTACTTCGTCTTCGTCACCTCCATGCTGGGGGCCTGGACGACGCTGGCCACGGCGACGATCTTCGTCTTCCGCTACCAGCGCAAGCACGCGCAGCAGACCACTCCCATCGTGGATCCCAAGCCCATCCACGAGGCGGTCTTCATCGGCCTGCCGCTCGTGCTCTTCCTCTCCTACTTCGCCATCGGCTACCCGCAGTACGTGCGGCTGCAGACCCCGCCCAAGGGGGCCATGGACGTCTACGTCCAGGGCAAGAAGTGGATGTGGAAGTTCGCCTACCCGGGTGGCCCCAACTCCACCGACGTGCTCCGCGTCCCGGCCGGCCGGCCGGTGCGGCTGCTCCTCACCTCGCGGGACGTGATCCACTCCTTCTACGTCCCGGCCCTGCGCATGAAGCAGGACGCGCTGCCCGGCCGCTACACCCAGACCTGGTTCAACGCCGACGTTCCCGGCCGCTATCCCATCTTCTGCGCCGAGTACTGCGGCCTGGGCCACTCGGCCATGCTGGGCGAGCTGGTGGTCATGCCGGCCGCCGAGTGGGACGCCTGGATGGAGCAGCAACGGCGCGGCAGCCAGCTCCTGGCCCAGGACGGCCGGCCGGTGGGGATCGAGAACGAGGATCTGCGGGGAAGCCTGGTCGAGCAGGGGCGGCGCATCGCCGCGGTGCAGGGCTGCTTCAAGTGCCACACGGTGGACGGAACCCAGCACATCGGGCCGACCTGGCTCGACCTCTTCGGGCGCTCCGTGAAGCTGGAGGGCGGGAAGACCATCGTGGCCGACGAGGCCTACCTGACCCGCTCCATGATGGAGCCCAACGCCGAGGTCGTGGCCGGCTACAAGGACAAGGCGGTCATGCCCACCTACCAGGGCAAGCTCGCCGCGCCCGACGCCGCCGCCATCACCGAGTTCATCAAGTCCCTGCGGACGGACGCTCCGACCGCCGAGCCGCAGAAGGGTCCCATCTATGTCCCCGTCACCGGCAAGTAGCCCGGCCTACAACACGCCGAACTACCTGAACGCCGAGAAGGGCGTGCGGTCGTGGCTGACCACGCTCGACCACAAGCGCATCGGCGTCATGTACCTGGGGCTGACCCTCTTCGGCTTCTTCCTGGGCGGCGTCTTCGCGCTGCTCCTGCGGCTCGAGCTGCTCACGCCCGGCCCCACGGTCATGGACGCCATGGCCTACAACCGCATGTTCACGCTCCACGGCGTGATCATGATCTTCCTCTTCATGATCCCGGCCATCCCGGGCATCTTCGGGAACTTCTTCATCCCCCTCATGATCGGCGCGCAGGACGTGGCCTTCCCGCGCATCAACCTGCTCTCGGTCTACCTCTACCTGCTGGGCGCCGTCATCGCGGTGGTGGGGATGATCCAGGGCGGGACCGACACCGGCTGGACCTTCTACACCCCCTACAGCACCACCACCGTCACCACCGTGGCGCCGGTGCTGCTGGGCGCCTTCATCCTGGGCATGGGGTCGATCGTCACCGGCCTCAACTTCATCGTCACCGTGCACACCATGCGGGCCCCGGGCGTGACCTGGATGCGGCTGCCCCTCTTCGTGTGGGCCATGTACGCCACCAGCGTCATCCAGGTGCTGGCCACGCCGGTGCTGGGGATGACGCTCCTCCTCGTCGCCTTCGAGAAGGTCTTCGGCTTCGGGATCTTCGACCCGGCCCGCGGCGGCGACCCCATCCTCTTCCAGCACCTCTTCTGGTTCTACTCGCACCCGGCCGTCTACATCATGATCCTGCCGGCCATGGGGGTGGTCAGCGAGGTGGTCCAGTCGGCCGCCCGCAAGAACATGTTCGGCTACAAGGCGGTGGCCTTCTCCTCCCTGGGCATCGCCTTCGTGGGCTTCTTCGTCTGGGGGCACCACCTCTTCACCTCGGGGCAGTCCACCTTCGCCTCCGGCGTGTTCGGCGTGCTCTCCATGTTCGTGGGGCTCTTCACCGCCATCAAGGTCTTCAACTGGACCGCCACGCTCTACCAGGGGGCCATCCAGGTCTCGGCGCCCTTCGTCTACTTCATGGGTTTCCTCTACTTCCTGGTCTTCGGGGGGCTGACCGGCATCGCCCTCTCCTCGGTCTCCCTCGACGTCCACTGGCAGGACACCTACTTCGTGGTGGCCCACTTCCACTTCATCATGGTGGGCGGCACCATCATGGCCTTCCTGGCCGGCCTTCACTACTGGTGGCCCAAGATGTTCGGGAAGACCTACTCCGAGCGCTGGGCGCTGGCCGCCGCGGTGCTGGTCATCCTGGGATTCAACGCCACCTTCATCCCCCAGTTCCTGCTCGGCAACATGGGGATGCCGCGCCGCTACTACTCCTACCCGGAGCAGTTCCAGGCGCTCAACGTGGCCTCGACCGCGGGCGCCTCGTTGCTGGCCTTCGGCTTCTTCATGATCCTCTTCTACCTGGTGGCCTCGCTGGTGAGGGGAAAGGCCGCCGGCCCCAATCCCTGGTTCTCGCGCGGCTACGAGTGGAACACCCCCTCGCCCCCGAGCCTGGCCAACTTCCCGGAGACGCCGGTCATCGACCGGGGGCCGCACGAGTACCAGGACGGCCCCGCCGCCGAGGTGAAGCATGCACACTGACGCCGCCGCGGCGCCCTCCCGGCTCGCCCACCACTTCCCGGACATGAAGACGCAGGAGCACGCCGCCCGCATGGGGATGTGGCTCTTCCTGTCCACCGAGATCCTGCTCTTCGCGGTGCTCTTCACCGCCTACGCGGTCTATCGATTTCTCTTCCCGCAGGGGTTCGACGAGGCGAGCAAGCTGGCCCACGTCGCCATGGGCGCCACCAACACCGTGGTGCTCATCACCTCGTCGCTCACGGTGGCGCTGGCCATCCACTACGCCCGCCTGGGCGAGAACCGGAAGGTCGTCGGCCTCCTCGGGGTGACCATCCTCTTCGGCCTGACCTTCATGGTGCTGAAGGGCTTCGAGTACCACCACCACTGGGTGGACGGGCAACTGCCCGGGCGGCTCTACCACTACGCCGGCCTCCAGGGGCCGGGCGTGAGCATGTACTTCACCATCTACTTCCTCATGACCGGACTGCACGGCCTCCACGTGCTCATCGGCATGAGCGTGCTCGGGTGGGTGGCCTGGCGGGCCGGCCGCGGGGAGTTCGGCCCCGGCTACTCGACGCCGGTGGAACTCTCGGGGCTGTACTGGCACCTGGTGGACCTGATCTGGATCTTCCTCTTCCCGCTGCTTTATTTGATGTGAGGTTGCGCCCGTGACCGCCACGACCCACAGTGAAGGCAAGCACCTCGGCCCCGTCCACTACGTCCTGGTCTGGGCGGCGCTGATGGTGCTGACCGGAGTGACCCTGGCCGTCTGGAAGACCGACCTCTCCCACTCCGGGCGGGTGGTGGCGGCGCTCGCCATCGCCACCGTCAAGGCGGCGCTGGTTGCGGTCGTATTCATGCACCTCTGGGAGGAGCAGGGGATCGCCCGGCTCGTGCTGCTGGTCTCGGCGCTCTTCGTGGCGCTGCTCATCGGGCTCGTCATGGCCGACAACGCGACCCGCTTCCCCTACGCCAACCCGCCCTACTCCGAGTCCTGGAAGGACGACCCGTGGAGGAACGAGGCGCCCCCCATGCAGGCCGACCCCGGACCGGTGAGGGTGTCGCCGAAGACCGCGACGGAGCATCCGGCGTCGCACAAGCCGTAGGCGCAGATCATGCGCTCTCGGGCCGTCGTCGGTCCAGCCAACGGGGGGGATCTGGCGGAAACGTGAGAGGCGGAACCCCTCGGACCCCCTCGTGTTCGGCTCACGCCGTGCGTCCGGATGGATCCAGATCAAGGTGAATCGCAACCGTTGCGCGAATCCGGCCAATTCGCCCAGGAAATCGAGCGGTGCGCGAATTGCAGTCGTCCACCCTGGTGACGACCGAACGAGTCCTCATTCTCGATGCAGACACCGCCCAGCGGGGCGAGCTGGCGGCGTCGCTCCGCCAGGACGGCCTCGAGGTCGTCGAGGCCGCCACCGCCGAGAACGCCATCGAGATCCTGCGCGCCACCCCGGTCCAGGGAGTCCTGTGCGGGGCCAGGGCCGCCGGCTGGAGCTGTGCCGCGGTGATCTCGCTGGCCCGTGCCGGAGGGTCCGACGCGGCCTTCGTCGTGACCTGCCGCCGGGAAGAGGTCGGCGGCGCCATCGAGGCGCTGCGCAGCGGGGCCGACGCATACATCGTCCTCCCCGACGACCCGGTGCGCGCCGCGGTGGTCGTCCAGGGGGCGCTGGAGAAGCGGCGCATGCGCCGGGAGGCCCGGGACCTCCGGGACCAGGCCCGGGCCCGGCTGCGCTACGTGGGGTCCACGCCCGACGCCTCGGTCGTCGCGGAGATCGTCCGCCGGGCCGCGCCCACCAAGGCCACCGTGCTCCTCCAGGGAGAGGCCGGCACCGGGCGGTCGTTCGTCGCCGAGATGATCCACGAGGCCTCGCCCCGCCGTGACCGCCCCTTCGCCCGCGCCGGCTGCGTCGGCCTGTCCGAGAGCCTGCTCGAGGTGCGCCTCTTCGGGAGCGACGGCGGCCCGATGGGCGAATCCCCGCGCCGCCGCGAGGGGCTGCTCGAGCGGGTGGACGGCGGCACGCTCTACCTGCACGAGGTGAGCAGCCTCTCCCCGTCGCTGCAAGTGAAGCTCCTGCGCCTGCTCCAGCACGGGGAGTTCGAGCGGGTGGGGGGCAGCAGGACCTTGCGGGCCGACGTGCGCGTGGTGGCCTCGACCCGGCTCGACCTGGCCGAGGAGGTCCGATCCGGCCGCTTCCGCGACGACCTCTACTACCGGTTGAACGTGGTCTCCCTCACCCTGCCGCCGCTGCGCGCCCGGAAGGGCGACATCCCGGCGCTGGCCGCCCACTTCCTCTCCGTCCACGGCCGCGCCCTGGGCAAGACGCTCCGCGCCATCTCCCCGGGGGCGCTGTCGGCCCTCTTCGCCTACGACTGGCCGGGCAACGTGCGGGAGCTTTCGAGCGCCATCGCCCAGGCGGCCGAGGCCTGCCGGGGAGATCTGATGGGGATCGACGACCTGCCCACCGTGCTCCGCGGAGCGCGCCCCGACGAGGGGTCAGGCAGCGCGCTCATCCCGGGGGCGAGCCTCTTCGAGATCGAGCGGGAGGCCATCCTGCGCACGCTCGACGCGGTGGGGGGCTCCACCGCCCGCGCCGCCGAGATGCTCGGCGTGTCGGTGCGGAAGATCCAGTACCGGCTCAAGGAGTACCGGACGGGTCACCACGGCCCCCGCGCTCGCGTCAGCGAGGCCTAGGGCGGTGCTCTGGTGGAGCGTACCTGATCCCGATCAATCCGCACCACCCCCTCGCCCCGTAATGTGAGGGCCCTCAGCGATTCACGCGGAGACCGAGGAGCACGAATGAAATTCCCCAGCTGGCGGGCGCTCCTGCCCCTCGCCGCCGCGTTGCTGGCGGCGCCTCTCGCAGCCTCCGCGGAGGACATCCAGGCCCAGCCCCCCCCCTTCACCGAGGGGATCTTTCCCTGCTCGCAGTGCCACGACAAGGCCGGTGACCCCGCGCCGCGGCAACTGGCCTTCCACGACGAGATCCAGGGGGGGTTCAAGCACGGGGCGCCGGATCGCTGGTGCCTCGAGTGCCACGACAACGGGAAGCGCGACTTCCTGCACCTCATCAACGGCAAGAAGGTCCCCTTCACCGAGTCCTACCAGCTCTGCGGCCAGTGCCACGGCGACAAGTACCGCGACTGGAAGGTCGGGGTGCACGGCAAGCGGATCGGGATGTGGAACGGGAAGAAGACCTATTTCCTCTGCGTGAACTGCCACAACCCCCACAACCCGCGGTTCAAGGCGCTCAAGCCCGAGCCGCCGCCGATCCCGCCGCAGGAGCAGGGCCGATGAGCCACCGGAACCGTCTTCCCGTCATCCAGGACGCGCCCGGGGAGGCCGTGGGAGCCGGCACGTCCCGCCGCGACTTCCTGCGCAACGCCGCGGCCGGCGCGGTCCTCGCCGCCGTGGCCGGGTGCAAGCCCGAGGCGGTGGTCGAGGAGCTGCAGCGCCGCCACCTGAGCGAGCTCTCCCCCGAGCGGCTCCAGTCGATGCTCGGCAAGCTCGAGAAGAAGTGGTCGGCGAAGTACGGCAAGGAGGTCACCGTCTCGGCCAAGGGCCCGATGCCCGGGGTGAACTTCGCCTACGGCCTGGACCTCTCGCGCTGCATCGGCTGCCGCCGCTGCGTCTACGCCTGCGTGAAGGAGAACAACCAGTCCCGCAAGAACCCCCAGATCCAGTGGATCCGGGTGCTCCAGATGGACAAGGAGCACGGCGTTGCGCTCCAGCACGCCACGCCCTACTACGATCCAGAGAAGGTGCCCGAGGCGGGCCACTTCTACATGCCGGTGCAGTGCCAGCAGTGCCGCCACCCGCCCTGCACCAAGGTCTGCCCGGTCAAGGCCACCTGGAAGGAGCCCGACGGCATCGTGGTCATCGACTACGACTGGTGCATCGGCTGCCGCTGCTGCACCGCCGCCTGCCCCTACGGCGCCCGCAAGTTCAACTGGGCCGAGCCCAACCTGCCCGCCGCCGAGATGAACCCGGTCACCGACTACCTGGGCAACCGGCCCCGCCCCATGGGCGTGGTCGAGAAGTGCACCTTCTGCCTGCAGCGCACCCGCAGCGGCCGTTACCCGGCCTGCGTGGAGATCTGCCCGGTGGGGGCCCGCAAGTTCGGCAACCTGCTCGACCCCGAGTCGGAGATCCGCCAGGTGATGGACCGCAAGCGCGTGTTCGTCTTCAAGGAGGAGCTCGCGACCGAGCCCCAGTTCTACTTCTTCTACGCCACGTAGCGGTCGAGGGCACCGATCATGGCATTCGGCGAGTTCTTGCAGGGCGCGGCGAAGCAGGTGGTCACCGGCGGCAAGGCCTACAAGGCCTGGGTGGCGCTGCTCGTCGTGATGATCGGCATCGGGCTGGTGGGCTACTCGCGCCAGTGGAACCAGGGGCTGCTCGCCACCAACATGCGCGACCAGGTCACCTGGGCCTTCTACATCGGCAACTTCACCTTCCTGGTGGGGGTGGCCGCGGCGGCCGTGCTGCTGGTCGTGCCGGCCTACGTCTACCACTGGAAGCCCATCAAGGAGGTGGTGGTGCTGGGCGAGCTGCTCGCCATCAGCGCCCTCATCATGTGCATGATGTTCATCCTGGTGGACATGGGGCGCCCCGACCGGCTCACCCACATCATGCCCGGGCCCGGCAGCCCCAACTGGCCCCAGTCGATGCTCTCCTGGGACGCGATGGTGCTGAACCTGTATCTGATCTTGAATCTCGTGGTGGTGCTTCACATCCTCTACCGCGCCTACCGCGGGAAGGAGTACGCCAAGCTCTTCGTGGTGCCGCTCGTCCTCTTCAGCATCCCGGCCGCGGTGGGCATCCACACCGTCACCGCGTTCCTCTACGCCGGCATGGCGGCGCGACCCTACTGGAACGCCGGGATCCTGGCGCCCAAGTTCATCGCCTCGGCCTTCTGCTCGGGACCGGCGGTGATGATCATCCTCTTCCAGGTGCTGCGGAAGACCACCGCCATCGAGATCAAGGACGAGGCCATCTGGAAGGTGGCCGAGCTCATGGCCTACGCCATGTTCTTCAACCTGTTCCTGCTCGGCGCCGAGATCTTCAAGGAGTACTACTCCCGCACCGAGCACCTGCTCTACACGCAGTACCTCTGGCAGGGCATCGGGAACAACCGGGCGCTCGTCCCGTTCGCCTGGTTCTCGCTCTTCTGCTCGGTGATGGCCACCATCATCTTCGTGGTGCCCGCCGGCCGCCGGAACTGGGTGACGTTGAACATCGGCGCGGTGCTCATCTTCGCCGGCGTCTACATCGAGAAGGGCATGGGGCTCGTCATCCCCGGCATGACGCCGGACACCCTGGGCGAGATCTACGAGTACCGGCCCTCCGCGGTGGAGTGGATGGTGGCCATCGGGGTCTTCGGGGTGGGGGCGCTGGTGTTCACGACCTTGGTGAACGTGGCGGTGCCCATCATGACGGGGACGCTGCGGGCGAAGGGGGCGCCGGTGACGCCCCTGGGGGCGGAGGCGGGGCACTGACAGGGGGGGGGTGCGAAAGCAGTGGCATTTCAACGGCACGGGCGAGCATCGCCTGCGCAGGCCCCCAAGGGGGCGTTGGCGGGGCGCTTGAGCGTGAATCCCCGTTGCACCCGGAGCGTCACTCCTCCGAATTTCAGGGTCGTCCGCCGTGAGCCACCGAGGCCGTAGACGAGGGACCCGCAGCCTGCTAGTTAGCCGCCAATCCCCCGACATAGGAGACACACATGATGAGAAAGATCGTCGCCGTCACCCTGTCTTCCCTGCTGGTCGCCCCAGCCGCCCTCGCAGCCGGCCCGGCAGAGACCTTCCAGGCCAAGTGCGCCGCCTGCCACGGGAAGGACGGCAAGGGGCAGAGCGACATGGCGAAGAAGCTCGGCGTGAAGGACCTCACCTCGACGAAGCTGCCGCAGGCCGAAATCCAGAAGGTCATCACCGACGGCAAGGGCAAGATGACCCCCTGGAAGGGCAAGCTCTCGGACGCCGAGATCGCCGGTCTCGCCAAGTTCGTCGCCGGCGGCCTGAAGTAGCCATTTCCCGGGCGCCTGCCCGACCTGCACGGCGAAAGGCCTCCACCTGCATTCGCAGGGGAGGCCTTTCTCGATTCACCCGGCTCGAACGGTTCGACCGGGGCCCCCTCCAGGAGGTGGTCAGTGCGCGCCGCGCGAGAGCAGGACGGCGGGCACGGTGCGGAAGCAGATCTGGATGTCCTGCCAGAGCGACCAGGTGTCGATGTACTCGAGGTCGAGCTTCATCCACTGGTCGAAGGAGATGTTGGACCGGCCGCTCACCTGCCACGTGCAGGTGATCCCCGGCTTCACGCTGAGGCGGCGGCGCTGCCAGCGCTGGTACTGCTTGACCTCGGCCGGCACCGGCGGCCTCGGGCCGACGATGCTCATCTCGCCCGTGAGGACGTTCAGGAACTGGGGCAACTCGTCGATCGAGGTCCGGCGGATGAAGCGGCCGACCCGGGTGACGCGCGGGTCGTCCTTCATCTTGAAGACCGGGCCGGAGGCCTCGTTCTGGGCCCGCAGCGACTCGAGGCGGGCTTCCGCATCGATGTGCATGCTGCGGAACTTCAGCATCTTGAAGGGACGGCCGTTCTTCCCGACGCGGGTCTGGCGAAAGAAGACCGGTCCGGGCGAGTCGAGCTTGACGGCGATGGCCGTGGCGACGAAGGCGGGCGAGAGGAGCAGGACCGCGATGGCGCTCGAGAACATGTCGAAGGCACGCTTGAGAAGGAGGGCGACCTCGTCGGTGGGCGCGCGGGTGAAGGCGAGCATGGGGAGCCCGTCCATCTCGCCGAGGGCGACGTGCGCCCCGCCGACCTGAAAGAGGTCCAGGCAGACCCGGGCGTTCGCACCCTGCTCCTGGCAGAGGCGGAAGGCGCCCTCGATGTGGGAGAGCCGCTCGCGGGGCACGGCGAAGATCACCTCGTCGATGACGTTGTCGTCGAGGATCTGCCCGAGCTGGGCGACCGTTCCGAGGACGAGCTCCGGCTTCGGGTTGCCGACGCCCTGCGCGTCGAGGACGTGGCCGGCGAAGAGGTAGCCCCACTCCGGGTGCTCCTCGACGGTCTGGACGACGTCGTGGGCCAGATCACCCGACCCGACCACTGCGAACACCTTCATGTTGTGGCCGCTGCGGCGGGCCGAGTGGGCCACCCGGCGGAGGACCACGCGGTTCCCGGCGATGAATGCGAAGACCACCGCGAAGTAGGTCCCGAAGAAGAGGCGCGACACGTCCTCGTGGAGGCGGAGGAAGAAGATGGCGGCGATATGAATGATCGCCATGGACAGGAGCGCCTTCGCGATTCGGCCGATCTCCGGCCAGATCGAGCGTGTGCGGAAGCTGTTGTAGAGGCGGAAGAACCAGGTGGCCGCGATCCAGAGCACCAGCGTGAGGGCCAGGAAGGGCCAGTAGTCGGAGAGCGGAACGAGCGGCCCTCTCGCATTCACGGGCAGAAAGTCGCGCAGGAAGTACGCTGCCGGGACTCCGGCAACGACGCACAGGATGTCGAGCAGACGAACGGTACCCTCTACGACTCGGTTCTTCATGACTGGCCAGCCCCCCGACCGGTGTGGACAACCGTAGGTAACGCGATCGGACGGTCTTTGGATGTCCCGTGACGCGTGTACGCCGAGGTAGGGACAAAGGGGGTGGGGTCGTGAACTGGGCGAAAGTGGTCTGGTTCGGGTCGCTTGGAGAACAAGTGTCCACAATCAGTAGACGTTTATGGGGGCGCTAGGGGCCGAGGACGCCCCACCAGGGACCGATCGGAGGCCCCTGCGCTCCACCATGGATGACCCCAAGGGATTGGGTTGGTTGGGCCAGCGGCGCTCTGGGACCGTTCCAGCGCCCACCAGAACTCAGGGTTCGACCCGCTTCAGCCAGTCTTCCCGCCAGTAGGGGAAGAGGGCGCGGGGACAGAACCAACGGCCCACGCTCTGGTCTCCGGAGCAGGTGACCCCGTCGAGTTTCACCGCATCGCTCTTCAACTCGATCATCTTGCCGTTGGCGTCGTGGATGAATCGGGTGATCCGTTCCTTCACCTGGAAACGCTTGCCACAGAACTCGTGCATCTCGCGGTCGAACCAGAGTCCGCGGCTACCGCCGTTTGGCGCCAAGGTCTCGGCGATCTCGGCCTTTGACCGGACCTCCACCCATTCGCCCGGCTGCAGGTTCAACGGCGGCCGCCGGAGCGGCGGGTTCCGCGTTCCGGCCAGCGCGACGTGCGGGACGAGCCCGAGCTTTCGAGCAGTCTCGCGAATGCCTGCCCGAGCGATGACCCGGAAGAACCGGAGCGGAGCGACGTTGCCCGAGGTCAGCTCGCCGACGTAGGGGAAGGACTCGGCGGCCTTCGAGGCCCGGACGAGCTCGGTCGCCTGGCAGCGGTAGGTTTCCCCCGGGACCCCGTCGAAGCCCACCGGCTGCTTGACGTTCCGGAAAAGGAGGTCGGTCAGCTTCGCCCTGGCGGCGTCATCTTCACCCGAGGGCGAAGGCGGCGTCTCCACGGGGCCAACTCGCCGCAGCCAGGCGGCCTTCCAGAGAAGACGGCAGGAGCCCTGGCAGCCATCGTGGCCCGACCCGTCGCAGCGGAGCTCGCGCAGCTGGAAGGTGTGTGGAATCGTCCGACTTCCCGACCAGTCAATCGTGTCGCACATCCGGGACGCGATGTTCTCGATGGCGAAGGTGCCGCCGCAGAAGGCGATCATCTCGGGCATGAACGGGAGGCTCTCGAGCGTGCCCTTCGCGTCGAGGGTCGCGAGGATCTCGGCCGGGAGCCTCACCTGCACCAGATCGCCAACAGTCAAGTTTTCGGGATTCATGTCGTCCATTTGTAGTCAGGTTGGGGGCACCATGCCATCCGGATCGTCGCGCCGACTTGACGAGCCGAATCCCGCGAACATGGTGTGGCGCTAGCGCCGAAGTCGTGACCACATCCACGTCGGGGTTCGAATCCGGGGCCCATCGAGAGAATGATGCCAGGACAGCCCCTGCCTAACATGCAAGCAGCCGCTCCCGCCCGGACGCTCGTGGTCTCGCAGCGTCGGCTCAATCCCGTCGTGTCCAACTGCCTGCTCTTCGAGTTCGAGGACATGGTGGTGGAGGTAGAGGGTGCGACGAATTGCTCGCCCGACCGCGTGCCTTTTCCCGGTCTGCGGACCCGTGGGCTGGCCGCCCGTGCAGGAGGACTTCTCCCTGGGGTCGCATCGGCTTCGTGGGCGAGGCTGCACGGCGGAATCCGGAAGCACGAACTCGTCTTCGTGAACGTGCTCTCGCTTCTTGGCCTGGCAGCGCTGCAGCCCGTCGCCGGGCTGGCGCGCCTTGGTCACACGTCCATCTGCAACGTCACCGAGATCTGGGCCAAGGGACTCCGGGAACGAACAGGGGAGCTGAGGGCGCTGAGAGCGTTCGACGTCATCGCGGTCGGCTGTGCGGGCAGCGTCGAGGAGGTGTCCCGGCTGACGGGTCGGCCCTGCATCTACCTTCCACCTTCGGTGGATGCGATGGCGATGTGCCCGTTCCCCGATGGCCCGGATCGGGTGATCGACGTGTACGCCATGGGCCGGCGCCCGGAGAGGACCCACGCCGCGCTGCTCCGCATGGCGGCGGAGCGACGCTGGTACTACCTGTACGACACGGTCGGTGGAAACGTCGGGTTCACCAACCACCGGGAGCACCGCGCGCAGCTCGGCGACCGGATCAAGCGAAGCCGGTACTTCCTGGCCAACAGCGGCAAGGCCAACGCACGCGACGAGATCGGCGACCAGCAGGAGATCGGGCAGCGGTTCTTCGAGGGGGCCGGAGGCGGAGCGGTCCTCTTCGGTTCGCCTCCACGGACCGTGCACTTCGAGGAGTGGTTCGGCTGGGAGGACGCCGTCGTCGACCTCCCGTACGACTCGGAGGATGTGGCCGCCTGCCTGGACGTCCTCGAGTCCGACCCGGCACGCGTGGAGCGGATCCGCCGGACGAACGTCGTCGAGTCCCTCCGGCGCCACGATCACCTTCACCGCTGGAGGCAGGTCCTCCAGGCAGCCGGGCTTCCCGAGACCCCGGCCATGCGAGCACGGGCGGTCGCCCTCGAGGAGCGGGCGGCCGCCGTCCTCGGTCCAACGGATGGCGCGAGGCCCTGACGCGACGACGCGCCTGTCCGCGCCTCAGGGGACGGCACGCGCTCGGCACGGCCAGGGCCTTTCGGGTAAGATGTAACGCCCGGTCGAATCACCTGGGAGCCGGCGAAAGCGGGGAATCTCGAGATGAAGGTATTGCTCACCGGAAGCCGTGGCTACATCGGGACCGTCATGGCCCCCCTGTTCCTCGAGGCCGGACATGAAGTCGTCGGGGTGGACACGGACCTCTACCAGCGCTCGACATTCGGGCCGTGGCGGGAGTCCATCCGCACGATCGTCAAGGACGTGCGGGACCTGGAATCCGCGGACCTGGCCGGCTTCGACGCCGTCGTCCACCTCGCCGCGCTCTCCAACGACCCGCTGGGTGACCTCGACCCGGCCCTCACCTTCGACATCAACCACCTGGCCTCGGTGCGCCTGGCCCGGCTCGCCCGCTCCGCGGGGGTCTCGCGCTTCGCCTTCGCGTCGTCCTGCAGCAACTACGGGGCGGCCGGGGACGCACCGGTGGACGAGACCTCCACCCTCAATCCCGTCACCGCGTACGGGATGTCGAAAGTGCGCGTGGAGCAGGACGTGGTGGGGCTCGCCAGCGACGCCTTCTGCCCCACCTTCCTCCGCTGCGCGACCGCCTACGGCGTGTCGCCCAGGCTGCGCTTCGACGTCGTGCTCAACAACCTCGTGGCATGGGCGTTCACCTCGGGGAAGGTCTTCCTGAAGAGCGACGGGACCCCCTGGCGCCCCATCATCCACATCGAGGACATCGCCCGGGCCTTCCTGACGGTCCTCGCTGCGCCCGCCGACCTGGTGCGCGGCCAGGCGTTCAACGTCGGCCGCGACGATCAGAACTTCCGGATCTCCGAGATCGCGGAGATCGTGCGCGACACCGTCCCGGGGTGCGAGATCGCCTTCGCGGCGGACGCCGGGCCCGACAAGCGGAACTACCGGGCCAGCTTCGCCAAGATCGCGAAGGTCCTGCCCGGGTTCCAGCCGCAGTGGGACGCGCGCAAGGGGGCGAAGCAGCTCCTGGAAGCCTACCGGACCATCGGCCTCGTCCAGGACGACTTCGAGGGGCCGAGGTACCGGCGGATCGATCAGCTCAAGCAGTTGAAGGCCGAAGGACTTCTTGCCGAGGACCTGCGCTGGCGAGGCGCCCCGCCGTCCCCGAAGTCTCCCTAGCGTCGCCATCCATCTCGAGGCCCGTCCGTGACCACCGCAGAGCCGATCTCCGATGCTGTCTGCATGTCCTGCGAAGCACCGCTCACGAGCCTCTTCGTGGACCTGGGCATGTCGCCCCTCTGCGAGAGCTACGTGTCCCGGGAGAACCTGAACCGGGTCGAGCCGTTCTACCCGCTGCGGGTGTACGTCTGCGATCGCTGCTTCCTCGTCCAGCTCGAGGAGTACGTGAGCCCCGAGTCGATCTTCAAGGAGTACGCCTACTTCTCCTCGTACGCGGACAGCTGGGTCGAGCACATGCGGCGCTACGCCGACATGATCACCGATCGTCTCGGGCTCGGACCGTCGAGCTTCGTCGTCGAGGTCGCGAGCAACGACGGATACCTCCTCCAGCACTTCGTGCGGAAGGGCATCCCGGTCCTTGGAATCGAGCCCGCGGAGAACGTGGCCAAGGTCGCCGTGGACAAGGGAATCCCCACCCTGGTGAAGTTCTTCGGGGAGGAGACCGCCCGGGAGCTCGTCCATGCGGGGCGGAAGGCGGACCTGATCTGCGGGGCCAACGTGCTCGCCCAGGTTCCTCGCCTTCGAGACTTCGTGAAGGGGCTCGAGGTGCTCCTGGCCCCCGACGGAGTCGTCACGATCGAGTTTCCCCACCTCGCCCGCCTCATGGAGGGGAACCAGTTCGACACCATCTACCACGAGCACTTCTCCTACTTCTCCCTGTACGCCGCGGAGAAGGTCTTCGCCGACCACGGGCTGGCCGTGTTCGACGTGGAGGAGCTGTCCACGCATGGCGGGTCGCTCCGCGTCTACGCTTGCCACGCAGGCAATGCCGGTCGCCCGGAGACCGATCGCCTGAGGCAGCTGCGGCGCTCGGAGGAGCAGGCCGGAGTCGCCCGGATCGAGACCTACCGGCACTTCGCCGGCCAGGTCCAGGAAACCAAGCGCAACCTGCTCGAGTTTCTGATCGGCGCCAAGCGCGCGGGGAAGCGCATCGTGGGGTACGGCGCGCCCGGCAAGGGGAACACGCTCCTCAATTACTGCGGGATCGGGACCGACTTCCTGGAGTTCACGGTGGATCGGAGCCCCTACAAGCAGGGGAAGTTCCTTCCCGGCACCCACATCCCCATCCTCCACCCGGACCGGATCCGGGAGGCCCGTCCCGACTACGTGCTCATCCTTCCCTGGAATTTCAAGGATGAGATCGTGGCGCAGATGGCGTTCATCCGGGAGTGGGGCGGAAAGTTCGTGGTGCCCATTCCAGGAGTCCGCGTCCTTGACTAGGCGTCACGAGGGGCGGAGCGACGCACCACCTCTCCGGGACGCGCTGGTCGCGTTCGACCCGGTCCGTACGGGCGACGAGATGCACGCCTGGGTGAGTCGCCTGTTTCCGCTCTGCCGGAGCATCACCGGCGATGGGCTCCGGGAATCCCTGAGGCAGCTGGGGGAGCTGGCGCCCGTCACGCTGACCGAGGTGCCGTCGGGCACGAACGTGTTCGACTGGAAGGTCCCGCTGGAGTGGAACGTCCGGAAGGCCTTCGTTGCCGACGCGACCGGCCGGCGGGTCATCGACCTCGAGCGCTCCAGCCTGCACGTGGTCGGGTACAGCATCCCGGTCCGGCGCCGAATGACGCTCGAGGAACTCCGCCCCCACCTGCATTCCATTCCGTCCCACCCGGAGTGGATCCCGTACCGGACCTCCTACTACGAGGAGAGCTGGGGCTTCTGCCTCTCCCAGTCCACGCTCGACGCGATGACCCCCGGGGACTACGACGTGGTCATCGACTCCACGCTGGCGCCCGGGAGCATGACGCTCGGCGAGTGCGTGCTGCCCGGTGAGACCGGCGACGAGGTCCTGGTCTCCGCGCACTCTTGCCACCCCTCGCTCGCCAACGACAACCTGTCGGCCATGGTGGTGGCGGCATTCCTGGCGCGCACCCTCGGCCAGGTCCGGCGGCGCTTCACGTACCGGTTCCTCTTCGCTCCGGGGACCATCGGAGCCATCGCCTGGCTCGCGCTCAATCCGGGCCCCCGCAGGGGGGTTCGTGCAGGTCTGTCCGTCTCCTGCCTCGGAGATGCCGAGCCTCTCACGTATCACCGGACCCGGCAGGGCGACTCGGAGCTCGACCGCATCGCCGAGGTGGTTCTCCAGCGACGACCCGGTGGGTGCAGGGTTCTCGACTTTGCTCCCTACGGGGACGAGCGGCAGTTCTGCTCTCCGGGGATCGACATGCCGGTCGGGGTCCTGACGCGGTCCGGCCACGGGGCCAGCGAGAAGCAGCACACCTCGGCCGACGACCTCGGGCTGGTGCTCCCTTCCTGCCTCTCGGACTCCCTTCTGGCCGCGCTGGAGGCGGTCCACGCCCTCGAGGCGAACGCGCTCGTCTCCAGCCTGGGCCCCGGGTGCGAACCACAGCTGGGACGGCGTGGCGTGTACCGCGACCTGGCGATGCGTCCGTCGAAGAGGCTGCTCGAGTCGGCGCTGCCGTGGCTCATGAGCCTCGGCGACGGGAAGCATTCGCTCGTCGACATCGCCCGACGCTCCTCGATTCCTTTCGCGGTCGTCGAGGAGGCGGCCCGGGTCCTGGAGGGACAGGCGCTGCTCCGGCTCGACGAGATTTCCGCCGCACGCTCCGGTGCGGCTTCGGTGGGGGGTGTGCAATGAAGGTCGTGCTCTTCTGCGGTGGACTGGGAACCCGGCTGCGCGAGTACACCGGGGAAATCCCCAAGCCGATGGTGAAGATTGGGCCACGGCCCATCCTCTGGCACCTGATGAAGTACTACGCGCACTTCGGCCACAAGGACTTCGTCCTGTGCCTGGGCTACAAGGCCGAGGTCATCAAGCAGTTCTTCCTCCAGTACGAGGAGTGGATCTCCAACGACTTCACCCTCGTCGAGGGGGGCAAGGAGGTCCGGCTCGAAAATAGCGACATCGCCGACTGGAACATCACCTTCGTGGACACGGGACTTCACGCCAACATCGGTCAGCGGCTGATGGCGGCCCGAAGGTACGTGGCAGGGGAGGAGATGTTCCTCGCCAACTACTCCGACGGGCTCACCGACATGCACCTGCCGACCATGATCGAGAAGCTCACGGGCAGCGATGCGGTTGGCTCGTTCCTGGCCGTGAAGCCGTCCCAGAGCTTCCACCTGGTGGGGATGGAGCCGGACGGCCACGTGCAGTCCATCAAGCCGGTCCGGGAGTCGGACATCCTCATCAATGGCGGATACTTCGTGTTCCGCAGCTCCCTCTTCGACTACATGCGCGAGGGAGACGAGCTGGTGGAGGCGCCCTTCGCCCGGCTGATGAAGGAGCGAAAGCTCCTGGCCCACCGCGGGGAGCGGTTCTGGTGCATGGACACCTTCAAGGAGCAGCAGGAGCTCACCGACATCTACAACTCGGGGTCGGCTCCCTGGGAGATCTGGAAGTCGAAGCCGGCAGCTGAGCGGAGGTGACGGGCATGCTGCCTCTCAGATTCGGAGCCCCCCCGGCGGGCGGATACAGGATCCTCTGCCTGGGGGCGCACAGCGACGACATCGAGATCGGGTGCTCCGGAACGATCCTCCGCCTCCTCGAGGAGGAGAAGGTCGCCGAGGTCACCTGGGTCGTCCTGAGCGGAGGGGCGGACCGTGCACGGGAGGCGCGCCGCGGTGCGCGACGGGTGCTGGGGCGCTTCCCGGGAGCGCGGGTCGTCCAGCGCGAGTTCCGGGACGGCTTCTTCCCGTACGACGCCGTCCCCGTGAAGGAGTTCTTCGAGGAGCTCAAGCGAAGCGTGGAGCCGGATGTCATCTTCACGCACTACCGGAAGGACGCGCACCAGGATCACCGCTACGTGGCCGAGCTCACCCACAGCACCTTCCGGCGGCACCTCGTCCTGGAATACGAGGTCATGAAGACCGACGGGGACCTGGGAAACCCCCAGGTCTACGTGCCGCTCGGCGCCCGGACGGTCCGGAAGAAGGTGGACATCCTGATGGACTGCTTCGGCTCCCAGAGGAGCCACACCTGGTTCAGCGAGGACGCGTTCCGGGGACTCATGCGGTTGCGGGGGATCGAGGGGCTGTCCGCGTCCGGTCATGCGGAGGCGTTCCATGCGCGAAGAATCGTCCTCTGAGGGGAGCGGCGCCTCCGTCCGGGCGCCCGCCATCCGGGGCTCGGTCTGGACGCTGGGCGGCTATGCCTTCTCCCAGGTCTTCCGCCTCGGGAGCAGCATCATCCTGGCGAGGTTGCTGTTCCCTGCCGTGTTCGGGGAGGTGGCGCTGGTCTACACGGTCTTCACGGCCCTCCAGCTCTTTTCCGACGTCGGGATCGGGCCGGCGATCATCCAGCATCCCCGAGGAGACGAGCAGAGGTTTCTGAACACGGCGTGGACCGTGGGCGTGCTGCGCGGCGCCCTGCTCTGGCTGGCGTCCTGGGCCGTGGCCTTCCCGATGGCGTGGGCCTACGACCAGCCGAACCTGGCCTGGCTGATCCCCGCCGCTGGGCTGGGAGCGGTCTTCAACGGCTTCGAGTCGACTTCCCTGGACCTCGCCCGCCGTCACCTCCGGCTGGAGCGGCTCACCGTGATGGAGGTTCTGGCCCAGGTCACCGGGTCGGTCGCCACCATCGCGCTGGCCTTCCTGTTCCGGTCGGCTTTCGGCCCCCAGGACTCCAGGGCCGTCTGGGCGATCGTGATCGGCGGCCTGGTGAACTGGCTGGTCCGGCTCGTGTTCACGCACATCGCCATGCCTGCGCCGCCGCTTCGTTTCGAACTGGACCGGGAGTCGGTCCGAGACCTGTACCACTTCGGTCGCTGGATCTTCCTCGCGACCCTGCTGACCTTCCTGGCGGGCCCCTCTGACCGGCTCATATTCGGTAAGATGATCCCGCTCGGCCTCCTCGGCGTTTACGGGATCGCTGCGAACCTCGCCCAGCTCCCGACTGAGGCCGTCAGTAGGCTCGGTTCCGCGGTCGTGTTCCCCGCGTTGAGCCGGGTGGCCGAGCGCGAAGACTTCCGGCAACTCTTCCACCGGATTCGGCTTCCGCTCGTAGTCGGGGGTGCGATGCTGGTCACCGGGGTGATCGCGGCGGGCCCGTTCCTGGTGAAGATCCTCTACGACTCGCGCTACGCGGATGCAGGGTGGATCCTTCAGTACCTGGGGGTGATGTCCTGGTTCCAGATCCTCGAGAGCGTGAACGGGGCGGCGCTTCTAGCGAAAGGGCGCTCCGACTGGACCGCCGCTGGAAACGCATCGAAGCTGATCGGAATGTGCCTGTTCATTCCGCTCGGCTTCTATCTGCGCGGGTTTCCGGGCGCGCTGGGCGGCATCGTTCTGTCGGAGGGCCTCCGATATGCGGCCTCGGCGTTCGGACTTTTGCGCCAGGGAATACCGGTGACGGGGCGGGACACCGCGCTCTCCGTGGGGATCGGCGGCGTCGCCATGATGGGGTTCTGGTCCGGGACGCGCGTGGGCGACCACTTCCACTCTGCCGTCGCGGGATTCCTCGTGGCCGGGTCCATCTCCACCGTGCCCTGGGGTCTCCTGGGGCTCCGTTACTGGAGGCCCGGATTCATCGGTAGGGCCGCGAGGGGATGATGGATTCCCCGTGGATCGGCCACCAGGCTGGTTCGGTGAGCCTGATTCAAAGGGGTTAGGGCTCAAGTCAGGGGAGTGTCACCGGTCCCGCAAGTCGGCGATGATCGGGACGCCGAGGCCTCGCTCGATCTGCCACCGTTCCAGCAAGCGCCCGGAGCGCCAGTCCACCGCGGCCGATACCAGGAACGCGAACACCAGGGAGGCGATCCCCCCGAGTCCAAAGACCTTGAAGGGATTTGGGCTGACCGGCTTCTTCGACACCTGGGCGGGCCGGATGATCTTGTAGCGGTGCTTGAAGGCAGCGCGTGCGGTATCGAGCTCGACCTGCGCGCTGTTGAGGGACTCCGCGATCTGCTGGTACCGGGAACGTGCCTCGCGGACGCGCTCGCTCTGGTCGATGGCAGACTGGAGATTTTCCGCAGGGGGCCTCTGGTCGACCTGGAAGATCACCTGTCCCTCACTCCCACCCACGCGCTCTCGCGCCAGGCGTGCCTGGTATTCCCCCCGAAGCTTTCCTTCCTCCTCGCGAAGGGCCGTGATCTGCGGCGAATCGCGGTTGAGGGCCGCGATGTCGAGCCGAAGGTTGGCCATCTCAGGGTGAGCCTCGGCGTACACTGCTCGCCGAGCGTCGTACTGCGCCTGCAATTCGGACAGGCGACGCCGGCGAAACTCCTCCACGTCGTTGATGGCCCGCTCCTTCGCATCGAGCATGGACCTGAGTCGCGCAAGGTCCTCGCTCGTCTGTCGGGGCAGGGGCGGACTGGAGCGGGAGGTCGTCTGTGGCCGGGAATAGCGATTCGCGTCCTGCTGGAGCCCCCGCCGGGTCTCGTCCGTTGCCTTCGCCAGGGCGTCGGAGGCGGCCGCCGCCCGCCCCTGTAAGGTGGAGATGGCATCGTCCAGGGCGGTCACGTCCAGGACGTGGCGTGCCTCGAGGAAGTTCTGGAGCGCTCCCTCTACGATTCGATAGGCCTGCTGGGGGTTTGGCCAGTCGATCTGGATCGCGATGGTGACCTCTCCGACATCCACCTTCAGGCGCCGGTCGAGGATATCGACGAGGTCGTCGACCGGGTCCCCGCCTGTGGACGGTGCATTGCCAAGGGTTGCGGCCGCCGAACGCAGCCGGTCGAGCAGGTCACCCTGCGGAGGCACCTCCAGCATCCCGGCCTGCTGGATCAGGTCCAGGAGGTTCTCCCGTCTGTGGATGATCTCGGAGGCCGCCCGGGTCGGCTGGTCCTCCGCCACGTTCGACCGGACGATCGAAGGGAGGGATTGCTGGCGCTGGGCGAGGATCCTCGTCTCGGCGCGGTATTGGGGAGTCTTCGACCAGTAGTAACCGGCGAGGACGGCGACGCAGGCAACGAAGACGAAGAGGGTCAAGCCTTTGCGGCGCCGGGCCGCACGGAGCGCGAAGAGGAGGTAGTCGCCAGGTAGCGGCGTGGCTGCCATGTCCTGGGCGCCTCGGTCGGTGGAATCGAGGTCGAACGGGTCGGGGGAGTGTCTGGCAGCCACGGCGAGCCATCCTATCTGGACGCTCCGTTTCTGGCGAGAACGACGCCGACTGGAACTATGGGGCGGGATCGACGGGCCGCCCGGGCCAGGCGGGAGCGGAGCGGGGCGCGACGGACCGAAAAAGTGCCTGCAGTCGCTTGGCCTCGTGGGCGGCGTCGTGCCGTTCGGCAACGGTCGCAGCGCCCGCGCGTCCCATGGCCTCGAGCCTGTCCGGCGAGGTCTCGAGCGCCTGGCGCATGGCGACCGCCAGGGCCTCGGCCGATCCCACGGGAACGAGCCAGCCATTCACACCGGCCTCGACGAGTTCCGGGATCCCGGAGATGGCGGTGGCGATGGCCGGCCGGCCCAGGGCGAGCGACTCCATCAGGACCACGGGGAGCCCCTCCGACAGGCTGGGAAGCACCATGGCGCGGGAGTCGAGGATGGCCCTGCGGACCTGCTCGGTGTCGAGCCACCCGGCGAGCCGTACCCGGTCCTGCAGGCCCCTCTCCTCGATCATCCTCACGACCTGGGACCGGTAGGGCCCATCTCCTGCCAGGACGATCTCGAATGGAATCCCCTCCGCGGCGAGGAGCGCGGCGGCGTCCAGGAGGAAGGCATGGCCCTTGAGCCGGACGAGCCTGGCCACGCAGACAAGTCGCGGTTCTGCGGGCAGCGGAGTCGGCACCGCGCGGAGGAGGTCCTCGCTCAAGCCACATCGGACGACCTGGATCTTGGGCCAGTCCTCGTCGCGGGCGAGTTTGTACAGCTGGGCCCGCCCGAAGCCGCTGACGGCCACGACGAAGGCCGCGCGATGAATCTTCTCGGTCAGGGCCAGGAGGTGAGGCTTCTCCAGTTCCGAGCCGTGGACGGTGAAGCTGAAGGGGGGGCCGCCGAGGGTCGAGCACAGCGCCGCCACCGCCGCGGGGTTCGTGCCGAAGTGGGCGTGCAGGTGCTCGACGCGGTCGCGCCGGAGCCAGCCCCGGAGGACAGCCGCCTCGGCCAGGTAGGCAAAGTGGCGCAGGAGGCCGCGGTCCGATCGCCAGCCCATCCGGAACGCCAGGGAGATCGCCCTCGCCAGCGCAACCGGATGGGTCAGCGCGAGCAGGATCACCGCCCCGAGGTGGCGGGCGAAGCCGGCATCCAGGACCACCCGTGTCCTCGCCAGTTCGCGGCGGTCTGCCTCGTTGACCAGTTCCTCGTCCAGCGGCCTGAGGCTGAAGCGCAGCACCTCGTCGCCGGCAGCCTCGACCGCCTCGATCTCCCGGCGGATGAAGCTGTGGCTGGTTCGTGGATACAGGTTGATGAGGTAGGCAATCTTCACTCGGGTCGCTCCATCCGTCCTCTCGCGAGGCCCTTCCTACGGTTCGTGTCGGGCGCGAGCGAAGCGGCTCACGAGCTTTCGGATCTCCGCGAGGAACAGGGAGGGCACGAATAGGACGCGCTGCCCGTCGACGAGCGTCCGATGGCCAACCTTGGAGAGCGTGTGCATCCCGGCAGGGTATGGTCCGCCCGCGTCGGGATTCACGCGAACCGAGACCTCCTCGCTGAACTCGGTCGGGGAAAGGGACGTCACGTGGTTGATGACCACGGCGCAGCCGTAGCCTTCCGAGCCGTCCTGCGCAGGCCGGTACAGGCTTCCGTTGTGTACGAAAGGCGTGCCTCCTGGCCGACTGCCTCGCACGTCCGTTTTGAGGGGATTGGCGGAATGCTGCTCCCAGGGGCCCTTGAGTGAAGAAGCGTACATCGCGCGCAACTGGACCTCGTCTGACTCTCCTTTCGTCCCGTAGAACATCCACCAGCGATCCTGATGGTGGACCACCGAAGCATCAAGTGCTGCCACTCCACTCATCAGGGTCGCCACTCGCTCCCAACGCGCAGGGAACTCCGCGGCCTTGAATAGAGCTACTTCCTGGGCCATCCCGGTCTCCGGGATGCAGTAGATCTCGCCATCGTCCTCGATGAGGAACGGGTAGGAGGCATGGACCGGTAGGTCGAGAATCCCTCGCCGGATCCTTGGAGCGTGCCCCGGTTCCACGTCGATGGCTACCAGCCTTCCAACCTGCTCCGAGTGGAAGAGTTCCTCGGCCAATATGGTCAACTTCTCGCCGCGTTGAATGCCGAAGGGGTCAGCCAAGAACCGGCCCCGCTCGCCCAAGGGAGCCCACCGGATCGTGGGCCTGAAGCCCGGGTCGAGAAAGGCGTGGATGGGATGGTCAACCACCCCAACGCACCACTGCCGATGACGGAACAGCCACCCGACGCCGTCCTTGACCTTCTCGAGTGCCACACGCCCAAGGAAACGGACCATGTGACCGTTGGTCGGAGTTCGGAAGATCGGAGCGGTGGTCTTCGACGGAGGGTCGGAGACGTACTGACCTTTGCCCGCAATGACGTCACGGCACACACGCGCGGGCAGGTCGGTACTCCCCCGAAGTGCACGGTCTCTGCTGCGCGGGTAGGACTTGCGAATCGTCTGAAAGTAGGACCGCTTCAAGACGATGCCGTTGTCCAGCCCATCCGTCAGCCTCTGAAGAGTGACTCCCGATACCGGGTCGCCGTGAGCGACCTCCCAGAAGCAAGCTGGCATACCCCGGTACTTGTCCAAGTCCCCGTGATGGTATGACCAGACGCCAAGTCGCGCGGCGGCAAGAATGTCGCCTCGGATGATGTTGAAAGCAAATCGAAGAATGAAGTCCAGTCCGAAGCTGCGAATGGTGTCGACGTCCGTCGGCGAGAAGTACTGCGAGTACTTGCCTCGTCTTTCGGCAAGGCACTTGATGGTCGGTACTCCGACCAACTCTCGCTCGAGGTCTCTCCGGTCTTCCGCAGGAATTCGTCCCCTCACGCAGGTCCGCTGGTAGAGCCGCCATAGCAAGGTAGGCGACCTCATCTGGTCGACCAACGAGAGCCGGGCAGGTCGAGACTCCCCTTCGGCGTCGATGATCAGGAGAGCTGGGCGCACACCTTCGAGGGCCAGAAGCTGCTCAATCGCCCGCGCCTGCCAGGCCGTGAAACCGCTCCCGTTGCACATGATCCCAAAACGAAGTCCGGCTGGGCGAGGGCGGAGGTCAGACGTTTGAAGGTCGTTCATCGAAGGGAGTCCGTCATGCCGGAGAATTGCCTGGACCGCGACGGGTGCGCAAGCAGGCCATTTTCAGCCAGTCCGCCAGTCTACGACGGCCCTTTGCTTTCTCAGCGCGAACTGGATCTGGCCGACCACCTGGGGGAACTTCGCAAGCGTGAGGAAGAAGGACTGGATGCGAGCGTCCCGAGAGGAGCGCCCATCGCGTCTCTCTCGGGCATACAGGCGGGACGCATGAAGCGGGTACATAGCAAGGAGCAGGAGGCTGCGCCCCCTGGTGGGCCAGGCGAGGAGCACTGCCGCCATCGGAAGAAGGGCTCCCCAGAGCAGGATTCTCTGGTTCTCCCGCCTCCACGGACAGTCAACGGCCGTGCCGTGAAGCGCCGTCAGTTCTGCATAGGCCCATCCCGAACGCAGGGCGCGGCGCCACCACTGCGAAAACTGGGTCATGGCGGCATCGTGAACGACCATTTCGTTCGCAGCCCGACGGATCTTTCTTCCACTGCGGCGCAGGCGCAGGCAGAGTTCTCCTTCCTCCCCGCCGATGAGCGTCTGCAAGAACCCTCCTGCCTCACGGAATGCAGCCACGCGGTAGAGTGCGTTCCCGCCGCAGGCGTTCGTCTCACCTGGGGGCGAATCCCACTCCAAGTCGCAAAGACGATTGTAGACAGAACCCTCGCGGTTCCGTTCGCGAACTCGCCCGCAAACAGCGGCCACTTCGGGAAAGGTCCCGAGCAGTCCGACGCCCGTGGATAGCCATTCGGGGTGCATCACGCAGTCCGCGTCGACGAACTGGACGAATTCCGCCGCCGGCGCGATTGCGACGGCCCTCTCCAACCCCTCGTTCCTGGCCCGAGCGGCGGTGAATGGCTTGCTCCGATCGAGTTCCAGCACGGCCGCGCCCGCACGGCGGGCCGTGTCCGGGCTTCCATCGGTCGAGCCCGAATCGACGTAGACAACCGCTGCCCCTTGCCCCAGGACGGAGGAGAGGCATGGCCCGAGACGGGCGCCTTCGTTTCGACCAATCGCGACGATGACGATGCGGGGATCCACCTCGCCCGAGTGTACTTCGCGGGGCGCCGGGCCCCAATATTCTCCTTGCCCAGTCGGGCAGGCGCGGGCGCCCTCCGACAGTGCGCTGCTTGACCGTGTTGGCCTCGAGGTACAGGTCGATGTCGACGGCTTCGCCGGCGGCGCCGAGGACGGTCGGCAGCGCGCTGCCGCTGACGAGGAGCATGCGGTCGCGGCGGCCCGGATCGGCGATGCGGGTGTCCGAGAGACCCGTGCCGGATGTGGCCGGACCATGGCCCGCGACCATCGACGCCGCAGGTGCATCCGGCGGTCTTCAGTGGTGCCTGGATCGGGTAGGCCCCCCCCCGTTTTCGGCCACGGACAGCCCCGCCCCATCAGGGGCGAGCCGCTGTTCACTTCACGGTCCGCGCCTACCACGCAAAAACGAGCGGCGGCTCGCCTTGTCAGCCAACCGCCTGGTTTTCGGCATTTTTGTCGGCAGCCCCGGACGGCTTGAAGCGTCGACCCAACCGTGCCAATACTCCAAAGGCGGCTTCGCAGGTCGCGCCACTCGTTGCCCCGGCATCGGCCGCCACCCCCTTGAAGGGGCACTCGAACCCACTCAGATCTTCGTGGGCCAGCGCGCCCAGATTCTGTGACCGCGGTCACCGGCTCCTGGGAGTCGACACTTCGGTTTGCTGGGAGTACCAACGGACGGAGCACAGACATGGACCCTCAGCGCCGCTACCTCCTCGTCTCGCCCTGCCGAGACGAGGCGAAGTTCGTCCGCCGAACGCTCGACAGCGTGGCGGCGCAGTCGGTCCTGCCCGCGCTCTGGATCGTTGTGGACGACGGGTCGACCGACGAGACGCCGCGCATCCTGGAAGAGTACGCGCGCCGGCTCCCCTTCCTGCGCGTGGTGCGGCGCACCGACCGGGGCCGCCGCAACGTGGGCCCGGGAGTGATCGAGGCCTTCTACCAGGGCATCGAGGGCGTCGAGCTGGCGGACTACGACTTCGTCTGCAAGCTCGACGTCGACCTGGACCTGCCGCCCCGCTACTTCGAGCTGCTCATGCTCCGCATGGAGGCCGAGCCGCGCCTGGGGACGTGCTCGGGCAAGCCGTGGTTCACACACCCCGACACCGGGGCGCTGGTCCCCGAGACCTGCGGCGACGAGATGTCGCTGGGCGCGTCCAAGTTCTACCGGGTCCGCTGCTTCCAGGAGATCGGTGGCTTTGTCCGCCAGGTGATGTGGGACGGAATCGACTGCCACCGCGCCCGCATGCTCGGCTGGATCGCCGAGGCCTCGAACGACGAGGCGTTGCGGTTCCTGCACCTGCGCCCCATGGGCTCCAGCCAGAAGGGCGGCATCTGGGCTGGGCGTGTCCGCACCGGATTCGGCCAGTACTTCATGGGCACCTCGCCCGCGTACTTCCTCGCCAGCGCCCTCTACCGGCTGCCCAAGCACCCGGTCCTCACCGGTAGCGCGGCGATGCTGTGGGGGTACTTCTCGAGCGCGGTCAAGCGGATCCCGCGCTACGGTGACGCGGAGTTCCGCCGTTTCCTGCGCCGGTACCAGTGGGCGTGTCTCTTCACCGGCAAGGCGGCGGCGACCCGCCGGGTCACGGCCGAGCGGGCGGCGGTGTGGCGGGCGGCGCACCCCGAAGCGGTGGCGCAAGGAGTCGACGGTGGGCGACGCGGAACGGGCTGAGCTGCTCGGGCTGACCTTTGACGGGGTGACGATGGACGCCGCCGTGGCGCGGTGCATGGCGTGGTGCGCCGGGCCGCGCGCCCCGCGCGTCGTCATCACCGCCAACGCCTCGCACCTGTGCATGATGCGGCGCGACCCGCCGCTCCGGGCGGCCTGCCAGGCCGGCGACCTGGTGGTGGCCGACGGCATGTCGGTGGTCTGGGCCCTCCGGCTGGCCGGCGTGCGGGTGCCGGAGCGTGTGGCCGGGGTGGACCTGATGGCTCGGCTCCTGGAGGCCGGCGCTGCGCGAGGCCTGCGTGTCTACTTCCTGGGCGCTCGCCGCGAGGTGGTGACGCGGCTGGCCGAGGACTGCGCCACCAGGTACCCAGGGCTGGTGGTCGCCGGCTTCCGCGACGGCTACTTCCCGGCCGCCGATCACGAGGCGGTCGCCGAGGAGGTCCGGCGCCACGCGCCCCACCTGCTCTTCGTCGGGATGCCCTCCCCGTTCAAGGAGACCTGGTGCGAGCGCTTCCGTCAGCGGCTCGACGTGCCGGTCATGGTGGGCGTTGGCGGGAGCTTCGACGTGCTGGCCGGGTACGTCCGCCGCGCGCCGCGCTGGGTGCAGTCCATCGGGATGGAGTGGTTCTGGCGGCTCATGATGGAGCCGCGCAAGCTCTGGAGGCGGTACCTCACAACCAACGGCGAGTTCCTCTGGCTGGCGGGGCGCGAGGCGCTGGCCCGGCGGCTGGGCCGGCTCGAGGACAGGGGGAGCACTCGATGACGATGGGCGGGGCGGCGACGGAACGGACCATCCTCGTCTTCATGGGCACGCGGCCTGAGGCCATCAAGCTGGCCCCGGTGGTGGCGGCGCTGCGGGGGGCGGGGGACTTCGACTGCAAAGTGGTCGCCACCGGCCAGCACCGGGAAATGTTCCGGCAGGTGGCCGAGCAGTTCGGCTTCGGCGTGGACGCCGACCTGGACGTCATGCAGCCCAACCAGTCCCTGGCCCGCCTGACGGCGAGGCTGATGGAGGGCATCGACGGCTGGCTGGAGACGGCCCGGCCCGACATGGCGCTGGTGCAGGGCGACACCACCACCGTGCTGGTGGCGGCGCTCGCCTGCTTCTATCGCCGCATCCCCATCGGCCACGTCGAGGCCGGCCTGCGGACGGGCAACATCTGGTCCCCGTTCCCCGAGGAGGTGAACCGGAGGCTGGCCACGCCGCTGGTGGCCCTCCATTTCGCGCCGACGGAGTCGGCGCGCGAGGCCCTCCGCCGCGAGGCCGTCCCGGAGGAGTCCATCGTCGTGACCGGCAACACGGTGATCGACGCGCTCCGCATTGAGGTCGAGGTGCAGCAGCGCTCCGCGGCGGTGCGGGCGGAGGTCGAGCAGGCGGTGGCGGCCATCCTCGGGCCGGGCTGGAACGGCGGGCCGTTCGTGCTCGTCACCGGCCACCGCCGCGAGAACTTCGGCGAGGGGATCGAGCAGATCTGCGCGGCCATCTCGACCCTGGCGCGCCGCTTCCCCGACCACCGCTTCGTCTACCCCGTCCACCTCAACCCGAACGTCTCGGTGCACGTGAACCGGCTGCTTGGCGAGCTGCCGAACGTGCGGCTCGTCCCGCCCCAGGGATACCGGACCTTCGTGGCCCTGATGGCGCGCTGTCGCCTGGTGCTCACCGACTCGGGCGGCGTGCAGGAGGAGGCGCCCTCGCTCGGGAAGCCGGTCCTGGTCATGCGCGACACCACCGAGCGACCCGAGGGCGTCGAGTCCGGGACGGCGCTCCTCACCGGGCCCAAGGCCGACGCCATCGTGGCGCACGCCACCAGGCTTCTCACCGACGCGGCGGCCTACCGGGCCATGGCCACCGCGCGCAATCCCTACGGCGACGGGTTCGCGGCAGGCCGGATCCTGGAGCGCATCCGCCGCTACTTCAGGGAGCGGGAGGTGTCGTCCCGGCCTGCGGGATCGACGGATCCTCGAACGGACCGGTGACTCCCGGGCGGGCTTGGTCAAAGCGGGCGACACCGCTCCAATCACTTTCAGATTGGGGGACGAGAATGCATCCTGGACACGGGGATCCGGGCGTGGTCTCGTCCCCATCCCTTCGGAGACGAGGGTCGTGGCGCCGGACGATTGTCGAGGATGGGCCGGCCCAGCCATTGCGGGGCGCCCGGGAATTGAGAGAGTCTGGTCTCGGAATGAACGCCTTGCGCCAGTTCTGGACCCGACGTCACGAGGTCGTGGACGCGATGGCGTACTGGTCCGGGGCCGGAGTGGCGTACGAGGCTGCGGCCGGCTCCGAGGGCGCGATCATCCTCATGTACCACAGCATCGCCGGCGAGGATGCGGAGCGCTACATCGACCCGGCGAACCGGCTCACACCGGGGCTGTTCGACCAGCAGATGGCATTTCTTCGGGAGAGCCGCCGGGTGGTCTCCCTCTCCGCGCTGGTGGAGCGACTGGAGCGCGGGGAGGCTCCCCTTCCGCGCTCGGTCTGCATCACCTTCGACGACGGCTATCTCGACAACCTCACGGTTGCCGCCCCCATCCTGGAGCGCCACGGGCTGGAGGCTACCCTCTACCTCGCCACCGGGTACATCGACTCGGCCGAGGCGCAATGGTCGGACGCGCTTCACGCAGCGCTGTCTGGGCGGACGCGCCAGCGTCTCCATCTGCCGACGCTCGGGCTGGCAGGCCTGAGCCTGGGCACCCAGAACGGATTCGAATCCGCGAGGAAGCTGCTTCACCGCCATCTGCTTGAGGCCCATCGCGAAGAGCGCACGTCGTGCCTCGCGGACGTGGTGGAACAGCTGGCGCCCGAGGGACGCCCGCCGCGCCTGACCATGAACTGGGGCGACGTTCGGCAGCTTCGCAGGCGCTACCCCTTCATCGAGCTCGGCGGCCATACCCTCGACCACGTGGACCTCCGGAAGCACGGGGGCGCCTTCGCGAAGGCACAGGTGGCGGCGAGTGCCGAGGACATCCGGAGGGAGACCGGGGAGACCGCCAGGCACTTCTCCTTCCCGTATGGGCGGTGGTCCGCGGAGGTGCGAGAGGCGGTGGCCGCATCGGGATGGCGCTCCGCGGTCGGCGCCGGCCTCCGCGTGCGGATCGATCTCGAGAGCGACCGGTTCGCCATGCCGCGGGTCGAGGCACCGAGGTCCATGACCGGGCTGCGATTCCGGACCAGTGGCGCGTATCCGGGCTTCCTGGAGATGATGGGGCTCCGCTGACATGAGCACCTCCCCTCTCACTTCACGGCTCGTCACTGCCGTCGTCGTCACGTACCAGTCGGCACGAACCATCCGTCCGGCGCTCGAGGCCCTGCGGCGCAGCCACGACGCCGGACTGGTCGACCTGGTCGTCGTCGACAACGGAAGCACCGACGGCACCGTGGAGATCCTGCAACAGGAAGCGCCCTGGGCCAGGCTCGTGCTGACCGGACGCAACAACGGATTCGGGCGCGGGTGTAACCTTGGCTTCGCGGACGTGGGTACGCCGTTCTCGCTGTTCGTAAACCCGGATGCCGTCGTGGAGCCGGACGCGGTCCGTGCCATGCTCACCTTCCTGAAGGAGAACGAGAAGGCTGGAATCGTCGGCCCGGCGATCCTCGAGGGCGACGGCAGCGGGGCCGAGCAACTCCAGATGGCGGGCGCGCGCCCGACGCCGGGCTCGGTGGTTCGGGCGGCCACGCCGCTCCTCAGGCACCGGGCACTGGCCTTTCCAATCGTACCGGGGTCGCCACCAGTTCGTACGGAGTGGGTGTGCGGCGCGGTCCTCATGATCCGTTCTGGCCTCATGAGGCAACTCGGCGGCTTCGACCCGCGGTTCTTCCTGTACTGGGAGGAGATGGATCTCTGCCGGCGCGCCGAGGCCTCCGGGTTCGAAACGTGGGCGGTCGGCGCGGCGGTGGCGTCCCACGTCGGTGGCGCGAGTTCTGCCTCCGACGACTCCCGCGTCGGCGGGTGCATCGCCGAGCACTACTACCAGAGCCGCTATCACTACATGACGAAGCACCACGGGTGGTTGGCAGCCACGGGGGCCGAGCTGGCGGAGTACGGGCTGCTCCTGGCGAGAACCTTCGTCGATGGCATCCGCGGACGCGGTCTCCAGCGCATGGGTCCCCGTCGCCGATCCAGGCTCCTGAGCCTGCCGGAGCGCAGCTGAGATGAGCATCACCTACAAAGTCATCGGCACGCGCGATTTGGGTGACTCCCTCCTCCAGGCGTGGCGTGGGATCCTGTCGCGACGGGACGACCTCCAGAGTCCCTGCTTCTCTCCCGAGTTCACGCGTGCGATTGGCGACGTGCGCGACGACGTGCGCCTGGCCGTCATCGAGGATGGAGGGCGCCCGGTCGGGTTCTTCCCGTACCAGCGCAGGTGGACGCGAACGGGGGTCCCGGTCGGTGGGCCGCTGTCCGATTTCCACGGCGTGGTAGCCGAGCCGGGTGCCGAATGGGACCTCGACGCGCTGATGCGCGCCGCTGGGCTGGACGTGTGGACCTTCGATCACCTGGTGGGGGAGGAGTCGAGATTTCTTCCCCATCTCCGGGCGCGGGCCGGGTCTCCCCGGATCGACCTGGGCGCGGGCTACGAGGACTACGCTCGGCGTCGGAAGGAGGCGGGGTCGGAGTACATCGGGAAGACCGAGGGGCTGGCCCGGAAGATGGGGCGCGAGGTCGGACCGCTCACCTTCTCGCTCCACGAGGTTGGCGAGGAGCCGTTTCAGCGAATGATCGCCTGGAAGCGAGACCAGTACCGGCAGGCGGGGATACAAGACGTGTTCGGCGTGGAGTGGACGTCGGAGTTGCTCCGCCGGATCCTCGGGATCCGGACGCCCGAGTTCGCGGGGCTGTGCTCCGTCCTTCGTGCCGGGGACCACCCGGTGGCCATCCACGTGGGCATGCGTTCACGGGAGGTCTTCCACTACTGGTTCCCAGCCTACGACCCTTCCTTCGGGAAGTACTCGACAGGCATCATTCTGCTCCTTCGGATGGCCGAAGCCCTGGCCGGCCAGGGAGTCCGGACGATCGATCTCGGCAAGGGCGACTCCCAGTACAAGCAACGCCTCATGACCGGTGAGCTGGAACTGCTGGAAGGGACCTTCACACGCCCGTCCCTCGCGGCGACGGCGCTCCGGTGGCGAGGATTCGCGGAAGCGAGTGCATCACGGGGCGGCGCCGGAGCGGCCCTCCGGTTGCCGCTGCGGGCTCTCCGCCGGGTCGAGCGGGGCCGACGGTTCCGCTGACGAGGCGCCTCGAGGCCGTTCGATGAGGTAGTGGAGCGTGCGGGGCCGAAGTCGGATGAGGCTGGCGTCGCCCTGGTGGGCGGCACCGTCGCCATCGAGGGGGGTCACGCGCAGTTGCGAAGCGTCCGGCCGCCGGAATCGAACCGTTCCCGAGATCTCCCGGATCATCCACGGGTCATGGCCGAGATCCAGGATCTCCCAGCGACCGTTCCCGCCCGGGCCGACGGCGAATCCTGAGGGGACCTCCTCCGACATGACCTGGAGGAGAATACGCGCAGACCGTTCCAGCGGCTGGTCGTCGAGGGACACGGCGAGGACGTGCAACTGTTCGAGTTCGGTCCGGATCTCCAGGTCGCGGGTCTCGATCGGCCCTCGACCGCCCAGCGCGCCGCTGGCGCCCTGGGCCCGTTCCGAGTCGACCTGGAGAATCCCGCGCCGGTAGTCGAGCTCGACTTCTCCCGTCGCGCTGGTGATCGTTTCCTGGTGCCTACGCGCGGCTCTGATCTCGCTCGTGTCGGTAGATCCTTGCCCTTCCACGAAGGTCACGTCCGCCCGCCCGACCAGGCGGCCGAGAGGGTCGACGTCCCGAGCGAGGCTCGGCCCGTTCACATCGAGCGCCATCAGTGTCTCGCGGCCGAGACGGAGGCCGGCCAGCCGCTCGCCGTTCGCTACGAGCCCGCGGCGGAAGAGCACCGACGCAGCTGGGAACTGACCCAGCATCGCAGGGGACGCCAGCGTCCAGGGCTGCTGCACGTCGGGGCGCGGGCTGGTGCTCCAGCGGCAGCCGTCGAGCGCGAAGTGGACGATGGCGTCCTCGTGCTGGAGCGCGCCGAACACGGCGAGGGAGACGGGACCCTCGGAACGATGGGCGGCAGGCCGCTCCCAGCTGACCTCCGAGAGCATGGATGGCTTGCCTTCGAAGTGGGTCGTCGCGCTGGGATGGAGGGGTACCCCTGGCGCCCTGGGCTCCCCGGTCTCCAGCCGTAACGAGACCGGGTCCTCGAACGCCTGGCCCACCCGGAGGGCCCAGGCGGCGTCCGGTCCCGCGCGGTTGACCCCGGCGTAAGCGTGGCGATCGGTGAAGTCGCCGACCATGTAAGTCAGCGCCTCTAGCGGATCGAGCAGCTCCGGGCTCGCGGTCTTCCAGTTGGAGGTGCCGATGACTCCCCGGAAGCCAAGGCTGCGGAGGTAAGCATAGGTCTCGGCGTAGAACGACGCCTGAAGCCCGACGAGAAACCGGACGGTCTCGAGGTCGCGTGCGGTTCGCTCCCGCAGGATCCGGTAGATGGGTCGGACGGCCATCCGGCCCGCAACCAGGTCGTCGCCGTCGGCGGGCCGCGATCGCCAGGTCTCCAGCGCGGCCCCGAGGCTGGGGTGCCGCGCCAGCAGCCAGTCGCCGAACCGCTTCTCCAGTCTCTGGCGTATCGGAGCAGGGAGCCGGGCCGGATCGAAGGTCCAGAACAGCAAGGAGTCCTCGTTCTGGATCTCGACAGCGGCGACCGCGGGCTCGTCCACGAGCCGTCGCCCGGTCCTGGCGCTCGGTGAAAGGAGAAGGGTCCTCCACCACTCGCGATAGTGCGCCTGGAAGTCGGGGTCGAGGAACAGGGCGGCGACCGGTCTCGTATTCCCATCGTATCCCCGGAGCCAGGGCGTTTCAGGTTTGGGTCGAAGCCAGTTCCAGTAGTAGATGGATAGGTGGGAGTAGATCCCCTCGGCCTTCAGCGCCTCGACCATCGCGATCGTCTTCTGGACCCGGGCCTCGTCCAGGTTTCCGGCCTCGTCGTAGATCGGTCCGTGGAAGCGGGCCAGGTTGACTCCGTGACGTGCGAGCATGCGCGCGCACTCCGGGACTTCCGCCAACTCGATCCGGGAGGGAATCACGTTGACGCCCCAGAAGCGGACGGGTTCGGAGGCCGGCCCGAGGACGAAGCTGCCATCCTTCACGCCGACGAATCCGTTCTCGCCAGCGACCGCCTCGTTGAGATGCCGCAGGTCGACGAGGTCGGGCCCATCCACGGGAAGCCACCTGCCGTTCGCAGGACCCGGTTCAGGACGAAGCTGTTGGCCGAGCCAGAAGGTCGCAGCGAGGCCACCGCCTGCCAGGCCGACTACGAGCAGGTGCAGTGCGCGCAGCTTCACGTGGCGTCGAGATCGGGGCGGGGGGCGTTGGTGCCGGCGGGTGTGCGCAGCGGGGCCCACTCTCCAGCCTGGCGGGCCTCGAGCTCGGAAGTGGCTCGCGCCTTGCCGCGCAGGAGGCAATCCCACATGAGCTCCTGGACGAATCCGCCGATCTGCCGGAAGCAGGCCGACCGGTAGAACTTGCTCGCACCAACGGAGTTCTCGTCCCAGATCTTCTCGGAGATCAGGCCTGGGCTCGCGACCAGCGGGAAGTCCACCGGCTCCATGGGAACGCCAGGGGCGAAGAAGTACGGCTTTTCGGAGCAACTCCCCATCCGCGGCTCCGTCTCGACCCGATCCATGAGCGTCGAGAAGTAGCGGGGCGGAAGGTGAAGGTCGAGGTCGGGCTTGCAGAGGTAGTCGAATCCGTTGTCCACGATGACCCGCAGCGCCGGCGGCTCGGACTGCCTGGTCACGGAGTCGAGAGTTCGGCGGGCGAAGGCCGCCTCGTTGCGACAGGGCGTGATGATGCAGCAGCGTCGGGAGTTCATGTGGTTGGGCGGGATTCGAGCGCAGACCCGCTCGGCAGGGAGACCTTTTCGTGGGGGATGCGATCGAGAGCAAGCAGGAAGGGAACGCCTGTCGAGGCGCGCCGGGCGTGCAAGCGGTGCGGGCCCCGAAGGCGCCTGATTGCGGCACGGCCGCTCGTCGCCTGCAATCAAGCCAGCCAAGCCCTTAGACGTCATGAAGGCGGGAACCAGGCATGGGGGGGCGCCACGACGGCCAATTCACTCACGTCTGGGTACTTCCCTGGGCTCGGGGTCTTCAGAGCTATTTGCCGCAGCCAGTACTGAGCGCAGTGCTTCCCCAAAGCTGAATGTCTTGTCGAAGAATCGCTCGCCCACCAATGCACAAGCCTCATGACTACGGCGATAATACGCTGGGTCGTCGGCCATCCTCTCGACGGCAGCCTGGTAGGCATCGATGTCATCTACTGGGACCTTCACGGCCGCTCCGCCCAGGTAATGGACTGCGGGACAGACGTCAGACGTGATCACGGGTCTCCCTGCCAGTACCGCCTCGACGGCCACCATATTGAATCCCTCCATGAATTCACTCGTGGTGGGGACGATGACGACGTGGGACCGCGAATAGATAGATCGCAGTTCGTTGAACATGCAGTATCCATGAATCCGAATGTGACTTGTGAGGTCGCCATCCCTCACCAGTCCTCGCAATTCCTCCAAGGCTCCTCCGCTCCCGCAGACGTCTATCTCGATATGTCGCCTCGCCTCCTTGAATCGCCTGGCCAGCTCGACGAGGTCGAAGACACCCTTCACGCGCTCGACCCTTCCAGCGAACACGACCCGAAATGGGCTGGTCTGGGGTGGGGGCAGTTGAGCGAATCGGTCCCTCCGATAGAGGGGGAGGTACTCCAGTATCGGGCGGGGATTCCCGCCCGCGCATTCGACCAATTGACGTGAAATGTCACACGACATGCTAAGAAGCGCCATGGAGTGTCTGCTCAGTATTGGCCTATCGAGGCGACAACTCAGCCGCAAAATGCTTTTCATCGGACGGAATTGGGGCCACAGAACGCAGGAAAAATCTGCCACGAGGCGAATGCGCGCAACTCGAAGGAGCCAAAGCAGAAAAAGTGGCCCGCCGTCTCCGACAATCATCACGTCAGCGCGATAACGGACCGCCATGCCGATCAGTCGCAACAAGTACCACTGCTGACCAAGGTGATAGCGGAGCCCCGACCTGCTTGCCCAGTCGGGCCTTGGGACGTTAGCCACGGTTATCTGATCGTTGGAAAGCCGGTCGGCTCGTTCATTCCTTCCAACAACAAGGGCGTCGAGGCCCAAGTCGCGGCAAACATCAAAAAACTGCCCGGAGAATGAAACCGACATCTGGCTCGGGTCATCTCGACCCGCCATCCAGTGTCGAAAGGTCTCAACTACGTCTCCAGGGCCAGCGGCGAAGAACACCCGTGCACGCTTCGGGTTGGCAAGCGAGCGGTGGCGAGTCCTGTTGGCGTTCATTTGGTACCTATTCAGTTCGATTCTGCCCGGGGGGCGGGTTCTACTCAGTTGCCTACCCCGCGGGGACGCGCCCACCAGGATTGGCCCCAGCCTGCCTCGCCCCGAGGCGAGGCCATCGAGAAGTATTGCAACCCTTCCCCTCGGTGAACAGGGTGTCGGCGATCAATACCCGCGAGGGGGCGTCCGAGGAGAGCAGGCAGACTGGGAACTCCCCTCCCCGGAAGCGTTGGACCGGTTCCCGTCCGGTGTGCAGGGGTGGCCCACCCTGGTCAGCGTTCCACCGCACCGACGGCGGGTGGGTTGGGGCGTGTATTCAGGTTGAGATCGCTGACCGGTGCCCTGGCAGCGCTTCCTGCCCCGTTGAGCGGCGAGCCGGCCTGTGGCGTGAAGTCGTAACCTGCTGGATTCGTATAGAACGGGTTTGCGGTGATGTGGGTCGTGGCGTCGTACGTAGTACCCCACGATCCTCCATAGCAGGCGTTGTTGCCCACGAATGCGTAGCTGGCCGAAGGACGAGGAGTGACGAAGCAAGTCCCTCCCGTTCCGCCGAAGAAGACCGAATTGTTCGCTATGACCCAGTTCGTGCCCTCATTGAGCTGACCAATCACGATTCCCTCGGACCCGGACGTGGTACCGGCAGGAAAATAGACGGTGTTGTTTCGCACCGTGCCGCCGCTCGCCGCGGGCTCACCCATTGATGTGCGGGCAGCGTACTCTGGCGAAACAATTCCTCGACCTGACTGCGACATCACGACCACGTTGTTCTCGATGATGGAATCCGTGTTCTGACTGATCATGATTCCCAGGTTCCCGCCGTTGAAAACCTGATTCCGCCGGATCGTGGTGTTGCGATACCAGCCAGCGGAATCATAGATTCCGTTATCAATCGAAATGCCCCAGCACCCGGGACCGGCCTGCGCCCCGCCGTCCACGATGTTGTTCTCGATGTTGAGGTTGGTCTGTTGCCCGTGAACCACCAGGACGCTTCCCAGGCAGGGCCAAGTTGAGTAGCGAATCTCGTTGTTGATGAACGAGAAGCTCTTGATTTCCCCGGGTCCGTCCGCATCGGTTGAACCGCTCAAGTAGACCGAGTGGTCCCGGTTGTTGGAGGCCCCGTTGTTGTCCAGGAAGTTCGAGTCGAAGGATCCGCCGTCCGCACCCCCAAGCCAGGCATCGCCCCCGCTATCAAGGATACGGTTCCCGACAGCATGGACGCGCTTGGGAGCCCCGCTGCTGGTGTATTGCATGTCAAAGGCGAGATCCCAGCCCGTCATGGTGTTGTTGCAGACAAAGTAGTCGGTGTGGTCGCCCCACAGCCACAGAGCCCATCCAGCGGTCCCGTTTCCTCGCAGATCGAGGTTCAGAATCCGCACGCCTTCGTCATGCGTGCTGCGCGAGAACGACAGCAGGTTCCCGGTCGTAGCCGACACAATCGGCTTTGCCGTTCCGCCCCAGCTAGGCGCGTAGTCGCGAAGGTCGCAGGTGGTCGTGTTGGCAGCGACCCTCGGGTTGGCGGTAGCCCGACAGTTCGTATTCTGGAGAACGGACCCAGTACCCGTCCATGAGCCCCCCTTACAGAGAGCCACGGTTCCACCAGCGGCCATCGAGTTGAAGGTTGCCGTGATTGCCGACCACGACCGCTTCGGAGCCGCTGCACTGGTGCCCGCACTAGAATCGTTGCCAGCCAAGCATCCGGTCTGTGCTCCTGCCGCACAGTCGCAGAAGTAGGTGGTGACACCTGTAGAGCGGACCGGCATGGCCGCGCAGGCCGCAGACGCAGCAGCGTAGAACGCAGCCGGTGTTCCCGCTGCGACCACCTGGACGGTTGCCGAGGCGGTCACTCCGCCAACAGTGGCCTGGATGGCATAGGCTCCCGGAGTGGCAGGGGCGGTGTACAGACCCGTACTGGAAATCGTGCCGCCGGTGGCAGACCACTGGACGCCCGTGACGAGGGCCGTCGGGAAATACGGGCGGACCATCAGACTCGTGCCAGCTATGACCGTAATCGTCGTAGAGCCCGCCAGAATGGTCTGTGCTGAAGGGGGTCGGCGCTGTGGAGCCGCGAAAGCAGCGGAGCACGCAAAGAGCGCAATGAGGCCGACGACGGCCTGACAACCGATTCCAAGGCTTACCATCTTCCGACCTGGCATTGGGTTCTCACTCTTTCAGGACCAAAGATCCAGCGACGTTGAACCACGGGTGCCCTTCCTGAGCCTAGAACAAGGGTCGCCATGACGCAATGCGACGAAGCGGTACCTTTCCCGACAGGTTTGACCGAGCCGAGTGGCAGGTCCCCATTGGGGTCAATTCGGACTCACGGTGAAGGGCCTCGGGCCTGTGCACGCCATTGGTGAAGCACGAAACCTCCCCGGTCTGCCTTGCAGGGCCGGTGGCCGCTTCGGTCTAGGTTCCGCCCGCGGCGACCCGGGGCGTCGAAGGGGAGACCCCTCTGGATGCCTTGCGCCGGGCCAGCGGTGACCCCTTCGGTCCGGTCTTCTGGCGACTCAGGACCAGGCCTGTCAGGCCACCGACCATCACCGTGAAGATTGGGTTCACCATCGCGTTGGGAACGCTGTCCGCCGCCCAGAGGAGGACGGCGACCGCGAGAGCCGCCGCCGGTGCGAGCCGTGGATCGGACCAGTTCCACGCGGGGAACCTGCGAAGGAACATGACGACAGGCAACATGAACGTCAGGCCGAGGGCAGCCAACCCCAGGAGTCCGGTCCTGCCCAGGGCAACGATCCACAGTCCGTCAGTCGTGGTGACGATTCGGCCCGACTCGTCGTAGACGTGATTGCGCCCCCATCGGCCCCAGCCGAGAACCGGTCTCTGCAGCGCCTTCTCGATGAGTAGGTTCTCGTTCCGGACGCGGAACTGGAAGGAATCGGCACGCTCGAGGCTGATGGCATCGGACACGATGTCAACGAGCTGGTCGGGCTGCCACCCTGCGGTGCGGGAAATGCAGTAGGCGCCAGGCAGTACCAGCAAGACGACCACCATTGCGGAGGTCCTGAGCAGGCGAGTCGACTCGAGAGCCAGGATGCCGGCAACGAGCAGGAACTGGGCGCCCGCAGAGCGCAGCAGCACCGAGGTGATGCCCAGGGCGACGACGTACCAGCCGAGGGGCACGCCCAGCAACCGGGCCGGGCTGCGGCTGCGCCACATCCAGTAAGCGACCAGGGTGGCGGAGACCATGAACAGGGCCAGCATGAGGCCGTGCATCATGAACACGGTGGGACGGTAGCCGCCGCCCCGCAGCGCCTGGACGAACTGGAAGGTCGCGAATCCGTATGTCCAGCTGTGGAGGTTGGGACTCATCCGGATCTCGAAGAGGCAGAACGGCACATAGGCGACTCCCGCGACGACGAGCGCCTTGGCGAGCTCGCGAAGGGACGGGGGGTCTCCAAAGTACGCGCGCCCAAGCACGTAGGGGACGCCGTAGGCGGTAACGCCGGCCATCGTGGCGCTGACCACCTCGTTCAGGTCCATGTCGTTGGAGAGCGCGGTCGCGAGCGGGACCAGGGAGAGCACGGCCACGGGAAGGTCGAGCAGTCGCAAGCGAACCCGTCGCACGGCGCTCGAGTCGAAAAGCAAGCTGGCAGCCAGGATGACCCCGCAGACGAACCCCTCCTTCGTGCGCAGTGGGGAGATGACGTACACGCCGGCTGCAGGGAGGAAGAGCCACCCGGTCATCAAGGAGAGCAGCACTGCCTTGCGCGGTGGGAACGCCGCAAAGCAGGCCAAAGTAGCCGGGATGAAGGCACCCATGACCACGTATGCGAGCGCATTGGGCTCCTCCACGGGGGCAACTCTAGCAGGTGGGTCGAGGGGCTGCGACGCGCGCCGAGGGCGGCGGTGCGCGCACGGATGCGATGCAATGGTTTGATGGAGTCGACGAGTCGACGCCCCCCCGCACGGGTACAGCAAAAAGCGCTTAGGGGAAGGCCGATGCTGATGATAGAAATTGGAAATTCAACGCATTCACTTGGGGGCGAGCATGAAGCGATCCATGGTGGTCCTGGCATTGTTCGTCGGCGCCTGCGGCTCTGCCCGAACGGAAAGTCCACCCAAGGCCGCGGCCCCGACCTTCGTCGAACTGGCGACGTTTTCCGGTGCGGTGGACCCGGTCAGCGGTGTCATGAGCATCCAGACGACGCCTAGCCCAGGGGTCAAGGCAGTTCCGTCAGTGACGTTGGTCGTCCCGGAGCCGAGCGGGGCTACCCTTTCCAACAACCCCGGGGGCCCGACATGGACGAACACGACGGGCCACTGCAACAACCCCGCAGTGGCGAGCACTGGAGGGAGGGTGCGGGTCACGCTGGGCACCACGGACTACCCAGACTCGGGCAACACCTTCTTGACCGGGGTCTACGCCCAGATCACCAGCATGTCCCGTACCGGGAGCGAGAGCTGCAACAGCGTGCCCCCTCCGCCCGGTCTCACGGGCGACCCTGGCCTCGGGCTGTGGGACTTCCCGGGGGCCATCGCGAACGGTAACCGCGAGGCCACGTCGGACTGGTCGTTCGGGAGCCCGACCTTTTCCCGGTTCACGTTCAGCGGCCGAATCCTGGCCCAGGAGTTCAACATCTTCTCGGTCACGCCGGCCGGCTCCGAGCCCTTCATCCCCTCCTCGACGGCGACGCAGCGGTACAACACCACCATCGTCTTCGTCGGGTCGAACGCGGTGTACGCGAACAAGGATGCCGGCCTGACCTTCGTCGCCAGCGATGGAGCTGCCACGCCCGTGAACACCCTTCCGGCCAACGCGACGTCGCTCTCCTACGATGCCACCAGCGGTTTCATCTGGTTCACGACGAGCACGGCGGTGGGATGCGCATCCAGCAACGGGCTAACGGTCAGGAGCACGCCCTGGACCGGGGCGGGAGAGCCCAGGGCGATCGTGGCGGATCCGATCGTCCACACCCGGGCATGGTTCGTGGATTCCGACCCGACCACCCCCAAGGTCGGAAGCGTCACGTGCACGGCGGGTCCGGGTGCCGCGACCCTGGGCGCGTCCTTCACGCCGGGGCAACCTGCCGACGTCGATCGTGTCCCCTCGTTCGTCGCCGTCGGAACCGACGGTGGGTGGCCGGGGTTCCTCTACGTGACGAACCCGACCGTTTCCAAAGTCTTCGTGCACGCCGCGGACGGGACCTACGACCACACGTGGTCGTTTGCAGCCGGGAGTTGCAGCAAGTTGATGAACATCATCGACGGCCCCGGCGGGAACCTTTGGCTCACCTCGCCGACTACCGGTGAGATCTGCAAATTGACGCCTGGCAGCACCGGGTTCATGACCTCCATGGGAAATGTTTCCGCCCCCCAGCAGACTGGGCCGATGGCCGTCGATTCCCTGGGAAACCTCTGGGCAATCTGGGGAACCGGCTCTGCCACTGCGAAGGTGGTTCGGATGGACGGTGTCTCGGAGGCTTTCACGGGATACTCGCTGGCGCCCAGCGCCTTCTCGACGACCACCTACAGCCTTGCGAGCGGTGGCGGAGCAATCTGGGCCACCAGCGTGGACTCCAATGCGTACCCCGGCTCCGGGGTTCGCCGGCTCGTCCTCCCGACATGGCCGTGAGTCCATCGCGCGGCGACGGTCATATCAATTCTGGCATGAGGCGGGGGTGACGAACATGGTTTCCAAGGCAACGAAGGGCGACTCGAAGGATGTGCGAACGGGGGAGCCTGCCCAGCCGGCGCGCCGTCCCTACCTGCCCCCCCGTCTCGTCAAGAAGCGGGCGGTGTCCAGGGCCACGCTGTTCACGGGAAGTGGTCCGGACACCGGAGGCGTGGTGGGTTGACGGAGATGCCCGACCTGGGCGTCGGGCAAGACCTTCGGACAACGGCGGCGCCCCCGATTGCGGCGACGTCTGCCCGTCAGAGCGCGGTCTTGTCCCGCAGAGCGAGGGAGAAATAGGTCGTCCACTGGCGGAACGAACCCCCGGCCGCGTTGGCGCCAGCGAACTGGGACTGGGAGAATCCTCCCGCGGAAAGAACCAGGAACGGCACGGGTGCATAGCTCGCCGACGCACCGACGACGCCGTACGACTCCGGGGCCAGGGTCGAGTGTGGGGCCAGCGCGACCGACACCGAGGCGCCCACCTGCCAGGCCTGGCTGGGGCGCCAGTCCAGGAGCGCGCGCAAGACCGCCCGCTGGTACGCGGCCATCAGGTAGGTATCGACGTAAGGTGAAAGCGAGCCCTCCAGGGCGACGTGCAGGGGGTGCAGCGCGTCCTGCTTGTAGTCCAGGCGCAGGCTGGCCACGGGGAAGAAGTGCCCCGCGGCGGTCAGGCTCTCGACGTCGCGATTCGAAAGCCCAGCCCCCGCCGTGAAGGTCGTTTCCAGTGCGGTGGTCCAGGACTGCTTCCAGCTTTCCGTGAGGGTTGAAAGGATGATCGAGAAGTTGCCCGCCATCATCCAGTCCTGCGCCGCCACCGCTGTGGTGAGAACGGAGGTGCGCGAGGCGTCCCAGGCGAGGGATGCGTCCGCCAGGGGTCCCCAGGTTCGAGGCTGATTGGCCTGGCCCACCTCTCCCGTGCCCCCGACGTCGAAGTAGCCCCCGGAGAGGCGCATGTGGAGGCGATGAAGGAGCACGCCGTCGATCCGGAATTGGGTGTCGATTCCGACGTACGGGTAGGTCAGGAATGACCGCACCGGATTCAGGACGGGGGGTGGTGGTCCTGCGCCTCCCGGTGTGGAGGCCGGGACGAGTTGTGAGTAGTCGCCCACGACGAACACCCCGAGCGCGGTCAGGGCCCAGAGGGGATCGACTCGCAGTTCAGCGCGAAGCGTGGCGCGGTTCAGCACCGCCAGGCTGGCGCCACCCACGTTGAATGGCACGGTGAGCCGCGGTGCGTAGCCGAGCGACAGCGTGACGCTCGGGCTTCCGATCACGAGCGCGATCCCCGGCGTCAACTCGACGTCCGTTCCCCATGTCGTCGCGGAATCGGAGGCGCTGAGGGTCTGGGCCCGGAGCTCGGAGAGCAGCGCCACATCGAGGAAGACGCCCCGGGAGACACCGGAAGGCATCCCGACCGATGGCATGTAGGGCACGCCGGGCTCGCCAGAGATGTCCTCCGAATCCTTGGCCGCCTCCGGAGGGGATGACTCGGAAGCCGTCGGGCCATCGCCGGGAGGGCGCTCGCGTGGGGAGTCGGCCTGCCCGAAGGCAAGGACGAGGAACGCGGCGGCCACGGTGGAGACCAAGGCTATTCGACCACGACCACATCACCGCCCTGGAGGCGGAAGGCGGTCGCGCGTCCCTCGATCTGCGTAAGCGCCGAATAGGTGAACCGGATTCGCTGGGCGCTGCTCCCGTCCTGGCTCTGGCGGATCACCATGATCCGATCCTTGTCCGCGAAGGGCGTTGGGCCACCGGAGATGGCGAGGGCCTGGAGGACGCCCGATCCCGATTCGAGGTGGTAGTTGCCCGGCCGCGTCACCTCGCCGACGACCGCCACCACGAGCGATCGAGGTTCCTCCAGCACCACGGTCACCACGGGATTGACGATGAACTCCTTGAGCCGGGACTGGATCCGTGCTGCCAGCGCCGTCGGTGTCGAACCGGATGCCTCGACGTCGTTGACGAAGGGAAGGGAGACCTTGCCGTCAGGCCGTACCTTCGCCTTCGTCGTGATGGAGTCCTGGTTCCAGACGCGAATGCTGATGGTGTCTCCGGCCTGGAGCACGTAGTCGCGCGTGGTGGGGAGCGGAGAGGGTTCGATCGAGTCGATGGGAACGGAGTTCCCCGCGGTCTTGCATCCGGCAGCCCCGAAGAGGAACAGCATCCCTGCGGCGAGTCGACCCAACACGCTGGTGGCCTTCACCGAGTCCTCCTGGAAAATTCGAAGAATCCCCGACCGTTGATGCAGCCAACGCCCCAGGTGGGTTGAATACCATGTTCGGAGGGACGCGTGCGCAGGAGCCCGGACGATCGTCCAAGTCAAGCCAACTCGGACGCTGTCACCGATCCCAGCACCCGGTTGGGTCCCACCATTTCGACGGTACTTGCCAGGGCATCGAGGTCCATGGCCGCGACCCTCACGACCAGCAGTACGGCGTCCACACCCTGAACCAGGTGCACGCCGGAGAGGCTTCGGATGAGGGAGTCGACCACGATCACCGCACGGCCCCTTCCCATGTTGGCCGCGAGTTGGCCCGCCAGTCGCTTCCCGTCCGCGACATTCACTCCACGAGCATCGACGAAGTGTATCGCCAGGTTCGACTCGGCGATCGTCGACTGCAGGACAGCGACGACCTGCTTCACGGAGACCGCAGGGTCGGTTGGCACCACGGCAAGTGAATTCCAGTCGCAGCGGAGCAGGGCCGCCCACATCTCCTCGAGGTCCTTCCGGCCCTGCTGGAGAACGGATCCGCAAGAATCATCGGGCATCGGTCACTCAGGAAGATCGTCCTCGGGGGCAAAGTCTTGACGGACCGGCGGCTCGCTTCGGGGGTAGAATGCCTGATCTCTCCGCTGGAGGCGAGACCGTGGGCATGGAAGGACACAAGACGGGGACAGAGTTGGTCGTTCGGACGGACGCGTCGGGGCCCCGACGGGACCGGGCCCTCCAGGTCCACTATCAGGGGCTCTGGTTCACCCTGGCCCGGTCGAACTGGAGTTCGCTCGTCCTGGTGCCCGCGGACGAGGGTGACTCCGCTGCTGGAGTCGCCACTGCGCTGGCCGACGTAGGCCGAAGGCTCCGCACCACTCCGGTGACGTTCCTTGTGATGGCCGGGGCGATCGACTACGCCTCGGCCGGGAAGTTCGTGATGGCCGTGGCCGGGAAGGATGCCCAGGCAGGTGGTGGGCCTCCGACCTCGCGGGTCATCGTCGCCGTTCCGCCGGTCACGGTCGAGCCACTCGCGCTCGCGGTCACGTACGCAGCCGACGCCGTGGCGATCTGCATTCGCCGAGGGAGCACCCGCCGCGACGCAGCGGCCCGTACGATCGAGCTCGTCGGCCGAGATCGAATCCTCGGCTGCGTCCTCAGCTGAGCCACGGGCCGGTCCAGGAGGCGCTGGGCGAAATCATCGGCGGCGCCGGGTTGCCCGACGCCGCCGATGCGCGATCCAGGGTGGACGAAGATGATCGCTACTGGGCGGCGAACGTCCCGCACGTGGTGCTGACCATGGCCGAGAATGCCAGGGTTCCGTTTGCCTGCAGCGACCCGCTGCCTGGGGTGACCGCCACCGAGAGCACCTTTTCCGCCCCGACCGTGATGACGCCCTGAGCGGTCTTCGTGCCGTCGGCAAGGCTCGTGGCCACGACGTGGAAGGTACCGGCGGTCTGCGGCGCCGTGTAGGTGGCGCCTGCGAACGATCCACCACCTGCCTCGACGACCGACCAGGTCACCCCGGTGTTGCTGGCGTTCGTCACCGTCGCAGTGAACGTCTGCGTCCTGCACGCATCGAGCGTAGCGGTCGTCGGGCTGATTGCGATCGTGACCGGCAGGGCCGTCACGGTGACGGTCGCGGTGGCCTTCTTCGTGCCGTCGGCGACGCTGGTGGCGGTGACGACGTAGGTGCCGGCGGTGGCCGGGGCGACGTAGACGCCGGTGGTGGCGCCGATGGTCCCCGATCCCGCGGGAACCGACCAGGTCGCCGCCGTGGACTGGCCCGAGGTCGTCCCGCTGACGGTGGCGCTGAAGGTGACGGTGCCGCCCGTCAGGATGGAGGAGGTCGCCGGCGTGACGCTCACGGCGATGACCGGCGCAGCCGTCACCGTGACGGTCGCCGTCGCGGTCCCGGACGGCGTGGCGACGGTCGTCGCGGTGATCACGTAGGTGCCGGGGGTCGCCGGGGCCACGTAGACGCCGGTGGAGGCGCCGATGGAGCCGGCCCCCGCGGGCACCGACCAGGTCACGGAAGTGGATTCGCCGGCCGTCGTACCCGTGACGGTCGCGCTGAACGTGGTCGTGCCGCCCGTGAACAGGGAGGCCGAGGCCGGCGTCACGGTGGCCAGGTGGGGAGGCGGCGGCGTCACGGTGACCGTGGCCGTTCCGGACTTGGTAACGTCTGCGACGCTGGTCGCCACCACGGTGCAGGTCGCGCCCGCGTTGGGCGCCGTGTACTCACCCGAAGCGGAGACCGACCCGCAATCCGCTCCCCCCTGCACCGACCACGTGACCGTCCGCGTGGTCGTCCCGGTCACTGCCGCTGCGAATGACCGGGCCTCGGTGGCGGGTACGGTGGCGGTTGCGGGATCGACCGCAACCGTCACGCCGGCCCCCTTCTTCACCCGCACCACGCTCGTGCCCGTGCTCGTCCTGGAGGTCGTGCTCACGGCCCGGACGTGGAACGTTCCCTCGATCGCCGGCGCCGTGTAGAGGCCAGTCGCGTCGACCGTTCCGCCGTTCTCCTCGGCCACCGCCCATGCCACCGAACCATCGGCGGTGCCGGTCACCTGAGCGCCGAACTTGATGGTGGCACTGGGCTCGATGTCCGCCTCCGTCGGAGTTGTCGCCACGACGACCGCCTGCCCGGCTGGAGGGGTATCGCTGGACGTGTCGGGGGATGACCCTCCGCACGCGGCGGTGAACAGGGCAGCTAGGGAGAGAGAGAGAAGAGTCTGGCGGTTCATTTTTACTACCCTCCGGTCGGCATCGCGTGATTTCGTCGCCGGCCCCCTCCCCGAGTGACGAATCCCCCAAGGACAAGGTATGGCCTCTTGCGTTACGGCGTAAGGCCCTGAAGAGGCACGGTTTTTTGCCTTCACCGCCTCACAGAGGGATACACGTCCGGGCCCCGCCCACATTCACCTTAAGTGTGTGCATCCGGGGGCGATCCGCCGCCGTGGCGCCCCGGGGCAGGCGCGAGGCCCACGCCCTCCTCCGAAGGACCCGATCCGGCTCCATCCACCCTTGACCCGCTGCGTCGCGATCGACGAAACTTCGCGGTTCGCCTCGCGGCATGAGGGCCACGCGACGAGGGTTTTCAGAAGGGCCGGGAACCAGTGCGGGTGCGGGCCCGGTTCCCGGAACGGTGTGCGTGTCCCGCGGCGGAAGGACGACAGGGAAGATGACGACGGGGCTACCGGAGAAGCAGGGACTCTACGACCCGGCCAACGAGCACGACGCCTGTGGCTTCGGCTTCGTGGTGGACATCGCTGGGCGGAAGTCCCACGCCATCGTACAGCAGGCGCTCCAGGTGCTCGTCAACCTCGAGCACCGCGGCGCCGCCGGCGCCGAGAAGAACACCGGCGACGGCGCCGGCATCCTGCTCCAGAACCCCGACGCCTTCCTCCGCAAGGAGGCCACCAGGCTCTCCATCGCTCTGCCGCGCCCCGGCCGCTACGCCGCAGGCATGGTCTTCCTGCCCGCCGACGCCCCCAGCCGCGCCGCCTGCGAGAGAAAGCTCGAGGACGCCGTCCGTGCCGAGGGGCAGCTCGTCCTGGGCTGGCGCGACGTCCCCTGGGACTCGTCCACGCTGGGTGACATGGCCAAGTCCAGCCAGCCGGTCATCCGCCAGCTCCTGGTGGGCGCCGGCGCGGTGGCCGACGACGTGATGGCCTTCGAGCGCAAGCTCTACGTGATCCGGCGCATGGCCAAGAAGTCCATCCTCCGCTCCAACATCCCCGGGCGGCGCGAGTTCTACGTGGCGAGCCTCTCCTGCCGCACCGTCGTCTACAAGGGCATGCTGAACGCCGGCCAGCTCCGCGAGTTCTACCCCGACCTGTCGGATCCGGAGATGGCGTCGGCCATCGCCATGGTGCACTCCCGCTTCTCCACCAACACCTTCCCGTCCTGGTCGCGCGCCCACCCGTACCGGTTCATCTCCCACAACGGCGAGATCAACACGCTGCGCGGCAACATCAACTGGATGCACGCGCGCCAGAGCCAGATGGCGTCGAAGCTCTTCGGCGAGGATCTCAAGAAGGTCCTCACCGTCGTGGACACCGAAGGCTCCGACTCGGCCATGTTCGACAACGTGCTCGAGCTCCTGCACCTCTCGGGGCGCTCGCTCCCGCACGCCATGATGATGATGGTCCCCGAGCCCTGGGCCAAGCACGAGTCGATGAGCCCGGAGAAGAAGGCCTTCTACGAGTTCCATTCCTGCCTGATGGAGCCCTGGGACGGTCCGGCCTCCATCGCCTTCACCGACGGCGAGATCGTGGGCGCCACCCTGGACCGCAACGGCCTGCGGCCGGCCCGCTACTACGTCACCCACGACGGCCTGGTGGTCATGGCCTCCGAGGTGGGCGTGCTCGACATCCCGGTCGAGAACGTGAAGCAGAAGGGGCGGCTGCAGCCGGGGCGCATGTTCCTCGTGGACACCCGCGAGAAGCGCATCGTCCCCGACGACGAGCTGAAGCAGCGCGTCGCCTCGGCCGAGCCCTACGCCGCGTGGTTGAAGGAGTACCTTGTCAAGCTCGAGGACCTGCCGGCGCCCCCCTCGGTGCACCTGCCGGATCACGAGACCGTGCTGCGCCGCCAGGAAACTTATGGCTACACCGCCGAGGATCTGAAGACGATCATCAACCCCATGGCCACCACCGGCGGCGAGCCGCTCGGCTCCATGGGCACCGACACGCCGCTGGCGGTCCTCTCCGAGAAGCCGCAGCTCCTCTACGGCTACTTCAAGCAGCTCTTCGCCCAGGTGACCAACCCTCCCGTGGACGCCATCCGCGAGGAGATCATCATGGGGATCGAGACCGCGGTCGGACCCGAGGGCAACATGCTCGAGCCCACCCCGGAGGCCTGCCGGCAGCTGGAAGTGCCCACGCCCGTCCTCACCAACGAGGACCTGGAGCGGTTGCGGGCGCTCGACGGCGGCCCCCGCAGCCGGGGGTTCCGGTCCATCACCATCCCGGCCCTCTTCCCCGTCGCCGACGGCGGCGCCGGCCTGCGCCGGTCCATCGAGGTCATGCAGGTGCAGGCGTCCGAGGCCATCGCCGAGGGGCACAACCTGCTCATCATCTCCGACCGCGGCCATGACGAGTGGGACGCGCCCATCCCGGCGCTGCTCGCGGTCTCGGCGGTGCACCACCACCTGCTCCGCGAGGGCACGCGCACCCGGGTGGGCATCGTGGTCGAGTCGGGCGAGCCCCGCGAGGTGCACCACTTCGCCATGCTCATCGGCTACGGCGCCAGCGCCGTGAACCCGTATCTCGCCTTCGAGACCATCGACGACCAGGTTCGCCAGGGGCTCATCCCCGGGCCGGCCGCCAAGGCCGAGAAGAGGTACATCAAGGCCGTCAACAAGGGGATCTCGAAGGTCATCTCCAAGATGGGGATCTCCACCATCCAGAGCTACCACGGCGCCCAGGTCTTCGAGGCGGTGGGGCTGAACCAGGACTTCATCGACGAGTACTTCACCTGGACCTCGAGCCGCATCGGCGGGGTGGGCATCGACGTGGTGGCCCGCGAGGTGAAGGAGCGCCACTACCGTGCCTACCCGCCGCGCGCCATCCGCCACACCACGCTGGGCACCGGGGGGCAGTACCAGTTCCGCGCCGACGGCGAGTACCACCTCTTCAACCCGGAGACGGTGCACCGGCTCCAGCACGCCTGCAGGACCGGAAGCTACGCGGCCTACAAGGAGTACGCCGCGCTGGTGAACAACCAGTCGAAGACCATCTGCACGCTGCGCGGCCTCATGGACTTCCGGCCCGGCGCCCGGCCGGTGCCGCTCGCCGAGGTCGAGTCGGTGGAAGCCATCCTCCGGCGCTTCAAGACCGGCGCCATGAGCTACGGCTCCATCTCCAAGGAGGCGCACGAGTCGCTGGCCGTTGCGATGAACCGCATCGGCGGCAAGTCCAACACCGGCGAGGGTGGGGAGGACCCGGCCCGCTTCCAGCCCATGCCAAACGGGGACTCGAAGAACAGCGCCATCAAGCAGGTGGCCTCGGCCCGCTTCGGCGTCACCAGCGAATACCTGGTGCAGGCCAAGGAGCTGCAGATCAAGGTCGCCCAGGGTGCCAAGCCCGGCGAGGGCGGGCAGCTCCCCGGCCACAAGGTCTATCCGTGGATCGCCAAGGTCCGCCACTCCACCCCGGGTGTGGGGCTCATCTCCCCCCCGCCCCACCACGACATCTACTCCATCGAGGACCTGGCCCAGCTGATCCACGACCTCAAGAACGCCAACCGTGGCGCGCGGGTCTCGGTGAAGCTGGTGGCCGAGGTGGGGGTCGGGACCATCGCCGCCGGCGTGGCCAAGGCCCACGCCGACGTGATCCTCATCTCCGGCTACGACGGGGGGACGGGCGCCTCGCCGCTCACCTCCATCAAGCACGCCGGCATCCCCTGGGAACTCGGTCTCGCCGAGGCCCACCAAGTCCTGCTCCTCAACAACCTGCGCTCCCGGGTCACCGTGGAGGCCGACGGCCAGCTCAAGACCGGCCGTGACGTGGCGGTGGCCGCGCTGCTCGGCGCCGAGGAGTTCGGTTTCGCCACCGCGCCGCTGGTGGTCCTGGGCTGCATCATGATGCGGGTCTGCCACCTCAACACCTGCCCGGTCGGCGTCGCCACGCAGGACCCGGAGCTCCGCAAGCGCTTCACCGGCGACCCGGCGCACGTGGTGAACTTCATGCGCTTCGTGGCCACCGAGCTGCGCGAGTACATGGCCGAGCTGGGGTTCCGCACCATCGACGAGATGGTGGGCCACCCGGAGCGGCTGGAGATGCGCCGCGCCGTGGACCACTGGAAGGCCCGGAACCTCGACTTCTCCCGCATCCTCTTCCAGCCCCGGGTGCCCAAGGAGTGGTCGCGCACCTGCCAGATCGCCCAGGACCACGGCATCGATCAGTCGCTCGACGTGACGAAGCTCCTCGATCTGTGCCGCCCGGCCGTCGAGCACGGGAAGAGGGTCGAGGCGGTCGTCCCCATCCGCAACGTGAACCGGGTCGTCGGCACGATCACTGGCAGTGAAGTGACGCGTCGCTGGGGTCCCGAGGGGCTCCCCGACGACACCATCCGGCTCACCTTCCAGGGCTCGGCCGGGCAGAGCTTCGGCGCCTTCATCCCTCCCGGGATGACGCTCGTGCTCGAGGGGGACGCCAACGACTACATCGGCAAGGGGCTCTCGGGCGGGCGCATCGTGGTCCGGCCCCCGGCGGGAGCCACCTTCGTCGCCGAGGAGAACGTCATCATCGGCAACGTGGCCTTCTACGGGGCCACCGCCGGAGAGGCCTTCATCCGCGGCGTGGCCGGCGAGCGCTTCTGCGTCCGCAACTCCGGCGCCACCGCGGTGGTCGAGGGGGTGGGCGACCACGGCTGCGAGTACATGACCGGCGGCACGGTGGTGGTGCTCGGAAGGACCGGGCGCAACTTCGCGGCGGGCATGTCGGGCGGCATCGCCTACGTGCTCGACGAGGGCGGCGCCCTCGGGAAGGTGCTCAACCGGGAGATGGTCGATTCGGAGCCGCTCTCCGACCGGGCCGAGATCGCGGCGCTGCGCTCCCTCGTCGAGCGCCACGTCGGGCTCACCGGCTCGGCGCTTGGCCAGCGCTTGCTCGACTCCTGGCCGGAGGCCGCCGCCCGTTTCGCGCGGGTGGTGCCCAACGACTACCGGCGGGTGCTGGAGGCCCAGGCCCGCATGCGGGCCAGGGGGCTCTCGCCCGCCGAGGCGGAGATGGCGGCGTTCGAGGAGAACGCGCGGGACGAAGCGCGCGTCGGGGGCAACTGACGATGGGCAAGCCTACGGGATTCATGGAGTACGAGCGGGAACCGGCCCACGACCGGGCCCCCGCGGAGCGCGTCAAGGACTGGAACGAGTTCCACCCCCCGGTCCCCGACGAGACGCTGCGCATCCAGGGGGCGCGCTGCATGGACTGCGGGCTTCCCTTCTGCCACACCGGCAAGCTCATCGCCGGGATGGCCTCCGGGTGCCCCATCAACAACCTCATCCCCGAGTGGAACGACCTGGTGTACAAGGGGCAGTGGCAGGAGGCGCTCATCCGCCTCCAGAAGACCAACAACTTCGCCGAGTTCACCGGGCGTGTCTGCCCGGCCCCCTGCGAGGGCTCCTGCACGGTGGGGATGAACGGCGACGCCGTCACCATCAAGTCCATCGAGGTCTCCATCATCGACCGGGCCTTCGCCGAGGGGTGGGTGAAGCCCGACCGTCCGCAGACCCGCACCGGCTTCAAGGTGGCGGTCATCGGCAGCGGCCCGGCGGGCCTGGCCTGCGCCGCCCAGCTGAACCGCGCCGGCCACCTGGTGACCGTCTTCGAGCGCGCCGACCGGGTGGGAGGCCTGCTCATGTACGGCATCCCCAACATGAAGCTCGACAAGGGGATCGTGCAGCGGCGCGTGAACTTGATGGCCGACTCCGGCATCCGCTTCATCACCGGCACCGAGGTGGGCACGCACATCCCCGTGCGCCGCATCCTGAACGACTACGACGCGGCGGTGCTCTGCATCGGGGCCACCAAGGCGCGCGACCTGTCGGTGGACGGCCGCAGCCTCCATGGCATCCACCTGGCCATGGACTTCCTCTCGAAGAACACCCGCAGCCTGCTCGACTCCGGGCTCGGCGACGGGCGCTACATCAGCGCCGCCGGCCGCGACGTGGTGGTCATCGGCGGCGGCGACACCGGCACCGACTGCGTGGGGACCTCGATCCGGCACGGCGCCCGCAGCGTCACCCAGTTCGAGATCCTCCCCCAGTCGCCCGCGCGGCGCGCCGCCGACAACCCGTGGCCCCAGTGGCCCAGGATCCACCGGACCGACTACGGGCAGGAGGAGGCCGCCGCCCTCTTCGGCAAGGACCCGCGCATCTTCGGCATCTCCACCAAGAAGTTCGTGGGAGACGCCCAGGGGCGCGTGAAGGAGCTGCACACCGTCCGCGTCGAGTGGGTGAAGGACGCCGAGGGGCGCTTCGGACCGAAGGAGATCCCCGGCTCCGAGCAGGTGGTGAAGGCCGACCTGGTGCTGCTCGCGCTGGGGTTCACCGGCCCGGAGCGGACCGGCGCAGTCGCCGAGCTGGGCGTCAAGCTCGACGAGCGGGGCAACGTGTGGACGGACGACGAGAAGTCCACCAGCGTTCCCGGGGTCTTCGCCGCGGGCGACGCGTCGCGGGGGCAGTCGCTCGTGGTCTGGGCAATCCAGGAGGGGAGGCGGGCGGCGCGAGGCGTCGATCGGTTCCTCATGCAGGGCGAGAGCTACCTGCCGGGGTAGGTGCCCGGACGCCCCAGTGAAATATCCAGCCGTGCGGCGCGTAGGGAAGGGGGACCATGGCCCGATTCCTCCTGTTCCTTCTGCTGCTCGCCCTCTGCTGGCCGCTGGCGCTCTTCGCGCTCGTGCTCTGGCCGATCGTCTGGCTCGTCTCGATCCCCCTCAGGATCCTGGGGATCGCGTTCGAGGGGGTATTTGCGCTCCTGCGCGCGGTGGTCATGCTCCCGGCGCGGGTGCTCGGGGGCGGAAGGGCGTAGGGGGCTTCGGAGCCCGGGAGCCTGAAGGGACTCGTCCAGGTGCGTGAACGATCGGTGCCGCAGCCGTGCCGTATCCGAAAGGACCGTCTCGTACCGGGCCTTCAGCGCGGGCCCGGGCGGCCTACCGCGCCGCGAAGGTTCCGCAACTGGTCGTCACCATGGCCGAGAGGGCGAGCGTTCCATTCACGAGCGCGTACCCGCTCCCCGGGGTGATCGTCACAGAAACCACCTTCTCCGGCCCGACCGTCACGGCGCTTGCGATCGACTTCGTGGCATCGGCCGAGCTCGTCGCGACGACGTGGTATGTGCCCGCAGTCGAAGGTGCCGTGTAGACCCCCCCACCCGTGATGGCCCCGCCAGCAGCGCCCTCCTGGATCGACCAGACGACGCCCGGGTCGGACGACCCGGTCACCGCGGCGCTGAAGGCACTGGTCTGGCAGGCGTCGAGGACGGTGGACCCTGGGGATAGAGTGACCACGATCCCGGTCGGGGCGGCCTGGACCGGACTCGACGGAGCGCTATTGCCGCCGCAGCCCGTGAGGGTCGCGACGAGGAGAAGCAGAACCTGGCTGAGTGAAGCTCTTCTTGCCGCCACACGACTCCTTCCCGGGTTGACCGATCATTTCCCACGAACCAGGGGATCTATCTAGACACTTTGGAGTGAGGGGAAATTGTAGGAAAGGGTATGAAGCCTGGATACTTGGAGCCCGAGGTGCCACTCGATATCGAGCACTCCAACGGGGGCTACCTCCCCCTCCCGCCACGTCCAGTACGACCAGGGACCGACTTCGCATCCCCCGGCCCCCTCACCACAACCGGCAGCAGCACCGCCACCAGGAGCACCCCCGCGGTCACCGGAAGCGCCCCGGCGAACGAGCCGGTCCGGTCCTTCACGACGGCCACGAACCCCGGCCCCGCCACCCCCGCCAGGCTCCAGGCCAGCAGCACCCACCCGTAGTTCACGCCCAGGTGGCGGGTCCCGAACCAGTCCGCCACCAGCGACGGCATGACCCCGAAGCCCCCTCCGTAGCAGAGGAGGACCAGCGCGAAGAGCGGCGCCACCACCCAAATCGAGTGAAGCCGGCCGACCACCACGAACACCGCCACCTGGAGCAGGTAGATCGCCGCGAAGGCCGCGCGCCGCCCGATCCGGTCGGACACCGCGCCCCAGAGGAAGCGCCCGACCGCGTTCGCCAGCGCGATGGTGCCGTACACCCCCGCCGCCACGGCCGGCGTGGCCCCGGTCAGCTCCCGCATGATGGGCACGGCGTTGGAGATGAAGAGGATGCCCGCAGTCACGTTGAGGAGGAGCATGCCGAAGGCCGCCCAGAACTGCGGCGTCCGGACCATCTCGCCCGGAGTGAAGTCCCCACCGCCCCCCGCCGCGCCGGCCGTCGCCGGGGACGCCACGGGAGGATTGCGCACCAGCATCGCCCCCGCCCCGCCGAGAAGCGCGAACGCCACCCCGGAGACCGTGAAGGCCCGCAGCACCGCTTCGGCCGCAGCCCCGCCCACCGCCGCCCCGCCCGCGAAGGCCGGGAACGACCGGAGCAGGTGCGCGTATCCGAAGGCCCCCAGCCCGAACCCGCCCACCACGAGCCCGCTGCCCAGCCCCCGCCGGTCGGGGAACCACTTGGTCACGGCCGCCACCGGCGTGACGTAGCCGAGCCCGAGTCCCAGCCCCCCGAGCACGCCGTAGGTGGCGCAGAGCCATGCAACTCCGAAGGTCGCCGTTCCGACGCCGGCGAGCAGGTTCCCCGCTCCCCAGAGGAGCGCACCCGTCACCGCCACCGGCCGCGGGCCCACGCGGTCCTGCCAGCGCCCGCCCAGCACCGCCCCCACGCCCAGGAAGAAGATGGCGATGGAGAAGGGCGCCGTGGCCTGCGCGCTGGTCCACCCGAACGCCGCCTGCAAGGGCTGGGTGAACACACTCCAGGCGTACACCGTCCCCAGGCACGCCATCAGGGCGACGCCGCCCGCGGCGACGAGCCAGCGGCTCACGGGTGGGGACGCTTCACCGGCTTCGCCTTGGCCTCCCGGGCCATCTCGATGCGCACGCCGGGCATCTTGGGATCGGGACGGCGGGCCTTGGCCTCGAACCCGGCCGCGGCGTGGGCCGCGATCTCGAAGCGGGTCTCCCGCGGGAAGATCAGGATCTTGCCGATCTCGGCCCGGGTGACGTCGCCGCGCCGGCAGAGCAACGGCAGCAGCCACTTGGGATCGGCCTGGCGCTCCCGGCCGATGCCGATGGTGAACCAGACCCCCTCGATGGGCGCCGTGCGCCTCCCGACGGCCGGCCCCGCGGCGCGGGGAACCTGCCGGGCGGCGCGGGCCGTCTCCGGCAACTCCTCCGCGGCCGGCAAGCGGGCCCGCTCGCGCCGCAGCAGGGCGGCGGCGACGGACAGGGGCGCGCGGGACTCGAGGAGCCTCCGGGCCGCCTGCAGCTCCTCCTCGGAGGCTTCCCCGGCCAGGGTGGCCACGTCGGCGGCGAGACGCTCCTCGTCCCGGGCCCGGATCTCGTCGGCGGTGGGCACCGGCAGCCACTCGGCCTTGGCCCCCGCCATCTTGAGCATCCGCTCCATCTTGAAGCGCTCGGCCGGGGTGGCCAGGAACACCGCGCGCCCCTTCTTCCCGGCGCGCCCGGTGCGCCCGCTGCGGTGCTGCAGCGCCTGCGGATCGCGGGGGATGTCGGCGTGGACCACCAGCTCGATGCCGGGCAGGTCGAGGCCGCGTGCGGCCACGTCGGTGGCCACGAGAACCCGCGCCCGCCCGTCCCGCAGGAGCTTGAGCGCCCTGGTCCTCTCACCCTGGGTGAGATCGCCGGCGATGCCCACCGCCTCGAAGCCCCGCTCGGAGAGGCTGGAGGCCATGTGGTGGGCCCCCTCGCGGGTGGCGCAGAAGACCAGCGCCCGCGCCGGGTCCTGGGCGCGCAGCACGTTGACGAGCGCGTGCTCCCGCTCCCGCTGGGCCACCACGTGGCCGTGGAGCGCGATGTCGGCGTGGGCCTCGCCCGGCGGCGTGGCGGCCACCCGGGCCGCCTCCCGCGTGTACTTCTTGGCCAGCTCGAGGATGGGGCGGGGGAGGGTGGCCGAGAAGAGCACGGTCCGGCGGTCGCCGGGCGCCGCGCCCAGGATGGCCTCCAGCTCCTCGCGGAAGCCCATGTCGAGCATCTCGTCGGCCTCGTCGAGCACCAGCGCCCGGACCGCCGAGAGGTCGAGGTTCCTGCGCTCGATGTGGTCGCGCAGCCGGCCCGGCGTGCCCACCACCACGTGGGTCCCGGCGGCGAGCGCCCGGGCCTCCCGGCGGGGGTCCATGCCCCCGACGGTGGAGACCACCCGACCGCCCGCGTCGCCCAGCAGCCAGGAGAGCTCGCGCTGCACCTGCACCGCCAGCTCCCGGGTGGGCGCGATGACCAGCGCCAGCGGCGGGCCCGCCTCGCCGAAGGACGGGTCGCCCCCCAGCAGCGTGTCGGCCAGCAGGAGGCCGAAGGCCACGGTCTTGCCGGAGCCGGTGCGGGACGAGACCAGCAGGTCGCGCCCGGCGAGGGCGGATGCCATCACCTCCCGCTGCACGGGGGTGGGCTCGTCGTAGCCACGCGTGGCCAGGGAACGCCGGAGTGCGGGGTGGACGTCGAGGGTGGCGAAGCTCATGGCCGGATCTCTATCACGAGAGCCGTTCCAGCTCGCCTGCGAGCCGTTCCCACTCCCCGTAAAGCCCCTCGAGCTCCGACTGGGCGCGCTGCCGGGCCTCCACGTGGACGCGGGCCCGGGTGAAGTCGTCGTAGACCCCGGGGTCGGCGAGCGCCTCGGTGGCCACCTGCAGGGCGCGCTCCACCTCGGCGATGCGCTCCTCGGCGGCCTGGATGGCGTCGCGCAGCGGCTTCTCCACCCGGCGGCGGGCGTTGCGGGTCTCGGCCTCGGCCCGCCGTCGCTCCCGGTCTCCGCCCCGCGCGGCCGGCTCGCTCCCCCCGCCCCCCTCGGCCACCGGCCCGGCCGCCTCGGCCAGCAGGCGCTGGTGGTGAAGCCAGTCGTCCAGGTTGCCCGGGCAGGGGACGACGCCGCCGTCCTTCACCTCCCAGACCATCGTGGCCAGCCGGTTCACGAAGCTGCGGTTGTGCGAGACGAAGAGGAGCGTCCCGCCGTAGCCGGCCAGGGCCTCGATGAGCGCCTCGGAGGACTCGATGTCGAGGTGGTTGGTGGGCTCGTCGAGCAGCAGGAAATTGGTGGGGCGGAGCAGGAGCTTGGCCAGCGCCACCCGGGAGCGCTCCCCACCGGAGAGGACCCCGACCCGCTTGTCCACCGCGTCGCCGGAGAAGAGGAAGGAGCCGGCCACGCTCCGGATCCACGACTCGCCCTGGTCGGGGACCACGTCCCAGAGGGTCCGCAGCACGGTGCGGTCGGGGTCGAGCGTGCCGAAGGTCCGGGCCGCGCCGTCGGCGCCGGCGTGCTCGTCCTTCTCGAAGTGGTGCTGGGCGTAGTAGCCGGCCAGCACCCCGTGCCCGAGCTTCACCGTCCCGGAGTCCGGGGCCAGCTCTCCCGCGGCCAGCTTGAGGAGCGTGCTCTTCCCCGCGCCGTTCGGCCCGATCACGGCGATGCGTTCGCCGCGCAGCACCTGGGCGTCGAGCCCGCGGTAGACCGTGACCGCGCCGTAGGCCCGGGAGAGACCCTCCAGCCGGAGCACCTCGCGACCGGAGCGGGGTGCGTCGGGGAAGCGGAAGGCCGCCACGTCCCGCTCCTCGGCCAGCTCCACCGTCTCCATCCGGTCGAGCATCTTCTGCTTGCTCTTGGCCTGCGTGGCCTTGGTGTTCTTGGCCCCGAAGCGCTCGATGAAGCGGGAGAGCTGGGCGCGCCGGGCGTCGATGCGCGCCGCCCTGGCCACCAGCTGCTCCTCCTCCTCGGCGCGGAGCCTCCGGTAGTCGTCGTAGTCGCCCACCCAGCTCTTCACCCCCTCCGGCTCGAGCGAGAGCACCCGCTCGATCTGCCGGTTGAGGAAGAGCCGGTCGTGGGAGACGAGCACCATGGCCTTGCGGGTCCCCCGCAGGAAGTCCTCGAACCAGGCCAGGGTGGGGACGTCGAGGTGGTTGGTGGGCTCGTCGAGCAGCAAGAGATCTGGGTCCTGCAGGAGGAGGCCGGCGAGCGCGGCCCGCATGCGCCAGCCGCCGGAGAGGGTCCGGGTGGGGCGGTCGAGCCGGTCGGCGGCGAACCCCAGCCCTCCCAGGATCCGCTCGGCCCGGTGGCGGCCGAACCGCTCCTCGAAGTGGGAGAGCTCGTCGTGAAGCTCGGCCAGCGCCTCGGAGAGCTCCAGTCGCTCCTCGTCGGTTCCGGCCTCGGCGAGCGCCGCCTCGGTGGCGACGAGCCGCCCCTCGAGCGCGTCCCGCCCCGGGACCGACGAGAGCACCGCCTCGACGATGGTCCCCTCCGGCAGCGAGGAGACGTCCTGGGGGAGATAACCGATCCTCGACCCGCGCCGGAAGACCAGCGTCCCTCCGTCGGGAGCGCGCTCCCCGGCCAGGATGCGGAGAAGCGTGGACTTGCCCGTCCCGTTCGGCCCCACCAGGCCGATGCGGTCGTGGGGGCCGATGGAGAAGGACGCCCCGTCGAAGAGGACGTCGGCGCCGAAGGCCAGCGAGAGGTCGCGGGAGGAGAGGAGGCTCATTCGGTTCACACTTCTTCACCCAGGATCCTCGTGGAGGCAAGGGGGGGCGCGACTATGATGCGCCCCGATGCCCACCGACCTGGCCCTGAATGCACTCCTCGTAGAGGACGACGCCCGGCTCGCCACGCTCACCGCCGAGTACCTGGGCGGCCACGGCGTGACGGTGACCTGCATCGGCGACGGGGCGGCCGGCCTCGCGGAGGCCTTCCGCCACCCCTACGACGTGGTCCTCCTCGACCTCATGCTCCCGGGCAAGAACGGCCTCGAGGTCTGCCGGGAGCTGCGCGCCCGCTCCGACGTGCCCATCGTCATCCTGACCGCCCGCGGCGAGGAGGCCGACCGGGTCATGGGGCTCGATCTCGGCGCCGACGACTACGTGGCCAAACCCTTCTCGCCGCGCGAGCTGCTGGCCCGGGTCCGGGCGGTGGTCCGCCGCGCCCGCGGCCAGGTAGGACCCTCGGTGAAATCCGTGCAGGTGGGCGACCTGGCACTCGACCCGGGGGCCCGGCGGGCCTCGGTGAGGGGCCAGGAGATCGTCCTCACCGGCTACGAGTTCTCGCTGCTCTACGCGCTCGCTTCCCGCGCCGGCCGCGTGCTCTCCCGCGAGCAGCTCATCGAGCTGGCCGGCGGAAGCGCCGACGACGCCTTCGACCGGTCGGTGGACGTCCACGTCTCCCGCCTCCGCCAGAAGCTCGGCGACGACCCCAAGAATCCCAGGATGCTGAAGACGGTCCGCGGGTCGGGCTACATGCTCGCCGCCGAGGCGGGATGAGCCTCCCGCGCATCAAGCATCCGAGCCTCTTCTGGCGGATCTACCTGGCCGGGCTGGGGTTGCTCGCGGCGGTGGCGCTCGCGAACTTCATCATCAGCACCCTCACCGAGCGCAGCCCGCTGGTGCGCGGGACCGCCCGGCTCACCCGCTTCGCCGCCGGCCACATCGCCGACCACCCCGACGAGCCGGCCCGCATCGAGGCCGAGCTTCGCCAGATGGCCGACGCCTTCCGCGTGGACATGGCCTACCGGCTCGACGACGGGCAGGTGGTGGCCAGCGTGGGCGAGGCGCCCCCGCTCCCCGACGTCCGCCGGGCCAGGCTCGACGAGGGGATCCAGACCTTCACCGAGGACGACCGGCCGGTCTGGGCCATGCGCGTCGCCGGCGCCCGGCCCGGCTACCTCCTCGTCGCCGCCGCGCCCCGGTCCGTCCCGGTCGAGCGGGCGGCTGCCTTCATCTCGGCGTGGCTCGTGGTGCTGGCGCTCGCCTCCTTCCCCCTGGCCCGCGCGCTCGCCCGCCCCATGGAGCGGCTCACCGACGCGGCGCGCAAGCTCGGCTCGGGCGATCTCTCGGTCCGCTCCGGGGTTCGCCGGGGCGACGAGGTGGGCGAGCTCTCCTCCGCCTTCGACGACATGGCCGGCCGGCTGCAGGGGCTGGTGCGGGCGGAGCGGCAGCTCCTCGCCGACGTCTCCCATGAGTTGCGGACCCCGCTCGCCCGGATCCGCGTCGCGCTCGACCTCGCCGCCGAGGGGGACGTGGACCGGGCCCGGAAGTACCTGGAGGAGATCCGCTGCGACCTCCAGGAGCTCGACCAGCTCCTCGGCGACATCCTCACCGCGGCGCGGCTCGACCAGGCCGGTGGGGGCCGGGGCGAGGTGCCGTTGCGGCTCGAGCAGACCAGGGCCCAGGATCTCGTCGAGCGGGCCGTCGAGCGGTTCCGCCACGCCCACCCGGGGCGCACGCTCTCCGTCCGCGTCGAGGGGACTCTCCCCGGCCTGGTGGCCGATCCGGTCATGCTCCGGCGGGTGCTGGACAACCTCCTCGACAACGCCGTCAAGTACTCGGAGGCGCCGGCCCCGATCGAGCTCCAGGCCACGAGCGACGGGGTCGCCTTCGTGGTCGCCGTCCGTGACCAGGGCATCGGCGTGGACCCGGAGGACCTGCCGCGCCTCTTCACCCCCTTCTTCCGGACCGACCGCAGCCGGGCCCGGGGCACCGGCGGGGTCGGGCTGGGGCTCGCGCTCGCCAAGCGGGTCGTCGAGGCCCACGGAGGGAGCATCGAGGTCGAGAGCAAGCCCGGCCTGGGGACGACGGTGCGGTTCCGCGTGCCGGCCGAGGCGTAGGCCCGGGCCTCAGGGCTCCGCCTGGTGCGGGTAGCCGACCGAGGTGGGCGGTACCAGATTTTCCTTGATGGCCCGCTGCGAGACCCAGCGCATGAGGTTCGACAGGGCGCCGGCCTTGTCGTTCGTGCCGCTGGCGCGCGCGCCGCCGAAGGGCTGCTGCCCGACCACGGCGCCGGTGGGCTTGTCGTTCACGTAGAAGTTGCCCGCCGCGTTCTCCAGCGCCTTCGCCATGTGGACGACGGCGCGCCGGTCCTGGGCGAAGACCGCCCCGGTCAGGGCGTAGGGCGAGGTGGCGTCGCAGGCGGCCAGCGTCTCGTCGAGCTTCTCGTCCGGGTAGACGAAGACCGTCAGCACCGGCCCGAAGATCTCCTCCTCCATGAGCTGGGAATGGGGGTTCGTGGTCTCGACCACGGTGGGGCGGATGAACCAGCCCTCCGACCCGTCGCTCTTCCCGCCCGCGAGGATGCGGGCCTCGGGGGAGTTCCGGGCCACGTCGAGGTATCCGTTGATGCTCTCGAAGGCGTTCCGGTCGATCACCGCGCCCATGAAGTTCCGGAAGTCGGCCGGGTCGCCCATCTTCAGGGCCTCCACCTCGGCCACGAGCCGTTCCTTCACCTGCGGCCACAGGCTCCGGGGGACGTAGGCGCGCGAGGCGGCCGAGCACTTCTGCCCCTGGTACTCGAAGGCGCCGCGGACCAGCGCGGTGACGAGCGCGTCCACCTGCGCCGAGGGGTGGGCGAAGACGAAGTCCTTGCCGCCGGTCTCGCCCACGATGCGCGGGTAGGTCCGGTACGTCGGGAGGTTCCCGGCGATGGTGCGCCACATCCCCTGGAAGACCGCGGTGGACCCGGTGAAGTGGATGCCGGCGAAGTCGGGGTGGGCCAGCACCGGATCGCCCACGGCGCGCCCGGCGCCGGGCAGGAAGTTCACCACGCCCGGCGGCAGCCCGGCCTCCTCGAGGAGCTTCAGGACGTGCCAGCCGGAGAGCACCGCCGTGGAGGCGGGCTTCCAGAGCACGGTGTTCCCCATGATGGCCGGGGCGGTGGGGAGGTTGGCCGCGATGGCGGTGAAGTTGAAGGGGGTCACGGCGAAGACGAATCCCTCCAGCGGCCGGTGCTCGACGCGGTTCCAGATCCCCGGGGAGGAGACCGGCTGCTGCGCGTAGATCTCGTCGGCGAAGGCCACGTTCCAGCGCCAGAAGTCGATGGCCTCGCAGGCGCTGTCGATCTCCGCCTGGAAGGCGGTCTTGGACTGACCGAGGACGGTGGCGCCGTTCAGCACCTGGCGCCAGGGTCCGGCCAGCAGCTCGGCGGCCTTGAGGAAGACGGCGGCGCGGTCGTGCCATGCCATGGCGCCCCACCCGCGCCGGGCCTCGCGGGCTGCCGAGGCGGCCAGCGCCACCTCCCCGGGCCCGGCCTGGTGGAACCGGGCCAGCACGTGGCCGTGCCGGTGGGGCATGCGCACCTCGGCGATCTTGCCGGTGCGGATCTCCTTGCCGCCCACCACCACCGGGATCTCCACCTCGGTGGCGGACATGCGGGCCAGGCTGGCCTTGAGCGCCGCCCTCTCGGGAGATCCCGGGGCGTAGTGGAGGTTCGGCTCGTTCTTCGGGGGTGGGACGTGGAAGCGTGCGTTGGTCATGGGCCCTCGGGTGGCGATCGAGGATAACTCCGAAGCGGGGAAAAGGGACTGGTTGCGGGAACCACGGCGGGCCAGGGCACGCCCCGTACGGCGCGACGTCATCCCTCGTCGCTGGTACACCATGGTACACCACGGGTGAACAAGTCCAGGTGGGTGTCCCTTCCCCGGCCGGGCCGTCTCCAGCCATTCCAGGAACTGGCTCGACACCGTGATGGAACGCGACACGGATGTCGCGGTTCAGCCATGTGAACCCCTCCTTGGAGTGAGCGGGGACGGCGAGAGATCTCGAACCTCGCCAGACGCGCTGAAGTCCCATGGACGGTGTTTGGGCAGAGCCGGCACTTCGTCATATCCTTCCCCCCCCCACCGGGCCGCCGGCCGCACCAGGCCCGCCCCCCATTCCGAGAGGACCTCGCACCATGACGAAGACCCGCATCCTCGCCGCCGTCGCCGCCATCGCCTTCGCCACCAGCGCCCTCGCCTACCAGGTGACCGGCGAGGTCCTGGACGTCACCCCGACCACCATCACGGTCAAGGCCACCGGCGGGAAGAACAAGGGGGAGAAGTTCGAGATGAGCCGCGGCGCCGACACCAAGGTGACCGGCGACCTCAAGAAGGGCTCGAACGTCACGGTGGAGTACGGGATCGCCGCGAAGTCGGTCGAGGTGAAGGCCGACAAGGCGGCCAAGGCGAAGAAGTAGCCCGCCCCCCGCGCTACTCGTCCCCTCCACGGGCCAGCCCGTGCTTGTGGAGCTTGTCGTGGAGGGTGACGCGCGAGATCCCCAGCTTTCGTGCGGCCTCGGTGCGGTTGCCGCCGGCCGCCCGCAGCGCCTCCACGACCAGTCCGCGCTCGAAGGCGTCCACCCGGGCCTTGAGGGTCATGGCCGGCTCCTCGCCGCGCTCCTTGCCGCCCTCGCCGCCGGGGGGGAGCAGGGACGGGTCGAGCTCCCCCTCGTGGGAGAGCGCCACCAGCTTCTCGATGGCGTGCTCCAGCTCCCGGACGTTGCCCGGCCAGTTCCATGCCGCCAGCCGGGCGAAGACCTCGTCGCCCGGATGCAGAGGGCCGGTGCCGAACCGCTCGGCGAAGCGGGAGAGGAAGTGGCGCGCCAGCAGCGGGATGTCCTCGGCGTGCTCGCGCAGCGCCGGCACGTGGAGGTGGACCACGTTGAGCCGCCAGTAGAGGTCCTCGCGGAAGGCGCCGCGGGCCACCAGGTCGGCCAGGTCGCGGTGGGTGGCGGCGATGACCCGCACGTCCACGTTGCGCGACCTCTCCTCGCCGACCGGCCGGACCTCGCCCTCCTGCAGGACCCGGAGCAGCTTGGCCTGGAGCGGCAGCGCCAGCTCCCCCACCTCGTCGAGGAGGATGGTGCCGCCGTCGGCCTCCCCGAAGAGGCCGACCCGGGCCCGCACCGCGCCGGTGAAGGCGCCGCGGGCGTGGCCGAAGAGCTCGGCCTCGGCCAGGTCGGCCACCAGGGAGGCGCAGTTGAACCGGACGAAGGGGCGGGCGGCGCGGCGGGAGACCTGGACCAGCGCCTCGGCCACCCGCTCCTTGCCCGTCCCGCTCTCCCCGGTGAGCAGCACCGCCACGTCCCGCGGGCCCACCCGGGCCACCAGCGAGGCCAGCCGGCTCATGGCCGGCGAGTCGAAGATCATGGTCCGGGAGAGGGCCAGCTCCCCGGCCAGCCGCTCGTTCTGGGCCCGCAGCCGGGCCGCCTCGGTGGCGCGCCGCACCACCGCGAGCAGCTCCTCCGGCTCGAAGGGCTTGCGGAAGTAGTCCCAGGCGCCGGCCTTGATGGCCTCGACGGCCTGCCGCTCCGACCCGTGTGCGGTGACCATCACCACCCGCGGCGCCGAGGGGCCGGTTCCGACGCGCCGGAGCAGCTCCATGCCGTCCATGCGCGGCATGCGCAGGTCGGTGAGGATGAGGTCGGGGGCGAAGTCCTCCAGCCGCTCGAGGGCGGCCATCCCGTCGGCGGCCTCGGCGACCTCCAGCCCCTCCGACTCGAGAATTTCACGGAGAGTGTACCGGACGCCGGCGTCGTCGTCCACGACGAGCGCCCGGGGGCGCCCCTCGGCGGCGGGGCGTTCGCTCAAGCGGCCACCCCGGTGGCGGCGCCGGAAGGGAGGCTGAGCTCGGCCCGCAGGCCGCCGCCCTCGCGGGGGGCGAGGCGAAGCTCTCCCCCGTGCTGGCGCGCGATGGTGCGGGCCACGGTGAGCCCCAGGCCCGACCCGCCCGCCTTGGTGGTGACCCCGGGCTCGAAGACACGGCCGGAGAGGGCCGGGTCGAGCCCCGGGCCGCGGTCGAGCACAGAGAGTCGCGCCGTCTCCGCGCCGTCCTGGACCTCGATGAGCACGAGGTTCCCGGGAGGGCTGGCGTCGAGCGCGTTCTGGACCAGGTTGATGAGGACCTGCTTCACCTTGCGTGGATCGCAGCGGGCCCGCCCCCCGCCGTGCACCTCGACCTCCACGCCCCGGTCGCGGGCCATGCCCTCGTGGAGCATGGCCACCTCGCGGGCGATGGCGCCCACGTCGGCGCTCCCCAGCGCCAGCGGCACCAGCGGACGCGAGAAGTTGAGGAACTCGTCGAGGATGGACTGGAGACGGTCCACCTCGCGCCGCAGCACCGAGAGCCGCTCGGCCGAGCGCGGGTCTGCGACGGCCGGGGCGAGCAGGGCCGCCAGCCCCTTCACGCTGGCCAGGGGATTCTTCAGCTCGTGGGCGATCTCGGCGGAGAGCGCGGAGAGCTCCGCCTCCCGCTCCTGCCATGCGCGGAGCGAGTCCTCCTGGGCCGTGAGTGCGCGCCGGACCATCCCGTCGAAGGTCTTGCGGATGACCCGCCCCAGGCCGGCGCCGCCCACCAGCAGGAAGGTGACGATGCCCCAGTCCACCAGGACGGAGAGGCGCGAGGCCTGGCCCAGGGCCGGCAACGCCACCGGGGTCCCGCTGGCCAGCCCCAGCAGGGCGAAGCCGGCCGCGGTCAGCACCTGGAATCCGGTCAGGGCGAAGATGGCCGGGGGCTCGAGGAAGAAGCCGAAGGTGATGGCCAGCACCGGCAGCACGAAGACCACCGGGCTCCCCAGGCCGCCCGTGCCGAGCGCGATGCAGGCCGTGCCCAGGGCCGCGACGCCCAGGTTGAGCCAGATGGAGAGCCGCTCGATTCCCAGGCGCCGGGCCCGGACCGCCTCGACGGCGAAGAACGCGAAGGCGAGCACGGCGACCACGCCCACGAGCCAGGTGCGCCACGGACGCGGGTCGGTCCAGGCCAGCGCGATGGCGAGCGTCATCACGATGGGGACGAAGAACAGCCGGATCCCGACGGCCCGTCCGAAGAGCCGATTCAACTCCTGCCGCTGGATCTCGGCGAAGCCGTGGGGAGGGCCGGTCATCCAGTCGGTCTCTATCACGGGGAGCGCCCGACGGCCCGGTCGAGCGCGGCGAGCGACCCGCCCAGGCGCGAGCTGGCGTTGGCGACCTGGACCTCCGAGAGGAAGAGCAGCTCGTTCGCCGAGAGCACGTCGAGGCTGGAGGTGACCCCCTCTCCGAAGCCGCGCCGCGCCGAGGCGGCCGCCTCCGAGGCGGTGTTATTCTCCTGCTGCGCGAGCGCCAGTCTCTGCCGCGCCACCTCGACGTCGCGCGCGGCGTTCTGGACCTCCTGGAGGATCTGCAGCCGGGTCCCGGTCTCGGCGGCGCGGGCCTCGCTGGCCTGGGCCGAGGCCTGGTCGGCCTTCCCGTACCGGAAGCCGCCGTCGTAGAGGGTCCAGGTGAGATCCACGGAGACGCGCCACCCCTGCCGGTCGCCGGTGGGGTAGGGCACCGTCTGCGCCATCCCGCTGCCCGAGGCCGAGATCTGCGGGGCGATGCGCCAGAGCGCGGCGCTGGCCTGCTTCTCGTAGGAGCGGATCACGGCGGCCTGGGCGCGCAGTTCCGGGCGGGCGTCGAGCGCCTGGCGGGACAGGTCGGCCACGTCGTAGACGGAAGGGCTGGGCAGGGGGGGCATGGCGATGAGCACGGGATCGGGCCGCCCGAGCAGCACGCCCACGGCGATGCGCGCGCGCGACCGCTCGGAGCGGGCGGCCACGAGGTCGCTCTCCCGCCGCGTCGCCGCGGTGTCGGCCTGGAGCACGGTGAGCGGGGCCGCGGTCCCCACCTTGACCTGACGGCGCGCGCTCTCGGCCTGGGACCGTGCGTTCACGAGGGCGCGCTCGGAGGCCGCGACCACCTCGTCGCCGGCCCAGGCGGCCCAGGCGCTCTGGAGGAGCGCCGTTCGGACCGTGAGGCGGGTGGCGTCGCTGGCCGCCGCCGCCGCGAGCGCGGCGTCGCGCGACGCCGACAGCGAGAACCAGGCATCGGGCACGACGAGCGGAACGCGGAGGGCGCCGCTCACCTGCCAGGCGTCGAGCGGCTGGATGTAGATCGGCTCGAAGGTGGTGGGGGTGATCGGGCGCAGGAAGACCGCCTCGGCGTTGTTGTGGAAGTAGCCCCCTCCGGCCTGCAGGGTGGGGAGCAGCGGCGCCGCCGCCTGCCGAACCACGCCCAGGGCCGCTGCGGCACGGGCGCGGGCCTCCTCCAGGGTCGGGTTCTGCCGGTCGATCTCGGCGAGCGCCTCGGGGAGGCTCATCGCCACCACCTGCGGCATCCCCCTCAACCGGGAGAGGTCGGGCGCCGGGACCGCGGCGGGCGGTGCTTCCCCGGACGGGGCGGTGGCGGCGAGTGCGGCAAGGATGGCGACGATCGCGTTCATGGTGTTCCCCTGGGGCGCAGCGCCCCTCCCGGAAGGCAGCAAGGAAGATGCCGTCGGGGCCGGGGGCGTCGTTGCGCGGGTTCGGGAGACGGCGCGCGCCCCGGGATGTACGCTCCGCCGAACGAGGTGTCGGAAGTCCTTACAGGCGAGGCGATGGCGCTCCCACCGCAGCGCAGAATCGCTGTCCGGATCGAGGGGAGCTGGACGGCACGCTCCTGGCAACTGGAGCCCCGGGCCCGCCGGATCCCTGCGGGCGAGGAGTCGCCGCATGCGCCGCATCGTCACCGTGGTCGTCATCGTCGTCGTCGCACTGGTCGCCCTGCTCGGGGTGCGCCTCTGGGTGCAGGCGGCGGCGCGCAACGCCCCGCCCGGGGGCTCGGGAGAGATCGAGGGGACGAGCATCGACCTCTCCGCCCGGGTGACCGCCCGGGTGGCCGCGCTCAAGGCCACCAAGGGACTGCTGGTGAAGGCCGGCGACGTGCTCGTGGAGCTCGACTGCTCCGACCAGGCGGCGGCGCTCGCCGAGGCCGAGGCGCGACTCGCCGCCTCCCGTGCGCAGGCCCTCGGGGCCGCGACCACGGTCGACGCCTCCCGTCGGACCCGGGAGGCCGCGTCGGCCTCCCAGGAGGCGGCCAGGGCCCAGGCCGACGCGCTGGCGGCGCAGCGGGACATGGCCCGGCGGGAAGCCGCCCGCCTCGAGGCCATTCCCGAGGACGTCTCCCTCTCGGCCCGCGACCGCGCCCGGTCCGCCGCCGAGCAACTCGGTCAGCAGGCCGCGGCCGCCCAGTCCCAGGCCCGCGCCAGCGCCGAGCAGGCCCAGGCCGCCGCGCTCACCACCCAGGCCTCCGGCGCCCAGGCCACGTCGAGCGCGGCCACGGTGAAGGCTTCGGAGGAGACGGTCCGGCGCAGCCGGCTGCTGGCCGACGAGTGCGTGGTGAGGGCCCCGCGCGACGCCATGCTGGAGGACCTGCCCCACGAGGTGGGCGAGCTGGTCCCCGCCGGGCAGCCCCTGGCGCGGCTGGTGGACATCGGGGAGGTGAAGGCCACCTTCTACCTGCCCAATGCCGAGGTGGGCGCGGCGCGGCCGGGTAGGCTGGCCGTGGTGGTGGCCGACGCCTATCCGGATCGCAAGTTCGAGGGCACGGTGACCTCCGTGTCGGCCAAGGCCGAATTCACTCCGCGCAACATCCAGACCCGCACCGACCGCGATCGGCTCGTCTACCCGGTCGAGGTCCGCTTGAAGAACCCCGACGGTGCGCTGCGCCCGGGGATGCCGGTGCAGGTCACCTTGCCCCGGGAGCGGTGAATCCATGGGAGCCGCCCTCGAGGCGCGCCGGATGGAGAAGCGCTTCGGCGACGTCGAGGCGCTCGCCGGCATGAGCTTCGCGGTGCAGGCCGGGGAGCTCTACGGCCTCGTCGGGCCCGACGGCGCCGGGAAGACCACCGCCATCCGCGCCCTGGCCGGCCTCCTCGACCTCGACTCCGGAGAGGCCCGGGTCCTCGACATGGACCCGCGCTCGGGCGGTGCGGTTCGCGAGGCGCTCGGGCTCCTGCCCCAGCAGTACAGCCTCTACCGGGATCTCACCGTGATGGAGAACCTGACCTTTTACTCCCGGCTCTACGTCCTCCCGCGCGACGTCTTCCGCCGCCGGGCCGAGCGGCTGCTGGCCATCACGCGGCTCGACCGCTTCACCGACCGGCGCGCCGACCAGCTCTCCGGTGGCATGTACAAGAAGCTGGCGCTGGCGGCGGCCCTCCTCCACGAGCCCAGGGTCCTGCTCCTCGACGAGCCCACCAACGGCGTGGATCCCGTCTCGCGCCGGGAGCTGTGGGCGCTCCTCCACGAGTTCGTGCAGGGCGGGATGGCGGTGCTGGTCTCCACGCCGTACATGGACGAGGCGGAGCGCTGCGACCGGGTCGGCCTCGCCTACCGGGGGCGGTTGCTCCTCGAGGGCGAGCCGGGGGCCCTGCTGGCCGGGTTCGACGAGGAGGCCTACGAGATCGCCGGAGGCGACCGCGACCGGGTCGAGGCGGTCCTGGAGGCGCTGCCCGCGGTCCGGTCCGTGTCGCCGGCCGGCTCCCGCCTGCGCGTGGATCTCCTGGCCGGGGGGCGCGCGGGCGTGGCCGCGGCGCTCGCGCCGCTCGGCGCCGAGCTTCGCCCGGTGGCGCCGAGCTTCGAGGACCTGTTCCTGTCGCGCCTGCAGGGGGAGCACGCCGCGTGAACCCCGCCCACTCCATCGAGGCCGAGCGCCTCTCCCGCCGCTTCGGGAGCTTCCTGGCGGTGGACGACGTCTCCTTCCACGTGGAGAAGGGGGAGATCTTCGGATACCTGGGCGCGAACGGCGCCGGCAAGTCCACCACCATCCGCATGCTCATCGGCCTGCTCACCCCCTCGAGCGGCCGGGCCTCGGTGGCCGGCCACGACGTGGCGAGCGACCCGGAGGGCGTCAAGGCGGCCATCGGCTACATGTCGCAGAAGTTCTCGCTCTACCTCGACCTCCCGGTGGAGGAGAACCTGCGCTTCTTCGGGGGCGCCTACGGACTCTGGGGAAAGGACCTCCAGCGGCGCGCCGACGAGGTCCTCGAGCTCACCGGCCTCGCCGAGCACCGCAAGGCCATCACCGGCGCGCTGCCCGGCGGCATCCGGCAGCGGCTCGCGCTGGGGAGCGCGGTCCTTCACCGCCCGTCCATCGTCTTCCTCGACGAGCCCACCGCCGGCGTCGATCCCGAGGCCCGCCGGTCGTTCTGGAGGCTCATCCGCGACCTGTCCCGGGGGGGCACGACGGTCTTCGTCACCACCCACTACCTCGACGAGGCCGAGTACTGCCGCCGGATCGGTCTCATGGTGGATGGCCGGCTGGTGGCCCTCGACACCCCGGCCGAGCTGAAGCGGACCTGGGTTCCCGATCGCGTCCTGCTGGTTCGCGGCCGGAACCTCACGGCCGGGGCGGCGGCCCTCCGCGCCCGCCCTGGGGTCCGGGCTGCCGAGCCCTTCGGCGCCGGGCTCCACCTGCGCGTGGATCCGGCGGCCTGGGACGGCGCGGCCGTGCGGACCGTCCTCGAGGCGAGCGGCGGGGAGGGCGTCTCGGTGGAGGTGGCCGAGCCGACGCTCGAGGACGTGTTCCTGGCGGTGGTGGGGCGCGGCGCAGAGGCGCAGGCCGCGCAGGAGGTTGCGCCGTGACGCTGGCCGGAAGCCGGGCGGGGCGGTTCCTGGCCCGCGTGGGCGCCATCGCCTGGAAGGAGATCCTGCACATCCGGCGCGACCCCCGGACCCTCCTGCTCGCGCTCGCCATGCCGGTGGTGATGCTGCTCCTCTTCGGCTACGGGGTGAGCTTCGACGTGGACCGGATCCGGCTGGCCGTCTCCGACCAGGACCGCACCGAGGCCTCGCGCCGGCTGGCCCAGGCCTTCACCGAGAACCACGAGTTCGATCCGGTGGGCGGCGACGACGCCGACGACGCCGACACGATTTTCCGCCGCCACCGGGCGCAGGCCATCCTGGTCATCCCCCGGGGCTACGAGAAGGACCTGGCGCGCGGCGGACCGGCGCGGGCCCAACTGCTCCTCGACGCCGCCGACGCGGTCACCGCCGGCCAGGTGCTCAACAAGGCGGACGCCATCGCCCTCTCCGAGAGCCGACGGATGGCGTCGGCCCCGGGCATCTCCGCCGCTCCTTCCCTCCAGGTGAAGGTCTCGTCCCGCTACAACCCGGAGGCCCGCTCGGCGGTCTTCATCGTGCCCGGACTGGCGGCCTACCTCATGGCCATCAGCGCGGTCCTGCTCACCGCGCTCACCGTGGCCGGCGAGTGGGAGCGGGGCTCCATGGAGCAGCTCTTCGCCTCTCCGGTGAGCCGGCTCGAGATCGTGCTGGGCAAGCTCTTCCCCTACCTGGTGGTCGGCCTCATCCAGCTGCTGCTCGTCCTGGGGGTCGGGACCAACGTGTTCGACGTGCCCATCCTGGGAAGCCCGCTCCTCGTCATCCTGGCCGGGGTGCTCTTCCTGGCCGGGATGCTGGGCCAGGGACTCCTCATCTCGGTGCTGGCGAAGAACCAGCTGGTGGCCACCCAGGCCGGCAGCCTGTCGTCCCTGCTCCCCTCGCTGCTCCTCTCCGGCATGCTCGTCCCCATCGACAACATGCCGGCGGTGCTGCGGCTGATCTCGCGGATCGTGCCCGCCCGCTACATGGTGGACGCGCTCCGGCAGATCCTGCTCAAGGGAAACGGGTTCGCGCAGGTCTGGCCCGACCTGCTCGCCATGCTGGTCTTCGCGGTGGCGATCGTGGCGCTGGCCACGGCCCGCTTCAAGAGGAGGATCGCGTGAACGCGGAGCGGCGCCCGGCCCGGGCATGGATCCAGTACGCAGCGGTGGTGCGGAAGGAGGTCCTCCAGACGCTCCGGGACCGGCGCGTCATGTTCATGCTGATCTTCGCGCCGTTCCTGCAGACGCTGGTCCTGGGCTTCGCGGTGGACTTCGAGGTGGACCGGGTTCCCACCGTGGTCGCCGATCAGGACCGCAGCCCGGAGAGCCGGAGCCACCTGCGCCGGGTGCTCGCCGACGGCACGCTGCACTTCGCCGGTGGAGCGGACAGCGCCGAGCAGGGCGCCGCCGCGCTCGATCGCGGTGCGGCGGCGGTGGTGCTGGTCATCCCGCCCCGCTTCGGCTCCGACGTGGCGGCCGGGCGTCCGGCCGAGGTCCAGGTGATCCTCGACGGGACCGACCCCAACCGGTCCAACGTCGCCGCCGGCGCGGTCTCTCGCTACTTCGGCGAGGAGTCCCTGCGGCGTGCCGGCGAGCGCGCCCGGGCGGCCGGAATGGCCCCTCCGGCCCGCATCGAGGTCGTGCCCCGGCTCTACTACAACCCCGGGCTGAAGAGCGCGCCCTACATCGTGCCCGGCATCGCGGCGATGCTGCTCGTCGTCGTCACCACCCTGGTCACCGCCATGGGGCTGGCGCGCGAGCGGGAGCAGGGCACCCTCGAGCAGGTGGCGGTGACGCCCGTCCCGGCATCGGTGCTGCTGGCGGCCAAGATGACCCCCTTCGTCTTCATCGGCTTCTTCGACGTGCTGCTCCTCGTCACCGTCGGAACCTGGGTCTTCGGCGTCCCGCTGAGGGGGAACCTGGCGGTGATGGCGCTCGCGACGCTGCTCTACCTGCTCTCCACCCTGGGGGTGGGGCTGCTCATCTCGACCATCTCGGCGAACCAGCAGCAGGCCTTCCTGGGCGGCTTCCTCTTCACGCTGCCGGCCATGCTGCTCTCCGGGATCATGACTCCCGTCGACTCGATGCCCCGCTGGATGCAGTGGCTGACCTACGCCAACCCGCTGCGCTACTTCCAGGAGATCGCCCGCTCCAACCTCCTCAAGGGAGGGGGCTTCGCCGACCTCTGGCCCCAGCTGGTGGCGCTGGCGCTCTTCGGCACGGCCATCTTCGGGCTGGCCGCGGCGCGCTTTCGCAAGCGGACCGGGTAGGCGCTTCACCCCCGCGGCGGGTGGCGCCAGACGTTGGCCACCGGGTCGCACGACGTCGGGCCGGACGCGTCGTAGCCGGTCCGCCCGATCAGGGTCTCGACCAGCACGGCGAAGTCCATCCAGCGCGGGTCGTCGTGGCCGGCATCGCCGATCACCGCGTGCCCGACCTCGTGGACGAGCACGGTCGCCTCCACGCAGGAGATGGTCCGGCCGGCGTCCTGGGTGGTGACGCGGATGTCCCCGTCGAAGCAGCCCGTCGAGGGGCCGTTGCTCCCGCACTCCACGTGGGCCGCCCCCTCGAAGACGATGGCGGAGCCGGCCAGGTCGGACCAGGAGCCGCCCCAGTAGTCCAGGGCGGACTGGAGCGTGCTCTCGACCCGGGCCGGGAAGTCCGCGCTCCGGGTGAAGGCCGCGTCGGTCCGGACCGTCACCGTCGTGTCCCGGACCTGGAAGCCCTCCGTGAGCCCCCCGCAGGCCGGGAGCCCGAGCAGCGCGATCGCCAGCCATTGCCTCATGGTGAAACCGTACGGCACGGCGGGGGACCCGGATAGACGCACTTCCGGGCGACGCAGCCGCGGGCGACGCGAGGCCGCGCGTCACCGGCGCGCGTGTCCCGCGGTCACGGTGCAGCCGAGGATGGAACGGCCTTCAGAGCCGCCGGTGCTTGAGGGACGGCAGTTCCTGGCGGGCCCGCTCCAGGCGCGCCCGGTCGAATCGGGCCACGCAGACCCCCTCGCCATCCGGGCAGCGCGCCAGCACGGTCCCCCAGGGGTCCACGATCATGGCGTTTCCATAAGTAAGCCGGTTGGCCGAGTGGCGCCCCACCTGGGCGGGGGCCACCACGTAGGAGAGGTTCTCGATGGCCCGGGCCCGGATCAGCACCTCCCAGTGGTCCTTGCCGGTGAAGAGGGTGAAGGCCGCCGGGATGAAGACCACCTCCGCGCCCAGGCCGGAGAGCTGCCGGTAGAGCTCCGGGAAGCGCAGGTCGTAGCAGACGGTGAGGCCGATGCGCCCGAGCGGCGTGGGGGCCAGCACCACCTTGTCCCCGGGTATCACCGTCTCGCTCTCGGCGTAGCGCGCGCCGTCCGGGATGTTCACGTCGAAGAGGTGGATCTTGCGGTAGGCCGCGGCGAGCGAGCCGTCGTCGGAGACGAGCACGCTGGTGTTGGCGGTCCTCCCCGGCTGGTCCACCTTCTCGGCCACCGAGCCGGCGACGATCCAGATCCGGCGCGCCCGCGCCACCTCGCGGATGGCGCCGAGCGTGGGCCCCTCGAGCGGCTCGGCCGTGGCGATGCGTTCCTCGTCCCGCCCCATGAAGGCGAAGTTCTCCGGGAGGCCGACGAGCTTCGCGCCCAGGTCGGCGGCCTCGTTGACGAGCCGGATCGCGGTGGCCAGGTTGCGGGCCCGGTCCGCGGTGGAGGTCATCTGCACGGCACCCAGGAGGTACGTCGCAGGAGGGGGCATGGACTTTCCTTACCACGGTCTGGTGTATGCTCCGCAGCCTCCCGATGCGCAGGTTCTACACCACATTCGAGGCCGCCCACGTCCTCGGCGTCTCCCTGCCGACCGTCGTGAACTGGATCAAGGCGCGCCGGCTCAAGGCCCACCGGACGCCCGGCGGCCATCGCCGGATCGCGCGCGAGGAGCTCGCGTCCTTCATGTCGCGCCACGGCATGCCCATGCCGGCCGACCTGGCCGACGCGGTGGACGCGCGCCGGAAGGCGCTCGTGGTCGGTGAGGCCGGAGCGGCGGTGGACCACGTGGTCCTGCAGCTGCAGGAGGCGGGGATCGTCGCCCACCCCTCCGGCCCGGGATTCGCCGCGGGCCTGGCCGCGGCCCGCTTCTCGCCCGACCTGGTCGTGCTGGTCGATCCTCCCGCCGACGGCGGCGACACGCTGGCCGGCCTGCGCGGCGATCCCGGCCTGGCCTCGGTGCCGGTGGTGGCCGCCGCCAGGGCCGAGCACGTCCAGGGGCTGCGGGCTGCGGGGGTCGAGCTGGTGCTCGCCTCCCCCATCCCCGACGGAGCGCTGGCCGCCGCGGCCGCGCAGGCGGTCGCCGCGGCTGCCGCCACGCCCCGGCGCCGCTCGTAGCGCGCCCCCGGTCCCGCCGCTAGGATCCTGCCTTGTCCCGCCTCCCTCTCCTCGCGATCCTGGTCGCGGTCGCCGCGGCGCCGGCACGGGGTGCGCCACCACCGGCGGCCCCCCGGGTCTCGGCGCGCGCCTACACCGCCTACCTCCGCGGCCGGCTCGCCGAGCAGCAGAGCGACTGGCGGTCGGCGCTCGACTCCTACCGCGCGGCGGTCCTCGCCGACCCCTCCGGGCCCGCCCTCCGCGTCTCCCTCGCCGAGGCCCGTGCCCGCACCGGGGACCTCCCCGGCGCGGAGACGGAGGCCCGCAAGGCCATCGAGCTCGATCCCGCCGGGCCCGCCGCCGCCGAGGCCTGGCTCATCCTGGGCAAGACCGCCACCATCGCGCGCCGACCCGCCGACGCAGAGCGCGCGCTGCGCTCCGCCGTCGAGGCCCAGACGGCGCTCGCCGCCAGGGCCCCGCCCGGACAGGCGGCCGTGGACCCCGACCCCTTCCGGCTGCTCGCCCAGGCCAGGCTCGACGCCGGGGACGGGCCGGGGGCCGAGGCCGTCCTCGGGGAGCTCGCCCGGTTCCTGCCCGCCGAGGGGGCCGGGGCGCTGCGCGACCTGGGACGGGTCCTCGCCGACCAGAAGCAGCTCGACCGCGCCGCGGTGCTCTACCGGAGGGCGGTGGCCATCGAACGGCGGGACACCGAGGCATGGCGTCGCCTGGCCGAGCTGGAGGAGTCGCGGCGGAGGTACGAGGAGGCCCGGAAGGCCTGGGAAGGGCTCGTCCGGCAGGACCCCGACGACCCCGAGGGGCTGGTCGCGCTGGGGCGCCTCTCGCTGCGCTCCGGAAACTCCGACGCGGCGCGGGCCTACTTCGGGCAGGCCGTCCACGTGGCGCCCCACGAGGTGGAGGTCCGGATGCGGGTGGCCTTCGCCTGGCTCGACGCGCGCAGGCCGGCCGACGCCATCATGGTGGTGGACGAGGGGCTCAGGACCTCGGTGGACGGGCGGCTGCTCTACGCCAGGGGGCTCGCGCTGCGGGAGGAGCGGCGATGGGTCGAGGCGGCGGCCGCCTTCGGCGCCGTGGCCTCGGGGGATCCCGACCTCGACGTGGCGGCCATCGCCGCCCGTGCCTCGGTGCTCGCTCAGTCGGGCAAGGCGGCCGCCGGGCTCTCGCTCCTCGACGCGGCCCTCGCCGAGCGCCCCGGGGACGCGCGCCTGGTCACGGCCCGCGCCCACGTCCTCGAGCGGGCCGGACGGGCCTCCGAGGCGGTGAGCTACCTCCAGGAGCAGCTCCGGCTGCAGCCGCGCAACGAGCGGCTCCTCTTCTCCCTGGGCGTGGCCCAGGACCGGGCCGGCGACCGCCCGGGCGCCATCGCCACCATGCGCAGGCTCATCGAGGAGTCGCCCGACAACGCCGACGCCATGAACTTCGTGGGGTACAGCCTGGCCGAGAAGGGGGAGCGGCTCGACGAGGCCGAGGTGCTCGTCACCCGCGCGCTCGAGATCGAGCCGGACAACGGCTCCTTCCTCGACTCGCTGGGATGGATCCAGTTCCGGCGCGGCGACGCAGCCGGCGCCGTCGTCACCCTCGAGAAGGCCGAGGCCCTCTCCGGGCCCGAGCCCACCATCCTCGAGCACCTGGGGGACGCCTACCGGCGCACCCGGAGGGACGCCGATGCGGCGCGGGCCTGGCGCCGGGCCATCCAGGCCCTCGACGACGGGGCCGAGGCCGACGTGCCGGAGCAGCGGGCCGCCATCGAGAAGAAGCTTCGCGAACTGCCCGGCGGCGACGTCCGCCCGGCCCGGAGGTGAACGTGGCCGTCCCCGTCTTTCCCGGCGCCGACCTGGCGCTCCACACCCGGGGCGCCGTGCGCGCGCCGGGTGGCCCCGACATCCACTGGGAGCGCTACACGCCTCCCGGGCCGCGCTCCACCGTCCTCGTCCTCCACGGGGCCGGCGACCACCTGGGGCGCTACGCCGGCGTCACCGACGCGCTGGTGCGGGCCGGCCACGAGGTGGCGTTGCTCGACTTCCGGGGGCACGGCCGCTCGGGCGGCAAGCGCTGGTACGTGGACCGCTTCGAGGACTACCTGGCCGACCTCGACGCCTTCGCCGCCCAGGTGCGGTCGGAGTCCGCCGGCAGGAAGATCTTCGTGGTGGCCCACAGCCAGGGCGGCCACATCGCCGCCCACTGGGCCTTGCGCGGCGGTCGGACGGTGGACGGCGTGGTGCTCTCCAACCCCTACTTCCGGCTCGCCGTCGATCCACCCAAGGTGAAGGTCTGGTCGGCGCTGCTCATCGGGAAGCTCATCCCGCACCTGCCGGTGGACGCCGGCCTCGACCTGGCCACGCTCACCTCCGACCCGGAGATGCAGGCCTGGAGCGACGCCGACCCGCTCTACCAGCGCAAGGCCACGCCGCGCTGGTTCACCGAGTCGGGGAGGGCCCAGGCGGATCTGCGGCGGGACCTGGCCCGCTTCGACCGGCCGCTGCTCCTCCTGCTCGGCACCGGCGACCGGATCGCCGACGGCGCGGCCTCCGCCGAGTTCTTCGCCGCGGTGGGCTCGAAGGACAAGACGCTGAAGGAGTACGTCGGGTTCGAGCACGAGATCTTCAACGAGCGGGGGCGCGCCGCCCCCATCGCCGACGCGGTGGAGTGGATCTCCGCGCGGAGCGCCCCAGGAACGCATTGACCGGGGCGAGGTGGGCCTCCTATCCTGACCGCAGAGGGAGGCACGCCACGAGCACCGAGAACGAGACCGCCGCGCCGGAGGGCACGCCCATGGTGGTGGGGCCGGGGACGTCCATCGAGGGCGAGGTCCGGGGCCCGGGCGACCTCGTGGTCCGGGGAAGCCTGCGCGGTCGCGTGGCCATGGGCGGGACGGTGCGGCTCGAGGCCGACTCCGACGTCCGCGCCGACATCCGCGCACCACGTGTCGTCATCGTGGACGGGGCCGTCTTCCAGGGCGACGTGGACACCTCCGGGAACTAGGGTGCAGCACGTCCCGCTCGAGGAGATCGTTCCCGACGCGACCTTCCGTCTCCGGGAGACGGGGGACGTCTCGGAGCTGGCGGTCGCCATCGGGCGGCTCGGCCAGCTGACGCCGGTCGAGCTTCGTCCTCTCCCCGGGCCGGACGGGGAGGGGAGGCGCTTCCAGGTCGTGTCCGGCTTCCGGCGCATCGAGGCCCTCCGGCTCCTGCAGCGCGACCGGGTTCTGGCCCGCGTCCACCCCCGCCTCCCAGACGAGGACGCCTGGGCGCTGGCCCTCTCCGGCCCTGCCTTCGGACAGCCCTGGAGCCCGGCCGACCTCGACGCGGTGGCCGTCAAGGTCCGCGCCCACCTCCCCTGGGCCGGGCCGGCCCTCGCAGCGGCCAGGCGCCGCGCAGGCGAGAAGGGCGCCGCTCCCGCGCGGGCGTCGGCCGCCGCCGCGCCCCCGCCTCC
>CAIQRS010000110.1 GCA_903874275.1 uncultured Anaeromyxobacter sp.
ACTACCACCACAACCAGCGCCCCACGGCGCGCATCGCATGCGCGTCCCAGGGGCCATGGCCTCCTGCGTCCGCGCCAGGAGACCACCATGACCCAGCAGGAGCTTCGCAGCAGCTTCAACGACAAGGTGAAGCGCGGCATCTTCAGCCCCGTCGCCCGCCACATCACGAACCTCGCCGATCAGGAGGACCGATTGCAGGAAGCGATCTGCATGACCTTCGAGATGGCCGCGAGGTACGCCGAGCGCGGCCAGGTGCTCAACGACGCCATCCTGGTTCACTCGTGCAGGCAGCGGCTGTGGACCTGAAGCGCCGCTTCGTCCGCGACGACGCACAGCCCGCCCGCGACGTGATGCACCCGCTGAACTACACGCAGGGCAAGGTCGAGGTGTACCGGCTCGATGGGCTGCTCGACGACGACGGCGACTTCATCGCGCAGGACGAGGTCGAGGCTCTCGTCCCGGGCCTCGCCACGGCGCTCCAGACCAGCCCGCAGCGCGACATCGTCTCCGCCATCGACCTGGAAGCGTGGGTCGCGTCGCTACCCGAACCGGACCAGCAGCTCCTTGCCATGCGGCAGGCGAGCTCCACCCTCGCAGACATCGCCGAGCACCTCGACGTATCCATCTCGAAGGTCTTCTCGCGGATGAAGGTGCTGGGCCTGATGCTGGCCGACCGGGCCGGCCTACCCGTGGCAGGAACGACCCCGTCGGTGGCGTAGATGGATTTGGGGACGGCCAGGGCGGCCGCATCCCCTTTAGCTCTCACCCGAGTTCACACCTCCGCCGGCGCGGCAGGCAACTCCACGCGGAACGTGGAGCCCTTGCCGACCTCGGTCCTCACCGTCAGCGTTCCGTCGTGGTTGGTCACGATGGCGTGACAGATGGACAGGCCGAGCCCCGATCCCTTCCCTACGTCACATGTGCTGAAGAAGGGCTCGAAGATATGCGGCAGGACGGCAGGCTCGATCCCCTTTCCGTGGTCGATGACCTCCAGGCGCGCCGCTCCAGAGTCGCCCACCCCGACACGGATGACGATGGCGCCGCGCAACCCCTCCGGCGTGGCATTCGCCGCGTTGGTGAGCAGGTTCACCACCACCTGCTCGATCTGGCCCGGGGAAGCCATGACGTCGGGCGCGCCTTCGCTCTCCACCGTGACGTTGGCGGTCTGGGCAACGGTGACGGGCACCCAGCGCAGGGCCAGATCCACGATGTCGCCGAGACGGGTCCGCGTCCTCGTCTGGTTGGGCCGACCGAAGGTCCTGAGGTCCTTGACGATGTGTGCGATCCGCCGGCCGGCCTCCTGGGCATCGTCCAGTTCCTCGACGACCTCGTCGAGGTGGCGAACCTCGACCTCCCGGTCGAGCGGGGCGCTCCCGCGGAGATGGTCCCGAACCTCCCGGACGGCTTTACGGGCCAGCTCCTGGTCGGAGAGGGTCGCCGCCAGCGGGTTGTTGATCTCGTGGGCCACGCCTGCGACCAGCGTTCCCAGGGCGGCGAGGCGCGAGGTCAGCGCGAGCTGGGCGTGCGCGACACGCAGCGCGGCCTCCGCCTGCTTGCGCGCGGTGCTGTCGAGGATGATGGAGAAGATCAGGTCCCTGCCGTGGATCTCGACCTTGCTGGTGAACACGTCCACGTCCCTGATGGAGCCGTCTGCCATCCGGTGGCGGAACTCGAAATGCACCGCGCCCTCGGTCCTGACCCTCAGGATCGCCGCCTCGGCCTCGGTGGGAGGGAGGGTGTTGATCTCCTGGATCCTCATCTGCCTGAGCCGATCCCTCGACCATCCGTAGTAGTTCGCAGCGGCCTGGTTGGCGTCGACGATGCTCCCATTGTCCGGATCGATGATCAGCTCGGTGGCGGTGTTGCGCTCGAACAGGTTCCGGAAGAGCGCCTCGCTTTCTCGAAGTAGCTCGTCGGACCGCTTGGCCTGGGTGACGTCTCGCAGGAAGGCAACCGTCCGGCCGCGCTTCCCGGGGACGGCCTGGACGCTGACCTCCACGTCGATGAGGGTTCCGTCCTTGCGCCGGTGGCGCGTCAGGAATCGCTCCGAGCCCGTGCGGAGGACCCGTTCGAGATGGGCCTTCACCTCGTCCAGTCGCTCGACCGCTTCCATGTCGGCCGCGGTCATCTCCAGGAGATCCTTCCGCGTGTACCCGGAGAGAGCGCAAGCCGCGTCGTTGACCAGCAGGATCCGGCCGCTCGAGTCGAGCATCCAGAACCCGTCCTGCGCGGTTTCCACGATCGAGCGCAGGAATCGTGTCCGCCTCCGCTGCGCGGCAAGGACGAGCGCGGCCAGGACCAGGCCGAGCCCCAGCAGCGCGAAGGCCGCCGGCAGGTACGGGCGGAATCGCCGCCACGGGTCGTCGTAGGAGAGCCACCGGGCGTAGATGCGGTCGTATTCTCCGGAGGTCTTGACGGTGAGCAGCCCCTGGTCGAGCCTCTCCTTCAGGTCGCTGGCCCCCTTGCGCAGGCCGAAGGCGAAGACTCGCTTGTAGTCCGGGATGGGTGGCCCGGCGACGAGCCCCACGATCCCGTGCTGCTGGATGGCGAGGATGCCGACCAGCTTCGAGCAGAGGAAGGCGTCGAACTCCCCAGCGGCGAGCCGCCGCAGTCCGTCAGGGATGGTGTCGACCAGCGCGACCTGCCCCCGGAATCCTCGTTCGATCAACTCGTGCTGCGCGGCGTCCGACCGCATCACCCCGATGGTCTTTCCCTCGGCCGCGCGCAGGTCGGGAATCTCCCGGACTCCCTGGCGCACGAAGAAGGCGTCAAAGGTCTCGGTGTGGGGGAGGCCGAAGTCGACCAGTATTCTTCTCTCGTCGGAGATGGCCACGATCGGCAGGACGTCCAGGTCGCCGGCCACGAGACCCCGCCAGACCTGATCCCATGGACCGGTGGTGAACCGGAGACCGAGACCGGCCGACCGGGCGACCGCCCGGAGGAGATCGACCGAGAAGCCGGCCGGCTGCCCGTTCTCATCCAGGGTTGCGTAGGGCGGGAACTCGATCTCGCTGCCGACCCTAATCTCCGCCGCCTGAATCGGAGGGGCAGGGGCACCTTTCGCTTCGCCCATCGTTTCGGCAGGTGCGAACGACAAGAGGCACGCCAGCAGGGCGAGCCGGCGGTTCACGCGCCAGGGGATTACGAGCCCCTTCAAATCGACAGTGTGATGCCGGGCGGGGACGCGGATGAACCGCGTCTCCGCCTCCTCCCGCAACTTCTTGCGGTCATCGGTGGTGAGCTTCTTCGCCAGTCGGTACCCCGTTCATGCCTGGCCGAGTATGAGAGATCTTCAAGATCGATGTGCCCCCCCCAGGTGGGGCGTCCCGCCGCGACAGTCGGCGAGCTGGTCAACCGTCCGGTCAGCGGGGGCGGGGTCGCGCAGGCCGTCCTTTACCTCGGCCACCCTCGCCTGCTCGGCGACCTGCGCCTTCACTGCGTCAGCGTGGGCGTCGAAGAGCCGCTTCCGTCGCTTGCCGTGCTCGTCGGTGAGGCGGACCTGCCACCTGCCCCCTACCCGCCTTGGCTTCGCCTCGCGCATCAGCCCGACCTTCTGGACCGGGCAAGGGAGACAAACGCCGCAAGGTAGGACCTTCGGGTTCTGCGGCGCTGGCGAGAGGGTTGAAAGGCCCCTCGAAAGGCCCCTGAAAGGCCCCTGAAAGCGAAACGCCCACCTAGTAGCGAGCTAAGTGGGCGTCCTCATTGGTTGCGGGGCCAGGATTTGAACCTGGGACCTTCGGGTTATGAGCCCTCGAAAAGGGCAACGGGCAGACGGGCGTCGTTGTTCGGATTTCCTTGCGGGACAGGAGTTCTACGAGATGGACGAGACGACGGGAGTCGACATGAAGTGACGAGATCGACCACCAGATGGGTCTCGTTCTGGTCCCGGTTTGAACGGGTACGCTACCCGATGGTCGCGAGACGCCGGACCGTCGCAAAGGTCCGAACCACGTCCTTCGCGACGAGCTCGCGTTCGATGCCATCCACTGAGCCGGCGAAGGCGAGCACGTCGCGGACGCCGTCCGCGTTCTCGCCCCCGAACACCTGCTGCAACCGCCCCAGCGCCTCGCCACGCTCGGGTGCCGACGCAATCGCCTCGGCAACGACGGCGGGCGTCTTCTTGTGGACGTAGGCGTACAGGTCGAAGGCGTCCTTGGGGCTCACCGGCCGACGTATCCGCATCGCGTCCAGCTTCATGAGGACGAAGTCCACCGGGCTCGGCGTCTTCAGCTTGACGTCACGGGCGCCGATGCGAAAGCGCAGGTCGATCGCCCGCGCGAGCACCTGGTCGCCCCGCGGCAACTCGGTCATCTGCGTCGCCGGCTCTGGCGAGCCCTGGGGCCTGAAATCGAAGGACCTCCGGGATCTCGTCCCAGCGGGGAGACTCCCCCGGGTCGGCAGGGTCGAGGAGGAGGTCCGGATCGAGCGAATAGCCACGGACGAGTCGCTGGCCCGTGTCGGTCTCGACCTGGAGGAGTGGCTCAGCAAGGCCCCCAGCTCCTCGAGGATGATCTCGAACCGCTCGCGATCCGTCATGGGTCGAGCTCGGGCGGCGGGAGACCCTTGGCGAAGATCTCGATGAGCCGCTCCGATTGCTCGTCGCCGCGTCCCCCCACGCCCGCCAGGTCGACCGCCAGCTGCGGGAGAGAGACCCCAGTCCCGTGCGGCAGAGTTCTCGTGAAGGCGTAGATCCCGGCAGCCGACGTGTCCGCGGCGGGGTCGGCCCGAAGGACGAGAAAGTTGTGCGGGGTGGTTCGCTTGAGGTCGAGGGCCTCCTCGAAGGGCGCAACGTCAC
>CAIQRS010000111.1 GCA_903874275.1 uncultured Anaeromyxobacter sp.
GGGTCCTCGTCGGGCGCCGCCTCCGCAGCGCCACAATCGAAGGCCCCGAGCCGGAGCGGCTTCGAGGCGGATGCTTCACCCTGTCGCCGCGACCACGCGTCCCCCGGGGCGCGAGATGGGATGAGAAGGCCGCTCTCCCTGCGGACAGCTAGGCTGTCCGTTGGGGCGGACTCGAAGTCCAAAGGAGAGCGGCCATGGAGAAGCGTATCACCACGTACGTGGGCCTGGATGTGAGCGACAAGTTCACCGAGATGTGCGTGCTCGACGACACGGGTGCGGTCGTGGACCGGGATCAGATCCGGACGACGAAGGGCAGCCTGGAGAAGCGGCTATCGAAGCTCCGGGACGCTCGAGTTATCTTGGAGGTTGGGACCCATTCCAGGTGGATGGCGGAGCTCATCGGGGCCCTGGGCCATGAGGTCATCGTCGCGAACCCGCGCCAGGTAAGGCTGATCTGGCAAAGACGGACGAAGAGCGACCGTTCGGATGCGCTTGTACTCGCTCGACTTGGTCGGCTGGACGTCGACTTGCTCGCCCCGGTCCAGCATCGGAGCCGCGGCGCCCAGGTGGACCTGGCGTGTGCTCGGTCACGCGACATCTTGGTTCGGAACCGGTCCCAGCTCATCAACCACGTGCGCGGGATGCTGAAGCCGTTCGGCCATCGCGTCCGGGACTGTTCGTCGGAAGTGTTCGTCGACGAGGCCGAGGCCGTGGTGCCGGCGGAACTACTCCCGGCACTGGGCCCAGTGCTGGCCGTGATGCGCGTCTTGAACGAGCAGATCGCTGCGCAGGACAGGCAAATCGAGCAACTCGTGACGACCGTTCATCCCGCGACCAAACGCCTCACCCAGGTGCCCGGGGTGGGTTCGATCACGGCCCTTGCTTACTACCTGACCATCGAAGACCCGGCTCGATTCAAGAAGAGCCGCTTCGCCGCCGCGTTCCTTGGCCTCGTGCCAGGGAAGAACCAATCTGGCGAAAGCGACCCGCAACAACACATCACCAAGACCGGCGACCCATTCGTTCGCAAGTTGCTCGTCCAGTGCGCGCACTACACGCTGGGAGCCTTGAGCCCCGACAGCGAATTGAAGCGTTGGGGTCTCGCACTTGCCAGTCGCGGAGGGAAGAACGCCAGGAAGCGGGCTGTCGTTGCGGTGGCGAGGAAACTCGCCGTCTTGCTCCACCGACTCTGGCTCTCCGGCGCTCCGTATCAGCCACTTGGCTATGGGAAAGCGCACGCCGGGTAACCACCATCATTCCCCAACACCAACCTAGGAGAAATGGCATCGACGTCTTTCCGAACTGCCCCGTCCAGGCGACTGCGAGCTAGTCCTGGAGTCGGCGTTGCATCTGGACGCCGAACTCGCTCGCGAGATGGCAGCGCCTGACGGGACGGACCCCAGCATGCACCGGGCCCCACGGCCCAATCAGAGTGCGGATGGAAGCATGGCAGGTTCGGATCGATCTTCGACGCACCCACCAAGAACACAGCCCGATTGACAACCAGCGGCCTTCTCATGGAAGGACAAGCGGCGCGGAGACGAGGATCCCCCGGGCGCCGGCACCACGGAAGGGGCGTCGCCCGCGAATCACCGTGGATCAGAGGAGCCCGAGGCCCGCCGCCGCGACGAGCCACAGTGGCCCACCCACCAGCAGCACCAGCACCCACAGGACCCCGTACACCCGGCGCCGCGAGCGCGGCGTGGCGGTCCTGCCTGCCAGCGCGAAGAACGTGGCGGCGAGGATCCCGACGACCAGGAAGCCGCCGAGGAGCAGCGGGAAGTTCGGGCCGGGGAGCCCGCTCAAATCTGCATCACTTCCTTTTCCTTGGCGGCCACCACCTCGTCGATCTTCTTCACGCCCTCGTCGGTGGCCTTCTGCACCTTCTCGAGGGCCTTCTTGGCGTCGTCCTGGGAGATGTCGCCGTCCTTCTCCGCGGCCTCGACGAACTCCTTGGCGTCGCGCCGCTCGTTGCGCACCGCGACCTTGAACTCCTCCCCCTTGTGCTTCACCTGCTTCACGATCTCCTTGCGCCGCTCCTCGGTGAGCGGGGGGATGGGGATGCGGACGATGTCCTTGTCGGACTGGGGGTTCAGGCCCAGGTTTGCGTCGCGGATGGCCTTCTCGATCTGGGGGATGAGGTTCTTCTCCCAGGGCTTCACCGTGATGAGGCGGGCGTCGGCCACCGCCAGCGTCCCCACCTGGGCCAGCGGGGTCATCTGCCCGTAGTAGTCGATGCGGACCGCGTCGAGCACGTGCAGGTTGGCGCGGCCGGTGCGGATGGCCTGCAGATCGCCCTTGAACGAGTCGATGGTCCTGGCGATCCGCTCGTTGAGGTCCTTCAGGATGTCGTCCGAGACGCTCATGTGCCCTCCGGCGGCGGGGTCGGTGCGTGGCTAGACCGTACGCGTCGTGAGCTTCCCGACGGTGGTGCCGATCTCCTCGCCGAGCACCGCGCGGCGGATGTTGCCGCGCTCGGTGAGGTCGAACACCACGATGGGCAGGTCGTTGTCCATGCAGAGGCTGATGGCGGTGGAGTCCATCACCTTGAGGTTCTTCTTCAGCACGTCGAGGTAGGAGAGCTGCCGGAACTTCACGGCGTTGGGGTTCTTCTTGGGGTCGTCGTTGTAGACCCCGTCCACCTTGGTGGCCTTGAGCAGCACGTCGGCGTGGATCTCCATGGCCCGGAGGCTGGCCGCGGTGTCGGTGGTGAAGTAGGGATTCCCGGTGCCGGCGGCGAAGATGACCACCCGCCCCTTCTCGAGGTGGCGCATGGCGCGGCGGCGGATGTAGGGCTCGGCGACCTGGTGCATCTCGATGGCCGACTGGACCCGGGTCTCGACGCCCAGCTTCTCGAAGGCGTCCTGGAGGGCCATGGCGTTGATCACCGTGGCCAGCATCCCCATGTAGTCGGCGCTGGAGCGGTCCATGCCCTCGGTGGCGCCGGAGACGCCGCGGAAGATGTTTCCTCCGCCGATGGTGAGGGCCACCTGGACGCCCAGGTCCACCGCCTCCTTCACGTCCTGGGCGATGGCGATGAGGGTCTTCGGCGAGATGCCGTACTTGCCGTCGCCCATCAGCGCCTCTCCCGAGAGCTTGACGAGGACGCGCCGGTACCGGCTCTTCTGCTTCTCGCTGCCGCTGGGAGTCGGGGTCTTCATGGGGGATGGCCTGGGCTCGCGCATTGTACTCGATGTGGGGCCCGGCTAAGGGGCTCCCGAAGTGGCGGGCGGTGAGGCCTGCGGGGCTCCGCCTCCTCCCCTCCCGCGGCGGCGGCGGCGGCGTCCACCGCGGCGGCGGCGGCGGGCTTCCTCGCCCTCGGCGTCCGGACCATCGGGCGCCGCGCCGGCCCGGGCCGGTGCACCCGGAGTCTCGGAAGCGGCGTCTCCGGCCGCCTCGGCGAGCAGCGAGGGCTCGATCTCCTCGCCGCCCTCCCCGTGGCCGGGCTGCGCCTCCGCCTCCCAGCGGGCCAGGGCCTCGGCGCCCTGGCCGGTGGCCTTCACGGTCACCTTGAGGATCTGGAGTGCGTCGGTGAAGTAGGCCTGGCCGGCCAGCCCGCCCCGGCGCCTGCGGCGCGGGGGGCCGTGGAAGAGCTTCTGGGCCTGCATGGCCATGCGGGTTCGCTCCGCCATCTTGCGGGGCAGCCGCGCCGTCTGGACCAGCTCGGCCAGCATCAGGTCGGCCGCCGGGTCCCCTTCCGCTCCGGACCGGAGGTGGATGAGCAGCGCGCCGAGGAGCATGGCGTCGGAGACCGGCTCGCCCTCGCGGACCAGCCCGTCGAGCGCGGAGAGGTGGGCGTGGAAGCGGGCCCGCGCCTCCTGCCCTCCTGCGTCGAGGGCACGGGAGAGGGCCGGCAGCGTGACCTGGAGGAGGCCGGCCGAGCGGAGCAGCTCGAAGGCGCGGCTCGCCCCGGTGCAGCGCAGGATCTTGAAGGTCTCCTCGAGGACGCGGGGCGGGGCGCAGCGCGCCAGCTCGGAGGCGTTGCGCCGCATGGCCTCGAAGACCTCGGGCTCGATGGTGAACCCCAGCCGGGAGGCGAAGCGGATCGCCCGCAGGGCCCGCACCGGGTCCTCGCGCATGCGGATCTCGGGGTCACCGATGGTGGAGATGCGGTGGGCCTCGAGGTCGGCGCGCCCGCCGACGTAGTCGATGACCTCGCCCTGGAACGGGTCGTAGAAGAGTCCGTTCACGGTGAAGTCGCGTCGGCGCGCGTCCTCCTCGGCGGTGCCGAAGACGTTGTCGCGGGTGATGAGCAGGTCGGCGTCGCTGGGAACGTCGTCGCCCACGTCCACCGGGTTCTGCCGGAAGGTCGCGACCTCGATGATCTTGCCGTCCCGGAAGAAGACGTGGGCCAGCCGGAAACGGCGCCCGATGAGCCGGCAGTTGCGGAAGATGGCGCGCACCTCGCCGGGGTGGGCGTCGGTGGCCAGGTCGAAGTCCTTGGGCGTCCGCCCGAGCAGGGCGTCGCGCACGCAGCCGCCCACGAAGTAGGCCTTGTGCCCCACCGCGCGGAGCCGGGCGATGACCTTCACCGCGTCGCGGTCGAGCCGGTCGATCGGGATCTCCGGCTCCCGGTCGGGATTGGGCATCTCCGGGTCGAGGGCGAGGCCGCGGGGGGGCGGCGAGCCCCGCCGCCCGTCGTCGTGACCGTCGCGCCCGCGCTCCTGCCGGTGCCGGCCCTCGCCGTGACGCTCCGGCCGGTGCCGTTCCTCGCGGTGCGGCCGCGGCTCGGCGGGGGTGGGGCGCGCGGCGCGGGGCTCCTCCCGGGTGGCCGGGATCTCCCGGATGACCTTGGACCCGGAGGCGTCCCGCGGTTCCCGGGACTCCCTCGGTCCACGAGCCTCCCTCGGCTCGCCACCCGCCGCGGCGCCTCCGCGCCCCCGGCGGGACCTGCGCCGGCGCTTGCCGGGCGTGCGCTCTCCGCTCGCGCCGCCCGAAGGCTTCGCGCTGCCGTCACTCTGGTTGTCGTGGGGGTGCTGCGCCTGCTGCTGGGGGGCTCGGTTCTGGTTTTCTTCCATTTTATCGCCGGAGTCGGGGGGCGCCTCGCCCGGGGATGATCCACCGGGTTCGCAAGACGCACCTTCGCCGTCGGGCATTTCCTTTGTAGCCAGTACTTATGCCGGGATACGCGCCGCGTCAATGTTCCTGGAACATCTCCACCTGCTCGGCGTCCAGCCCGAGCACCTCCCGGACCGGTCCGAAGGAACGCCGGTGGATGGCGCAGGCGCCCCGTTCGCGGAGCGCCGCGACGTGGTCCGGGGTGGGGTATCCCTTGTGCCGGGCGAAGCCGTAGCCCGGGTACTCCTCGTCCATGCGGGCCATGAGCGCGTCCCGGGTGGTCTTCGCGAGGATGCTGGCCGCGGCGATGGTCAGGGAGAGCGCGTCGCCGTGGACGATGCCGTCCTGCGGGATGTCGAGGTCCCGGATGCGGCGCGCGTCGATGAGCAGGTGCTCGGGGCGCTGGTCGAGGCCGAGGACGGCCCGGCGCAGCGACAGGATGCCGGCCCAGTAGATGTTGAGCCGGTCGATCTCCCCCACCTCGGCCCGCCCCACCGCCCAGGAGATGGCGTTCCGCTTGATGTCCTCGGCGAGCCGCTCCCGTTCCGCCGCGTCGAGCTGCTTCGAGTCGTCCACGCCGCGGGGCCGGTAGTCGCGTGGGAGGATGCAGGCCGCCGCCACGACCGGCCCGGCCAGCGGGGCCATGCCGGCCTCGTCCACGCCGGCGACGAGGGTCACACCGCGCTCCCAGAGCCGGTTCTCGTACCGGAGCAGGTTCCGCAGCCTCTGCCCCTCGGCCCGGTTGGCCTTGCGGCGGCGGCGCACGGCGGCGACCACGGAGCGCGCGCCCGCACGGGAGTCCGCGGCGAGAGCGGCCTCCGCGCCGGCGGGCAGCGGCCGCCCCTCGTCCAGGTAGCGGGCGCGGAGCTCCGCGACCGGCGTCGCGGCGAGTTCTTCGGGGCGCATCGAGGCGCGATGGTAGCCGACCGGGGCGCGGCCCGTCACGCCCGGCGAGCCCGCCCTCGCGCCACAGGCGTCCCCTGGCAGCGGGGGCAGAAGAATGTGGAGCGCTGGGCCTGCACGATGCGCCGGATCTCGGCCTCGCGGCAGCGCGGGCAGCGCTCGCGTTCCCTCGCGTAGACGCGGAACGGGTTCGGCGCCCCCGGCTCCTCGACGTAGGCGATCTCCGGCCCCTCCTGCATCTCGATCCCGCGCCGGAGCGAGGCCGCGATGGCCCGCGCCAGCACCCGGACCTCGGGCAGGGAGAGGTCGCCGCCCCTCCGGCGCGGGTCGATGCGCGCGGCGAAGAGCGACTCGCTGGCGTGGATGTTCCCGACCCCGGCCAGGATCGACTGGTCGAGCAGCGCCACCTTCACGGCCCTCCGGGTGGCGCCGAGCCGGCCGGCGAGCAGACCGGGGTCGATGCCGTCGTGGACCGGGTCGGGGCCGAGCGCCGCCACCTCCGGCAGCGCGGCGAAGTCGGCGCGCGGGACGACGCGCTGCCTGCCGAAGAGGCGCGGGTCGAGGTAGTGGAGGGCGCGCCCGTCGTCGAGCCAGAGCCGGACGCGGGCGTGGGCAGGCGCCGGGTCTGCCCCCTCCCGCAGCACCCACTTGCCGGTCATGCCCAGGTGCGACCAGAGCCCCACGGGACGGCCGCGACGGTCCTCGAGCGTGACGAGCAGGTGCTTGCCGCGACGGTCCACCCGGGCGAGGCGCGCGCCGGAGAGGGCCCGGGCGAAGGCGGCCCGGTCGCCGGGGCGGAAGATGCGGACTGCCCGGGGATCGGTCTCGACCCGGACGATCCGCTTTCCCTCCGCCCAGGCCCGGATGTTCCGCGCGGCGATCTCGACCTCGGGGAGTTCCGGCACGGGCCCTCAGTCCTTGCGCCGCTCGAAGGCGGCCACGAAGAAGCCGTCGGTCCCGTGCCGGTGGGGCCAGAGCCGCAGCTCGTTTCCGGTGGCGCCGGCCGCGCGGGCGACGGCGGCGCCGAGGGTCTTCTCGAGCGGCACGGGGGCGAAGCCGGGCAGCGAAGCCGCGCTCGCGGCCACCTCCTCGTTCTCGACGCGGGCCACCGAGCAGGTGGCGTAGACCAGCCGCCCCCCCGGCTTCACCAGGCGTGAGAAGCGCTGCACCAGCCCGCGCTGCGTCTCGGCGAAGCGCCCCGGGTCGGCGGGGCCGAGCCGCCAGCGGGCGTCGGGCTTGCGCCGGAGGGTTCCCAGCCCGCTGCAGGGGGCGTCCACCAGGACCACGTCGGCCTTGCCCTCCTCGTCGCGGAGCGCGTCGTCGGCCTCGGCCCCCGGCGGCAGCGCCTTGGTGCGGAGGTTGTCCACGCCGGCCCGCCTGGCCCGGCGGCGGGCCTCGTCGAGCCGGTCGGCGTCCACGTCGAGGGCGAGCAGCACGCCGCGGTTCCGCATCTCGGCGGCCAGCGCCAGGGTCTTTCCCCCTGCGCCGGCGCAGGCGTCCACCACCTTCATCCCGGAGCGGGCGCCGCAGGCGAGCGCGATGAGCTGGCTCCCCTCGTCCTGCACCTCGAAGAGCCCTGCCTTGAACGCGTCGAGGCCGAAGGCGTTGGCGTGGCCGTCGAGAACGAGCCCCCAGGGGGAGAGGGGCGTCTCCTTCGACTCGACCCCCTCCTCCTCGAGCCGGATCCGGAGGTCGTCCCGGGTTCCCTTGAGGAGGTTGGCCCGCACCGTGAGCGGCGCACGGACGTTCACCGCGGCCGAGAAGGCGCGGGCCTCCTCGAGCCCCATCTCGGCGACCAGCCGCTCGGCGAGCCAGGGCGGGAGCGACCCCTCGACGCCGAGCCGCGCCACCGGGTCCTGGATGGCCTGGATGCGGGCCTCGCCTCCGGAGAGCGGGGCGAGCACCCCGCGCTGCAGGCCGAGGCGGCGCTCGGCCTCGCCCTGCGGGATGCCCCCAGGGCTCGCCAGGGCGGCCGCGTAGAGCTCGGCGATGGCCGCCCGGCGCCCCAGGATCCACTCGATGCGCCCCTGGGACCGCAGGACGCCGTAGACGGCCTCGGCGGCGGCACGCCGCTCCACCGAGTAGAGCCGCTTCTGCCGGCGCAGCACCACCTCGAGCGCCCGGTCGGCGAGCCAGGCCTGCTCGCGCACCAGCCCCAGCACCTCGAGGACCGCGGCGTCCACCAGGTCGTCGCGCAGCGGGCGGCGCGCGAAGGCGCGGGGCGAGCCCGCGCCGCGGTGGTGATCGCGGGCTACAGGGCCTCCAGGATCGAGGCGACGTGCCCGTCCACCTTCACCTTGCCGAAGAGCTGCTCGACCTTGCCGTCGGCTCCCACGATCACCGTGGTCCGGATCGTTCCCTCGACCATCTTCCCGTACATGTTCTTCTTTCCCCAGACGCCCCAGGCCTTCTGCACCTCGAGACCCGCGTCGGAGAGCAGCGGGAAGGGGAGCTCGTACTTCTCCTGGAACTTCTTCTGCCCGGCGGGGGTGTCCTTGGAGATCCCCAGGACGGCCACCTTCTTCTTCGTGAAGGCCGCCACCTCGTCGCGGAAGTCGCAGGCCTCCCGCGTGCAGCCCGGTGTCATGGCCTTGGGGTAGAAGAACACGACGACCCGCTTCCCCTTGAAGTCCGACAGCTTGACCTTCTTCCCGTCCTGGTCGAGGAGCGTGAAGTCGGGGGCCTTCTTTCCGAGCTCGAGTGGCATCTGAATCTCCCGGGTTGGAGATACACTCGGGGGCGGCCCCGGCGCAACGCCCCGGATGACCCGCATCCTCCCTCCATGGAACTCGAGCTCTCGATCGTCATGCCCTGCCTGAACGAGGCCGAGACGCTGGGGGGCTGCGTGCGAGCGGCGCGCTCCTTCCTCGAGACCCACGGGGTGCGCGGCGAGGTCGTCGTCGCGGACAACGGCTCCTCGGACGGCTCGCAGGCCATCGCCCGGCAGGAGGGGGCTCGGGTCGTGGAAGTGGAGCCTCGGGGCTACGGGGCGGCGCTCTACCACGGCACCCTGGCTGCGAAGGGTCGCTTCGTGATCATGGGCGACTCCGACCAGAGCTACGACTTCTCCGCGCTCCTGCCCTTCCTGGAGCAACTCCGGGCCGGCGCCGATCTGGTGATGGGGGACCGGTTCTCCGGCGGCATCGAACCGGGCGCCATGCCCTGGATGAACCGGCACGTGGGCAACCCCATCCTCAGCGGGATCGGCCGCCTCCTCTTCGGATGTCCCGCCCGCGACTTCCACTGCGGCATTCGGGGCTACTCCATGGAGGCCTTCCGGCGAATGGACCTCCGCACCACGGGAATGGAGTTCGCCTCCGAGATGGTCATCAAGGCGACTCTCGTCGGGATGCGGATCGAGGAGGTCCCGACGACCCTTCGCCGCGACGGCCGCTCGCGGCGGCCCCACCTTCGCCCCTGGCGGGATGGCTGGCGCCACCTCCGGTTCATGGTGCTCTACAGCCCGGACTGGGTCTTCCTCTATCCGGGCGTCACGCTCGCCACCGTGGGGCTCGTGGCGATCGCGTGGCTCCTGCCCGGACCGCGGCTCGCGTTCGGCGTGGAGTTCGACGTCCACACGATGCTCTACGCGGCGCTCGCCGTCCTCATCGGCCTGCAGTCGGTCGGCTTCGCGGTCTTCTCGAAGACCTTCGCCGTCGCCGAGGGCCTGCTCCCCGGGAGCCGCCGGCACCGCTGGTTCCACCGGTGGGCGACCCTGGAGACCGGGCTGGCCGTGGGCGGGGTCCTCGCCCTGGCCGGGCTCGGGGGACTGCTGTCGGCCGCCTGGTCCTGGAGCGCACACGGCTTCGGGCCACTCTCGCCCAGCCGGACGCTCCGCGAGGTGATCCCATCGCTGGTCGCTCTCGTGGTCGGCCTGCAGGTCGTGCTCTCGTCCCTCTTCCTCTCGGTCCTCCGGCTGCGGACGCGCGCGACGTCACCGGAGGGCTAGACCCTCCGCTCGAGCCGCACCAGGCACTGGAGCGACCCGCCGAAGATCGCGTCCAGCACCGGCGGGTAGAGCGTCAAGTCCGTTCGCCAGAGTGTCGGGGACAGGCCGAGCCCGCGGAACTCCTCCCGCCAGCGCGACGACGGCCAGTAGTCCCGGGGGATCGACACGCCGTGCCGGGCGTTGCCGATCCGGTCCATGAAGCGGAGGATCGGGCCCGCCAGCGGACGGTCGCGGAGGTGGTCCTTCACGATGACGCACCTGCGGGCCACGCGCGCCGCCTCCGCCAGGAGGGCGGTCGGGGCCTCGGCGTGGTGCAGGACGTCCACGAGCATCACGACGTCGAAGCTGCCGTCCGGGTGCGGGACCTGGCGGCCGTCGAACCGGGTGACCGGCAGGTGGGCCCCGGGGCGGAGGAGGACGTCGATGCCCTCGACGTGGAGCCCGGGGCGGGCCTCCAGGAGGAGCCGGGCGACGAGCCCGTCGCCACATCCCACGTCGAGCACGCTCGCGGTACCCGCCGGCAGCGCCGCCGCGATGCAGTCGCGCAGCGCGCTCACCCGGCGGCCGTACACCCACCTCTCGTGCATCTGCTCGAGCGCGTTCACGGGCATCTCCTACTGCGGCGGTGCCTTCGTGGCATCGAGGCTGGCCAGGTTCCTCCGGACGACCTGCAGCGCCTTCTCGGCCAGGGGGCGGGGCGAGGAACCGCTCGCCGCGATCCGGAGGAGCTCCTCCGCTCGCGTCAGGTCGGCCTTGCACGGGGCGAGCGCCATGCCCGGGCGGCAGCGCGACTCCGCCCGCCTCGCGTGGGCGAAGCCGGCACCCTCCACCTCGACGACGTAGTTCGGGCCGAGCCGCCCGGTGGCCTCCCGGAGCCGGATCGCCCGCTCGAGCAGCTCGATGCCGGGGTCGATCCATCCCAGCGTCAGGAGGCCCACCGCCCCGGCCGACAGGCCGCTCGCCGGGATCGGGTCGGCGCGCTCCAGCTGGCTCGCGTATGCGGCCACGTCGAGCGCGTCGGGGCGCATGGCATGCCTCCGGGCGAGCTCGGCGTTCGGCCCGTCCAGCCGGAGGAAGAGAGCGAACTCGCCCTCCAGGTGCACCAGCCGCCAGGCCTCGTCGGTGGCGAGCTGGCGGGCGAGGGGTCCGGACACCACGGTCCGGACCACGGCCACCTGCGGCTCGTAGCGGGCCACCGCCTCCCGGAATGGTCGTTCACCCTGGGAGTACCTGGCGCTCTCCCGCAGGATCTCCGGGGGGTAGGCCCAGCCGTTCGTGAGCAGGTTCATGGGGTTCCGGCCACCCGAGAAGAAGCGGACGTTGGACGAGGAGTAGAAGTCGGACCAGATCCTTCCTTCCGGGCGGTGCTCCTCGATCCACTCCGCCGCCCCGACGGGGATCTGGAGCCGGTCCAGCCCGGTGCCGAACCGGAGTGTCGCCGCTGGGTGGTCGAAGAACTCCTGGGTCACCACCGAGACCCCGATCCAGGCCGCCGCGGCGAGCGCGAGCCCCGGGATCCCGAGCCCGAGCCAGCGAGCGATCCCGGGAGCCAGGAAGCGCTGCTGCGTCCCGGTGACGCGAGGAGCCAGGAGCGCCGCCAGCGCCACGGGCACCACGACCAGGCTCGCCGGCGCGATGTTCCGGCGCATCGCCAGCGCCGTCGCGGTCATCCCGGCGATGAGGAGAAGCCAGTCCCACCGCCGGCGCCGGGCGGCACCGATCGCGCCCGCCAGCGCCAGCAGCAGGAGGACCGTGAAGGCGTAGATCGGCCTCTGGTCGTCGGTGACCGAGACGAAGGGGCCCTGGGCCTCGACGATGCTGGCCCAGGGGTGCGGATCGACGCCCGGCCGGACACCGCTCATGACCTCGTGGGAGCGGAGGTAGAGGAGGGTCTGGACGGGCAGCACGGCGAGTCGCCAGCCCCAGGGATTGGCCAGGCAGGCGACGAGCTGGCCTGCCAGGGCGAAGGCCAGCCTTCTCCTCGACGGTCCTGGCCGCCCCACCATGGCGGCCAGGGTGAGGCCGAGCCCCAGGAGGAAGAAGGAGTGCACGTTGACCGCGAGCGCCTGGAGGGCGACGAGCCCCGCCACCGCGCCCCATCCGGGGGGAGGCCGCCGGGCGGGATCGGCCTCGGCGGATTCGCCTCCGGCCAGGATCCAGGCCTGGGCGGCGAGCACGAGGAACCCGATCAGCTCGGGGCGCAGGAAGAACCGCTCGTAGGAGACGAGCGTCACGAGCAGGATCCCCGGAGCCAGCGCCACCCTCGGTACGCCGAGGCGGACCGCCGTCGCCGCGGCGAGGACCAGGATGGCGAGGACGCAGGCGAGGCGCAGGATCAGGAGCGCCCCGACCCCGCCCAGGTGCCGGTACGCGAAGGCGAACAGGAGCTGGGAGAGCCAGTTGGCGTTGGCGAACCGGAAGTGACCCGCTCCGTCGTACCAGCTCCCGGGAACCGGCTCGGGGCGCTCGGCGGCCGGCGTGGACGGCGCGGGCAGCGTGTAGAGGTAGGGAACCTGATCGACGATGGTCCCGGTCTCGAGTGTCAGGTCGCCGAACTCGAGGTGGTAGCCGAGGTCGGGCTCCATCAGGGGCCGGGTGGCGAGGACGAGCCCCAGGGCCACGACCCCGGTCAAGGCGATCCAGGGCGCCAGGATTGCGGCGGCCTTCTCGGTTTCACCCCTCACGGGGAGCGGATGGTACTCCCTCCCCGGGGCAATCCCGCCGCATTTCGGACGCTTGCGCCCCCCCGGCGCCCGTGTTAGTCATCTGCCCGTCGTAAATTCGCACACCTCCCGGTCGGCTCCTCCGGTCGCGCGCCTCGCGCGAAGGGATCCGACGTGAAGCGGAGAGGTGGAGGACACAACCGGAGACACACATGGAAAACGAGATTCCGCAGGACCCGTCCGTCGAGACCGCAGCTCCTGCCGCGGCCCCCGCCCCCCCCGCACCTCCCGCCGACACGATGGCCACGGCGCTCCAGTCGAGCGGCTCGGCCATCACGATGAAGCAGCTGCTCGAGGCGGGCGTCCACTTCGGCCACCAGACCAAGCGCTGGAACCCGAAGATGAAGCCGTACATCTTCGGCGCCCGCAACGGCATCTACATCATCGACCTCCAGAAGACGGTCGGGCTGGCCCGCACCGCCTTCCGCTTCGTCAACGACGTGGTGGCCAAGGGCGGCACCGTGCTCTTCGTGGGCACGAAGAAGCAGGCCCAGGACGCCATCCGCGAGGAGGCCAGCCGGTCCGGCATGTACTACGTGACCAACCGCTGGCTGGGCGGGACGCTCACCAACTTCAAGACGGTGAAGACCGGCATCGACCGGCTCAAGACCATCGAGAAGATGAAGGCCGACGGCACCTACGAGCGGCTCCCCAAGAAGGAGGTCGCCTCGCTGGAGCGCGAGCGCGAGAAGCTCGAGAAGAACCTGGGCGGCATCAAGGACCTGGCCCGCCTCCCCGGCGCCCTCTTCGTCATCGACACGAAGAAGGAGTACATCGCCATCCACGAGGCCAACCGCCTCGGCATCCCGGTCGTCGCGGTGGTCGACACCAACTGCGACCCCGAGGGGATCGACTTCACCATCCCGGGCAACGACGACGCCATCCGCTCCATCCGGCTCTTCACCTCGAAGGTCGCCGAGGCCTGCATCGAGGGCAAGGCGCGTCACGGCGCCTGGGTCGCCGAGCACGGCGGGCAC
>CAIQRS010000112.1 GCA_903874275.1 uncultured Anaeromyxobacter sp.
AGCGCGTTGGCCCGGAGCGCCGTGGCGGTCGTGACGACGCCGTTCGGCCCGGTGACCGTCTCCGTGGTCAAGGACGGGCTGTGCCAGGAGCCCTCCCCCGCTGCGGCGCGCGCCTTGCTCGCCGCGTCGTCTGCGCGGGCGAGGGACCAGGTCCCCAGCGCCAGCGAGGTCGCGACGAAGATCTTCGTTACGCTCCATCGGTGCATGCGATTCCTCCCGCCCCCAGGATCGGGAGCCCGGCGGGACTCCTTAACGTCGACCCCCCGAAGCGCAACTCATGGAGGTCCCGTCATCGACACACGCCGGTGCGCCGTGGGATCGTGCGCCCCAACCGGAGCCACGCATGCAGGGGATCGAGGGAACCTACTTTCACGTCCGCGTCCTGATCGGGATGGTCGTCGGCCTCGCCATCGGCAACCTGCTGCGGGGGATCGCGCGGGTCATCTCGGACGAGAAGCACCGCCCCATCTACTGGGTGCAGATGGTCTGGGCGCTCTCGATGATCCTGGCCATCCTCCAGTTCTGGTGGTTCGAGATCCGCTTCGACCTGCTGCCACGCTTCACCTTTCCCATCTTCGCCTTCTGGGTGGTCTACGTCCTCCAGCTGTTCTTCCTCACCGCGCTCCTCTTCCCCGAGAACGTCGGGGCGTTCGAGAACAACCGGGGGTACTTCCTGGCGCGGCGTCAGTGGTTCTTCGGCTTCATGGCACTCTTCTACGTCTTCGACTTCACGGAGTCGCTGCTGAAGGGCGCCGAGTACCTCCGGATCCTGGGACCGATGTACCCCGTCCGCAACGGCCTCTACGTGTTCGGGTGCCTCCTCGCCATCTGGACGAGGAGCCCGGTGTTCCACGGCGCCTTCGCCGTCGTGGCGCTGGCCTACCAGCTCCTCTGGCTGGTGCGGATGAACGAATTCGTGTTCTAGGATGCCACCCAACCCCTTCCTGGATGGCGCCCGCCGGCTGCGCAGTGGCTGGTGGATCGGCATCTTCTTCGTCGTCCTCGCGGGCCTGCTCGTCCCGATGCTGCTCCTCGCGCGCGGGCGGGGGGCGGACGTGTCGCCGGTCCAGCAGCTTGCCGTCGTGCTGGCGGCCTCGGCGATCTGCCAGGCATCGCGTCGAGAGCCGCTTCCCCGGCTCCTGGGGCCGCTCGACCGGCGCTGGCCGCGGGAGTTCCTCCTGGGCGGCCTGGCAGGCGCGCTGCTGATGGCCGTCCCGGCCCTGTTCCTCGGGCTGTCGGGAGTGGTGAGCTGGCGGCCCGGCGCGGGCGGGTCCGCTGCCCTCTGGGCCGAACTGGCCCTCCTCGCCGCCGCAGCGGCGACGGAGGAGCTGCTCTTCCGTGGCTTCCTGTTCAGGCGCCTCCTCGACGGGCTGGGAACCTGGCCGGCCCAGCTCCTCATCGCGGCGCTCTTCGTGCTCACCCATTCGGATGCGTTGCGCGGGCTCGGATCCCTGGCCTACCTCGCGGGGGCGAACCTCTTCCTCGCCTCGATCCTGTTCGGGCTCGCGTACCTCCGGACCCGGAGCCTGGCCATGCCGTTCGGCTTGCACCTCGCCGCGAACGTCACGCAGGGCCCGGTCCTGGGCTTCGGCGTGAGCGGACACGAAGGGGCGAGCCTGCTCGTCCCGGTGCCCTCGGGTGCCCCGGACTGGCTGTCCGGGGGGAAGTTCGGGCTCGAGGCGAGCGTGCCCGGGCTGGTGTGCGTGGTTGGGCTGCTCCTTGGTCTCCGGGGATGGCGCCGCTACCGGGACGCCGGACCGACCAGGTTCTTGTAGACCTTCCCGTCCTTCATGATGACGAGGGGTTCTTCTCGGGATTCTCGAGGAGCTTGATGTTCTCGGTTGTCACCGGTGGCCATCTTCAGCGCCTGGCCCGCGGTGTACCAGCGCAGGATCTTGGGGTGTGGCACCCGCCGCCTGCTGGGCCATCGCAGGGAACGACGCGCCGACCAGGACAAGAGATGCCAGCAGCAGCCGGATGACACGCCGATTCGGGTCTTTCATCCGCAGACAACGAGGGGCCGGACCCCCGGGCGGCAACGAATCGCTCCCACCGCCGCCGGTACCGCCCCGTTGGCGACCCGGACGCCGAACCGTGACGGCGCCCACGGCACCTTGACGGCCCGCGCCTCCGCGTGGATGCTCCCCCCCCGAATGAACCCGCGATTCCAGGCGATCGTCCACGGAGCCATCCTCGCCCTGATCGTCGGCTGGGTGCTCCACGTCGGACGGGACGTCCTCGTCCCTCTCGCCTTCGGCATCCTGGTCGCGTACGTCATCTTCGGCCTGACCCAGCTCCTCCTCCGGATCCCCGGCCTGGGCCCCCGCCTGCCCGTCCAGGCCCGCAACGCCCTTTCCGTGCTGGTCATCTCGTCGGGCCTGGTCGGCATCGTGTACCTCTTCGTCGCCCAGGCCGACGGCATGGTGGTCTATGCCCCCAGGTACCAGCGCTCGCTGCTGGCGGGCATCCAGCGGATCGCCACCCTGCTCCGGATCGAGTCGGAGCCCACCTGGACCACGCTCCGCAACGACCTGCTCGGCCAGGTGAACCTCCAGAAACTGCTCGGGTCGGTGGTCGCGTCGGTGTCCTCGATGGTGGCCACCGTCGCGGTGGTGATCCTCTATGCCGCCTTCCTGATGATGGAGCAGCGCTTCTTCGAGGAGAAGGTGGCCCAGGCGTCCGGCGACCCGCGGAATGCGGCCCGGATCCGGGGAATCACGAACGCCATCAACCAGCGGGTCGGCGCCTACCTGTCCGTCAAGACGGCCATCAACGTGCTCCTCGGGCTGGTCTGCTGGGGCATCATGGCGCTCCTCGGCGTCCAGTTCGCGGGGCTGCTGGCCGTGCTCATCGGCCTCTTGAACTACATCCCGTACGCCGGCTCCTTCTTCGGGGTGGTCATCCCCGTGGCGGTGGCGCTCGGCCAGTTCGGGGAGCCCGGCGCGGTCCTGGGGCTCCTCATGGCACTGACCGCCGCCCAGGTCGTCATCGGCAACTTCCTCGACCCGTACCTGATGGGTTCCTCGCTCAACCTGAGCCCGTTCGCCCTCCTGGTGGCCCTGGCGGTCTGGTCGCAGCTGTGGGGCATCGCCGGGGCCATCCTGGCGGTTCCGATCACCGCGGTCCTGGTCATCGTCCTCTCCGAGTTCGCGGGGACGCGCCCCATCGCGATCCTGCTCTCGAAGAACGGCCACCCCTGATCCCTGGGAGTTCACCGCATGGCGACGCATGACCCGAACCTCGGCCCGGCCCCCAGGCGCCACGTGCTGGACCTGTATCTCGCCGAGACCCGGCAGCTCTTCAACTCGATGGATCCGGCACCATTCCAGGAGCGCGACCTCGACCCGAAGGCGGAGGCCTACATCGTCGAGTGGGCAGGCGAGGCGCCGCCCCGCTTGCCGCTAGGATTGATGGTGCACCTGGGGCGCGAGCCCGCCACGGAGGTCACGGCCGCCATGCTGCGGGAGGCGGTGGACGACCACTTCCGGCGCCGCGCCCGGGTCACCTGGGCGAAGCTCCGGCGGCTCTTCCGCATCGGGCGCATCAGCCTGGTGATCGGGCTCGGGTTCGTTCTGCTGGCGATCGTCGTCGGCGAGTCCATCGCCGGCATGGTCGGTTCCGGCCGGTACGCCAACGTGGTCCAGGAGAGCCTGGTCATCGTGGGCTGGGTGGCGCTCTGGCACCCGATGGGAATCTTTCTCTACGACTGGTGGCCCATCCGCGCCGAGGCGAGGCTCCTGGACCGACTCGGCGAGATGGACGTGGAGGTGCTCGACGCCGGGAGCCCGGCCCCCGGGGCGGCGAACCGTCCGGCCGCGTGAGCGCCGGCGCCTACTGCCGCGACATGGCGATGCGCAGGCGGTCCTCGGCCGTGATGAGCAGGTCGTTGTCGTCGACGCCCACGTCGATCCGGACCCAGTGGATCTTCCCGGTGAACTTGCTCCCGTGCGAGGTGTAGTCCGCGGTGACGGGCGTACCCGACTCGTAGCCGACGTCGGTGGTCTCGTCCATGGAGAAGACCATGGCCTGGGTCATCGGGACGCGGCCCGTGCCGACGCTCTTCCCGTCGTAGAAGAGCGTGACGTTTCCGCCCTTGCCGAGGCCACCTCCGTCGTAGGCGAACTCCACGCGCACCTGGTGCTTCCCGTGGGGGACCGGTTCGGTCGCGACGGTCGGGTACTCGTGGATCCCGAGCACGTTGTAGACGAACTTGGCCAGACCGTCCTTGGCGTACAGGCTCCAGCCCCCGAAGCGGCCGCCCTGCGCGATGATGACGCCGTTCGCCGGCGTGCCCCCGGGCACGTCGACCTCGGCCGTCACCGTGAAGGAGTGGTTCTTCACGTTGACGACGCTGTTCTCCTGGAGCCGCCCCATGCCCGGGAAGAACTTCTGCGAGTTGCCCTTGATGAGCGACGGACGGCCGGCCACCTCCGGAACGAACCGCTCCGCGCCCCGGTCGTCGAGCGGGAGGACGTTGTACTTCGTGGCCTCGATCAGGAAGAGGCGCTGCAGCTTGTGCAGCATCTCCGGGTTCTCCTTCGACAGGTCGCGCGCCTGCGACCAGTCCCTGGTGCCGTCGTAGAGTTCCCAGACGTCGTCGTCGAAGGCCACCATCTCCTGGCCCACCAGGATCCAGGGGGTCCGGTGCTTCGTCACCGCGCTCCACCCCTTGTAGTAGATCCCCCGGTTGCCGCCGACCTCGAAGTACTGCACCTCGTGACGCTCCGGCGCGGCGGCGTCGTCGAAGCTGTAACGCATGCTGGTGCCCTCCATCGGCGACTGGAGGACGCCGTTCACCATCGTGGGCTCCGGCAGGCCGGCGGCCTCGAGGACCGTCGGCGCCAGGTCGATCACGTGGGTGAACTGGTGACGCAGCCCCCCGCGTTCCTGGATGCCCTTCGGCCAGTGCACGATCGTGCCGTTGCGCGTTCCGCCCCAGTGCGACGCCACCTGCTTCGTCCATTGGTACGGCGCGTTCGTGGCCCAGGCCCAGCCCACCGCGTAGTGGTTGAACGCCGACGGTGAGCCAAGTTCGTCGATCTTCGACAGCATGAACTCCGGCGTCTCGAGGGCCTCCATGCCGTTGAACGGGCTGAGCTCGTTGAAGACGCCGGTCAGGGTGCCCTCGGCCGACGCGCCGTTGTCGCCGAAGATGTAGTAGACGAGCGTGTCGTCCAGCACGCCGAGGTCCCCGAGGGCGTCGATGACGCGGCCGATGTGGTGGTCGGTGTGCTCGAGGAACCCGGCGTAGATCTCCATCTGGCGTTCGAGCACCGGCTTGAGCTCGGCGGGCATGTCGTCCCACGCCGGGATCTCCGCGTGGCGCTTCGTGAGCTCGGCGTCCGGCGCGACCACGCCCAGCTTCTTCTGGCGCGCGAAGGTCTCCTCCCGGAGCTTGTCCCATCCCTGGGCGAACTTGCCGCGGTACTTTTCGGCCCACTCCTGGGCGACGTGGTGCGGGGCGTGCACCGCGCCAGGTGCGAAGTACACGAAGAACGGCTTCTCCGGCATCAGGGTCTTCTGCTGGCGCACCCAGTTGATGGCGCGGTCGGCCAGGTCCTCCGTGAGGTGGTAGCCCTCCTCGGGAGTCGCCGGCGGCTCGATGGCCGTCTGCCCCTCGTAGAGCGCCGGCTCCCACTGGCTGGTCTCGCCCCCGATGAAGCCGTAGAAGTGCTCGAAGCCGGTTCCGCCGGTGGGCCAGGAGTCGAACGGCCCCATGGGCGACGTCTGCCATGTCGGGACCTCGTGGCACTTGCCGAACTGGGCCGTCGAGTACCCGTTGAGCTTCAGGGTGAGCGGCAGTGCCGCCTTGGTGTTCGGGCGCACCGAGGTGTAGCCGGGAGCGGACGAGGCGATCTCCGTGATGACGCCCGCCCCGACCGAGTGGGCGTTGCGGCCGGTCAGCATCGCCTGCCGCGTGGGCGTGCACAGCGCGCAGGTGTGGAAGCGGGTGTACTTCAGGCCGCCGGCGGCCAGCTTCTCGGCCACCGGGGTCCGGCACGGCCCGCCGAACGCGCTGGACGAGCCGAAGCCGACGTCGTCGAGCAGGATGACGAGGACGTTCGGCGCCCCGGCCGGCGGGAGCAACGGCTTGATGGGAGGGAACCGGGAGTCCGGGTCCTTGGCGTCGAGGGTGGGGAGATGCGGCTTCTGGACGTCGGGGATGGGAAGGATCGAACGCGTGTGGTCATCGGGCTTCGTCGCCATCGTAGCCTCCTCGAAACACTCGCGTGCCCCGCGAGCACGGGCCTCGGCCCCTGTTGCCGATGGGGGGGGATCGGAGGCAGGATGGTCCGACAGGACGTCGGGCGCGGTCAAGCTCACCGCCTTCTATCTGATGGGCAGCGCCGGCGGCAGCACGTAGCTCCCGTCGAGGACGCTGCGCCCAGGGCGGTAGACGCGCATCACGAAGTTCCAGCCGGGCGCGACGTCGAGTCGGTTCGGGACGTCGCCGCAGAGCTCCTTCGACCCGAAGTGGACCGTGAAGGTCTTCCGGTCGCCGTTCAGCTTCACGCTGGAGCTGTTCAAGATGGCGTTCTCCGACTTCATGTAGCCGTCGGCGCCGTAGACGGTGATGGACCAGAAGGCGCGATTCTCCGGGACCTGGGAGGTCGCGGTGTACCCCTTGGCGGGGTCGTGCTCGCCTGCGTACATGAAGTAGGTCGCGTCCTCGTCGGGATTGAGACCCCAGCCCGCGGCCGCCACGAGGTGGCGCCGCCCCTCGTCGACCTTGCCGCGCCTGCCCATCAGCCCCTTGAAGCCGGAGAGCGCCTTGGCCTCCTGGTTGTACCGGTCGGTGAGCGCCTGGAGAGACTTCGGCTCCCAGCGCGCGGCCGGGAAGGGGTCCGAGCTACCAGCGTCGAGGACGAGGCGGTCCTGCAGGGCGTTCACGAGCGCCACCTCCGCCCGATCCTTCGGATCGAAGACCTGGATGCGCACCACCACGGCCACGTACCGCGTATCGCTCTCGATCCGGTGGGGTCCCGCCTCGTAGAACGTCGCCGGGCAGTAATGGTCGTTGTCGATGACCTGCGCGGAGATGAACCGCCCGGCCGGGACCTCCGGGAGCGTGATCGTCGCGCCCTTGGACGTGTCGACGACCGCGCCGGAGTAGAGCGTGTCCAGGTTCATGCGGATCACGGTCTGCTTGTCGAGCGGCGTCGGTATGCGGATGTGGAAGAAGCGGTTCACGCCGCCCGTCAAACCCAGGAAGTTCTGGAAGTTCCGGTCGGTCTCGGCGCGGATGTAGTTCTCGGGCGTGACCGGGACGATGGCCATTTACCGGCCTCCCTTGATCGGCGTCCCCTGCGGCTCGGGCCGCTTCCAGGTACCGTCGAGCGCCTCCTTCTTCGGCAGGTAGAGGCGCAGGGCCATGAAGAAGGGGCCGTCCGGCGCGGGCAGCCAGTTCGACTCCTTCCCGGCGCCAGGCGAGGCGTGCTGCACGTGCAGCGTGAGGCCGCCGTCGGCGTCGCGGGCGAAGCCGGGCAGCATCGGCGAGTTGACGAGGTAGCGCTTCAGCGCGTTCTCGTACATGAGCTTCGACGGCAGCGCGTAGAGCGTGAGCGACCAGAAGGCGTCGACCGGCGGCAGCGCGCCCGGCGGGAAGCGCAGCGCGTAGTCCTTCTTCGAGGCGTCGAGCGGCTCGCCCGCCGCGTCGACGAAGTAGATCGGGTAGACCGCCTCGTCCTTGGAGTTGCCGTAGATGCCGAGGACGGCGCCCGCCATGCGGTAGAGGTAGTTGTTCTTCAGATACTCCCGCGTCCCGAACACGTCGGCGGAGCCGACCTTACCCGAGTCGATGTCGCGGGCCTTGAAGGCCGCGAACTCCGCCCATGCGTCGGCCATGCCGTCCTTCACCGCCTGCAGGATCTCGGGCGAAAGGCGCGCTGGGTCGAAGGGCTTCCCGCCTTCGATCCCGAGCCGCGCGACGCGCTCGCGGAGCGCCACCTCGGAGGGATGGGTCGGGCAGAACCCGAGCACGAACGCCAGCACCTTGAAGAAGTCCGGTGACGTGCGCTGCTCCTCCGCCGAGGGGGGCGCGACGAAGTCGATGGGGGGCGCGGCCGGCGGGGGCGGCTTGCCCAGGAACTGCGACAGGGTCTGGACCCGGAAGCCGGCCTGCACGGCCTTCACGCCCTCGAGATCGGACGGGTCGAACAGCTGGGTGCGGTAGTGGGCCCAGCCGAGCTCCGTCTCCGAGTGGAACGTCGCCGCGATCCCTGCCGGCGCCTCGCCCTTCCAGCCCGGGCCGGCGAGCAGGTAGTGGCCGCCGCCGTTCCCCGTGGTCCGGGTGCCGATGTAGTCGAAGTTGTGGGTGAAGGCGTCGATGAGCTGCACCGAGAAGTAGCGGTTCTTCTCGACGGGCGGGATGGTCAGGACGAGCGGCTCGGCGCGCAGGTCCGTGCCGAGCTGGGAGTAGGGTGTGTCGGAGTTGGCGGTCTGGATGGCCTTGTCGTCGGGCGTGAAGACACGGGCCGTGTTGTTGAGACTGTTCCAGGGAGCCTTGAACTCGGGGCTCTTCGCGTCGACGAAGAAGGAGTGGTTGACCCGGTAGTTGTCGACGATGGGGAACCCGTAGACGTAGGCCTCCTTCGCGATCTGGCGTGCTTCCTTCGGCGAGAGCGTGGCCATCGTCACGTTCCTTTCCTCGAAGACCCTTCTGGGGTTCGATACGGGGATGTCCAGGTCCTAGTACCGTCGCCTGACCTTGAACACCCGAGGGAGTCACCTGCCATGATGCGAACCGTCTACATCGGCCTCGTCGTGCTCGTAACAGCCGCCGTTCTGCTCTTCAAGGTCCAGAACCTCGAATCGGTCACGGTCTCGTTCCTCACCATGAGCCTGACCCTGCCCCTGTCGGTGGCCATCGTCGTCGTCTACTTCCTGGGCATGGTGTCCGGCGGTGCCCTGATCGCGGCGATGCGCTCGCTCGTCCAGCGGGCACGGGCTCCCTGAGGTCCTTCAGGGACCCGATCCGGGGGTTCCCGCCGCCATCAGCACCCGCTCCCCGTCGGCGCGGTGGACGTCGAGCGTCCCGCTCTCCACGCTCCAGACCTTGGCGGTCTTGAGCGCGGCGAGGAACTGCCGCTCTTGATCCATCACGCCCTCCGCTCCGCAGGCCATGCGGGTCGTCGCCGCGGGACCGATGGAGAGGCGATTCCCCTCGCTCGTGTAGGGCGCACGGAAGGTGTTGCAGCCGCTGCTGCCACGGACCGTCCCGTTCTCGAAGGAGAGCGTCAGCGCGGTACCGGTCACGAGCCCCACGACCGCGTGCCGGCCGTTGTTGAACGCCGTGACCTTCCAGGCGAACCCCTCCAGCGTGGGCTCGGGCTCGGCCTGGAAGACGAGCGGCGGCCCGGAGGCGGGGGTCAGGGTCAGACGGGCTCCGGAGATGGCGACGCCGTGCTTGCCGGACAGGCCGTCCAGGAAGGCCTTCTCGGCCGCCATCCGGGGGTCTGGGCACGCCATCATCGTCCCCGCCAGCGGCCCGACCGTCAGGGTGTCGCCATCCCGCATGAACCCGCCGTTGAACCGATTGCAGCCGGAGAAGCCGGAGGCGCGTCCGTCCGCGAACCGGACGGTGAGGGGAGCCGCCGGGTCCCCGGGCGAGGTGAGCTGCCAGGTGGTCCCCTCGAGAGGCGACGCCGGGACGCGACAGCATCCCGCCAGCAGGCGGCCGTCCGGTAGGGACACCCTCGCCGACAGGGGATGCACGGTGTCGGACATGGTGTCGCTGCACGCCGACTCACGGAGGAAGGCCACGACCACGGCCTTCGCGTCCCCGGCAGGCGTGCCGCGCCAGGCCCGCTCCTTCAGGAAATCGAGACGGGTCTCCCGCCCCCGGTACTCGACCGGCTTGCCATCGGGGAAGCCCAGGGTCGCCCGCCCGCCCCCGTCGAATCGCAGGCTCCAGGAGGGCTCGACGCCGAAGCAGACGAGCCGCGGTTCGGCGGCTCGCGCCGGAAGGGCGTGGAAGGCGGATGCCAGGACGAGCACGGCGAAGGCGCGGGTCACTCCCATGGTGTCTAGCCCTCCACCAGCTCGAAATCGGCCAGGCTGAAGGTCTTGTCGAAGAACGGCTGCAGCGGGGCGTACAGGCGGAAGTAGACGAACCAGCCGTCCTCGCCCACGGTCTTCATGAAGTTCTTCTCGAACCCCGGGGGTGCCTTCGCGCCGATGAAGAGGTCGACGCTGCCATCGGCGTTGGCCTTCAGATCCTTCACCTTGTTGCCGAGGTTCACGCTGCGCGCGTCGGCGCCGCCGTTGTCGTACGGCCTGCGGGTGTTCTCGCTGTAGAGCGTGAGCGCCCAGAACTGCGCGACGGGGACGTCCTTGGGAACGTGCAGCCGGTAGGTCCGGTCGGCGCGGAACAGGTTGCCCTTCGAATCGCGCTTGGTGGTCATGTACACCTGACCCTTGCCGACCTCGGGGTTCACCATGCCCTTGCTGCTCGTGACGGCCTCGTAGAACCAGGTGACCCGCTCGTCGAGCTCGACGCGGGTCTCGGTCTCCTGGGGGATGGTGAAGTCGAAGCACTTGTACCAGTGGGTGTCCTTCCAGAACGGCTCCGCGAAGCGCGGGTTCACCTGGAGGTTCCGGGCCATGAGCTCGCCCATCGCCGCGCCCCGGAGCAGGATCGACGCCTGCCTGGCGTCGGGCCGGAAGGGCTTCCCCTTCTCGATGCCGAGCGGGAGCAGCATCGCCATCCAGGCCTTGTCGACCGGGCGCACCGGCTCGTCCTGGATCGCCTCCCAGAGGACCTGCCAGTACTCGAGGCCACGCGGCGCGGTCGCGCTCCACTCGACGTCGCGATTCTCGATGAAGCGGCAGGTCGCGAGCGGGCCTCCGTGCCGGCCCATCTTCAGGCTGGACTTCACCAGGGCGTAGTAGGCCGGATCGGGGTCCAGGATGCGCAGGCCGAAGAGGATGACGTTCGTCGCGCTCTGGAACACGAAGGCGCCCGGCTTCTCGTAGGCCTTCGGGTCGTCCTCCGGACCGACGACGACGTAGGTGCCGCCCTTGCCCCCGTCGGGACCGGTGAGCCCCGTGTCCGCCACCGGGCGCTGCCAGAGGTCGATGAATCCACCGGCCGTCATCCCGCCCGGATACTCGACCACCAGCGGCCCGTCCTTCAGGCTCGTGAACTGCAGGATGTAGGGCGTGGACAGGTTTCCCGTCACGATGCCCCGCTTCTCCTTGAGCGTGTTCAGCACGACGAAGTCGGTGGCTCCCTTCACGCCATGGGCTTCGCCCTGACGCCGACGCCATCCGGTCATGCTGACGATCGGATGGCTCCAGAGGTAGGCCTGGCAGGCCCGCTGGAAGTCCATCTCGTCGAACAGCCGCCGGGAGGCGTCGTCGTCGAAGTAGCCGTGGCGCAGCTCGATGTCCCCGATCGGGGTGTGGATGAGCTCATCGCCGTGCAGGGTGGCGGCTTCGAGAGGATTCTTGCGCATGGTCACCCTTGGGAGGAAGACAGGTGTTCCCGGGCTTACGAGATGCGGCGTCGGGAGTGCTCTATCGGTGGAACGGACTACGTAATCGCCCGTTCCCGGAATGCAACGTCGCGGGCAAGTGCGCCGACCTCCTGTCACGGGTGCGTCGGCGCGACGGTTTCGAGCTGGTATGGTCCGCCCCCATCGTCGCGGAATGCCTGCGCGTCATCGAGTACCCGAAGCTGGCCGGGAAGTTCCGGACCGACCCTCGGCTCCTGGTCGAGCGGGCCATGGCGAGCGCCCACATGGTCGCAACGGACCTCCTTCCGGCCGTGGACGTGGTGAAGGCCGATCCGTCGGACAACGTCTACCTGGCAACGGCGCTGGCCGGTGGAGCTCGATGGGTCGTCAGCGGCAACGCCCGCCACCTCACGCCGCTCGACGGCTACGCGGGCCTCCGGATCGTGGGCCCGGCGGTCTTCCTGGCCGAGCTCGACGCGCAAGCCTGAGCGGCGCGGGCGACGCGCGCGGACGCAGACTGCAAGGATCCGCATCGAACGTGCGGTCGCGAGTCCCTCCGGGGTGCCCCTCCGCCGGAACGCCTGACATCCCCCTCGAGATGATGCCAATCTCGGGACTTGGACCCGAGGGAATCGAAATGGCCGACAAGGTCTCTCGCGACACCGCGACACCAAGATGGCTGGGTCGGCTCCCCGGGCCAGGCATTGCGCACCCGGGGAGCTTCGCAGGCACCGGGCGCGATCCAGGATTCGTCGTCTTCCGTGGTGGGTAGCCCGTGACCGTCACCCAAGGACTCCCGATGAAGCGCCTCCCCCTCCTCGCCCTGGTGGCCGTCGCCGCCTGCGCCTCGCAGACCCCGGAACCGCCGGGGGCAGAGCCC
>CAIQRS010000113.1 GCA_903874275.1 uncultured Anaeromyxobacter sp.
AGCTATCGTTCAGCAGCCGAGCCGCCCACCGCGCCTGGATCGAGACCCAGTGCCGCCTCCCTCTCGGCTTCCGCGTCGGCACGGCGCGCCTCGAGTTCACGCCGGTGGAGGCGCCCAGGCCGGGGAAGATGAACCTGGCCATCATCGCCGTGGACATCCCCACGCCTTCCTTCGCCGCGAAGTTCACCCGCAACGCCTTCCCGGGAGCGCCGGTGATCGTGGGGCGGGATCGCCTCTCCGGTCCGCGCCTGGCCGCCTGGGTGGTGAACAACAAGGTCTCGAACGTCTGTGCCCCCGGGGGCGTGGAGGCCGCCGAGGAGGTTGCAGCCGCGGCTGCGCGCCTGCTCGGGGTGGCGGAGCGGGAGGTCTTCCCCAGCTCCACCGGCGTCATCGGCTGGAGACTCCCGGTGAAGCCCATGATCGAGGCCCTCCCCGGCGCGGTGGCCGCGCTCCAGGCGGAGAGCGTGATGCCCGCCGCCGAGGCCATCCTCACCACCGACCTCTACCCCAAGGTGCGCCGCGCCGCGGTGGGGGAGGGGAGCATCGTGGGCATCGCCAAGGGGGCCGGGATGATCGAGCCCGACCTGGCCACCATGCTGGTCTACCTCCTCACCGACCTCTCGGTGCCGCGCGAGGAGCTGCGCGCCGCCCTCGACGAGGCGGTGGAGGGGAGCTTCCAGTGCATCACCGTGGACTCGGACACCAGCACCTCCGACACCGTGGCGCTGGTCTCCTCGATGCGCCGCCCCCGCCCCGACCCGCGCGCCTTCCGCGAGGCGCTCCGCCGGGTGGCCCGCGACCTCGCCGAGGACGTGGTCCGCAACGGCGAGGGGGTGCACCACGTCCTGCACGTGGTGGTCCGCGGCGCCCCGGACGCACGGATTGCCCGCGAGATCGGCAAGTCGGTGGTCAACTCGCCGCTGGTGCAGTGCGCGGTGAACGGCAACGACCCCAACGTGGGACGGCTGCTGGCCGCCATCGGCAAGCAGGCGGGGCGCTCCGGGCTCCCGCTCGACCCCACCGCGGTGGTGCTGCGGCTGGGCGGCGAGACCATCTTCGAGAGGGGAGCCATGCGGCTCGATCCGCAGACGGAACGGCGGCTTCACCTCCACATGAAGGACGCGGAGCTCTACGCCTCGGTCCCGCCCCCCGACGGCCTCAGCTTCCGGCCGCCCGTGGACTACCCGCCCCACGAGCGGTCGGTGGAGATCGAGATCGATCTGGGGCTGGGGACCGCGTCGGCCGAGGTGCTCGGCGCCGACCGGAGCCACGAGTACGTGACCGAGAACGCCGACTACCGGAGCTGATCGCCCGGCGGCTTCCCCGAGGGCACGCAGGACTTCCCGTCGAAGCACTGCCCGGACGGGCAATTGCAGACCTGGACCGGGTGGCTGCTCTCGAGGGAACATCCGCAGGCGCCCAGCAGGCAGGTGCTGGGGAAGTCGCCCACCAGCCCGCAGCAGCTGGCCGTGCCCACCGTTCCGCCGCTCCGCGTGCAGCGCTCGGCGGGGCTCATGAGGCCGTCCTGGCCGGGTGCGGGCTGGAACTCCAGGATGGCGCCGTCGGCCCGGGTGGCCAGGTGGAGCCTGCCGTCGCGCTCGAGCCAGGAGACGACGTGGCCGAGCTGCGCCAGGTAGCGGTCGGAGAGGGAGCCGGGCGGGCACATGGCGCGGGTCGTCGCCATCGGGCCGAAGGAGAGCGACCGTCCCTCGAGCTTGTAGGATCCGCTGCCCCGGTTGCAGTCGGCCCGGACCGAGGCGCGTCCGTCGCTGCCCAGCTCCAGCGTGTACTTGGAGGGGTGGTCGGGGACGAGGACGGTGTCGTCCATCATCTGGATCTTCACGAGGTGCCAGGTCCGGAGCCCGATGCTCGACGGGGTGGGCGGGAAGGCGGGGTCGCCGGTGGCGATCGTGGTGACCCCGGTCGCCGTGACGAGCGGTCCCTTCGGCCCGTCGTCGACCCGGTACTGGACGGTGCTCACCCGCGACGGGCAGCAGAGCGGGTCGCCCTTCGCGTAGCGGGAGAAGGCGACCGAGAGCGCCCCGGCGGTCCAGAGCTGCGGCACCTGGGCCGCACCGTCGGTGCGGGAGTCCATGGGGCGCGGCGCCACCGTCCCGGCGAAGCGCCCGCCCACGAAGACGAAGGCCTGGTAGCCGAGCGGGCGGCACATGCCGTCCAGGCCCGACCGGCCCAGCACCACCTCGGTCTCCCCGAAGCGTTGCGAGGCGCCGAGGAGCTTCCACCCGGCGGCGGCCACGGCCCGGTCGGCGCTCGACACCGGGGCGCGGGTCTCCCCGGCGCATTGCTTGGCCAGGAAGGGGTCGGGGTCGAAGCGGGGCGCCTTGGGGATCTTCGCGACTGGCTTGTTCCACGCCGGGGGCGTGGGCATGTCGAGCCAGGTGGCGCTGGCAGCGGCGCCGCCCGCCCATGTCACTACAAGTGTAATGAGCGCCGCAAGCGCGGCCCGTCCCGGCATCGACTTCCTCCCCCGGGTTGCCCCGGCCCGACGACGACTGTAGCCCCACGCGGGCGCGCCGGGAGAGCCCTCTGGGGGCGGTCCTGGAGTATCCTGGGGCCTTCGCCCGTCCGTGACCCCCGCCGACCTCCATCTCCCCGTCGAGGAGCGCATCTTCCGCGCCGTGAACGTGGACGCCGGCCCGTGGGCCGATGCGATCGCGCGGGCGCTCTCCAGTCCCGCCTTCGGGGCGTCGGTGGCCGTCCTGCTCGCCGCCGGGTTGCTCCTCCGACGGAAGGGGGAGCGCTTCACCTGGGTGCTGGCCCTCGCCGCCGCACTGGCCCTCACCGACGGGCTCGGCTCGCAGGTGATCCGCCCACTCCTCCCCCGGGCCAGGCCGGCCTACGCGCTGCCGGAGGGGACGGTCCGCTTCATCGCGCCGGCGGCCAACGTGGGGTCGATCCCCAGCCTCCACACGGCCAACTTCTTCGCCATGGCGGCGGTGGGGTCGGCGGGGCTCCCGGCCATCGGGCCGGCCCTCTACCTTCTCGCCGTCGCGGTGGCCTGGAGCCGGCTCTACGTCGGGGTCCACTGGCCCGGCGACGTCCTGCTCGGGGCGGCCTGGGGAACGCTGTGGGGCTGGGCGTCCATCACGGTCCTGCGGCGGGTGGTGGCGGCCCGATTGCGCGCGCGCGCCGGTCAGTGAAGGCGCCGCTCGACGCTCCCGTTGGCGCGCACCGCCACGGCCATCGGGACCACGGCAACCCCGTACTTCCGCGCCAGGTCGGGGCGCTTCGAGACGTCCACCAGCACGGGCCGGTGGCCGGCATCGGCGAGGCGGGACGACAGGTCCTGGCAGTCGGAGCAGAGCGGGTGGGTGAACTGGACGACCGCTTCCCGGCCCGGGGCGCAGCCCAGCTCGGCGAGGTCCACGTGGCCCGGGGTGGCCCCCCGGACGCCCCGCAGGAAGGCCCAGCCCCGGTAGAGGAGGCAGCCCGCGCAGAAGCCCGTGGCGGCCGCGAAGAGCGCCAGGGCGGCGACCAGCCCGGCCAGCGCGTTTCCCGCGCCGTGGAACCCGACGGCGTGCGCCAGCGTGGCCGCCCAGAGGACGGTGGCGCCCACCTGGTTGGCGAACTTCACCGGGCGCGCGTCCTCGACCGGCCCCTCGCCCAGCAGGGGCTGGAGGAGGCCGAAGTAGAGGCGGCAGGCCAGGCAGGCCCGCCGGCCGAAGCGGAGCGCCAGGGAGAGCTGGAGCGCGCCCAGGGCCGCGAGCGGCCAGACGCCCGGGGCGAGCGAGGCCAGCGCCAGGGTCCCGATGAAGAGCTGGTTCAGGCGGGGCGCGCGGGAGTCGATGACGCCGAGGTCGTTCCAGGGGTGGGCGGTCGGGGTGGGCGGGCGTGGCATGTTGTCCGCTATAACGGACGAGGCGCCGCGACGCAACCCGGACGGTCCGCGGCGCGCCGCCGCCGCGAGCCCTACACGTCCGGCGCCGCCGCCACCTGCCCCTCCGGCGTGCCCTTCGCCGACGGCAGCACCAGGTTGAGCAGCACGCCGACGTAGGTGGCCAGCGACATCTCGCCGATCTCCACCGGGCCCAGGTGGACCTTGGCGCCGCCGATGCCGATGACCAGGATCACCGAGGCGATGATCAGGTTGCGGGTCTGGGAGAAGTCCACCCTCGCGTCCACCAGCATGCGCACGCCGGCCGAGGCGATGATCCCGAAGAGCAGGATGCAGATGCCGCCCATGACCTGGGTGGGGATGCTGCGGATGATCGCGCCGATGGGCGGGAAGAAGGACATGGCGATGGCGATGACGGCGGCGCCACCGATGACCCAGACGCTGAAGACGCGGGTGATGGCCATCACGCCGATGTTCTCGCCGTAGGTGGTGTTGGGCGGGCCGCCCAGCAGGCCCGAGACCGCGGTGGCCACGCCGTCGCCGGCCAGCGACCGGTGGAGACCAGGGTCCTTCACCAGCTTCTTCCCGACCACGTTCTCGGTGACGATGAGGTGGCCGATGTGCTCGGTGATGACCACCAGCGAGATGGGGGCGAGGGTGAGGATGGCGCCCCACTGGAACCTGGGCAGCGTGAAGTGCGGGACGGCCACGGCCCTGGCGGCGGCCACGCCGGAGAGGTCCACCTGCCCGGCCAGGAACGCCACCAGGTAGCCGCCCACGATGCCGATGAGGATGGGGATGACTCCCAGGAAACCCTTGAGGAAGACGGCGGCCAGGATGGCGATGGCCAGCGCCACCAGCGCGACCTGGAAGTACTCCGGGTGGTACTTGCCCGTGCCGCCCTGCATGGCCATGACGTTCACCGCCACGCCAGCCAGGCCCAGGCCGATGACCATGACCACCGGGCCGATGACGATGGGGGGAAGGAGCTTGTCCACCCAGCCGGTGCCGAACTTCCCGATGGCCGCCGCCACCACGATGTAGATGAGACCGACGGTGACGCAGCCGCCCATGGCGATGGCGACCCGCTCGTCGGGTGCGATCTGGCCGGGCTTCACCGCCAGGATGCCGGAGAGGGCGGCGATGAAGGCGAACGACGACCCCAGGTAGGCCGGGATGCGCCCCTTGGTGATGGCGATGTAGATGAGCGTGCCCACGCCGCTCGTGAAGAGGGTCACGGAGGTGTCGAGACCGACCAGGAAGGGGACGAGGACGGTGGCCCCGAACATGGCGAAGAGGTGCTGGAGCGAGAGGGGCAGGGCCTGGAGGAGCGGGAGCCGCTCGGTGATGCCCACGGTGCGAGGTGCCAAGATTCCTCCGGTCAGCTGACGACGAAGTAGACGACGAATCCGAGAGAGGTCAGGTACATGAGCGGGTGGATCTCGCGGCCCCGGCCGGCGAGGAGCTTGAGGAGCACGAGCGAGATGAAGCCCACGCCGATGCCGTTCGTGATGCTGTAGGTGAAGGGCATGACGGTGAGGACCAGGAAGGACGGGATGGCCTCGGTGAGGTCGGTCCAGGGCAGGCTGCCCACGTCCCGCATCATGAAGAAGCCCACCAGCACCAGCACCGCTCCGGTGGCCTGGGACGGAACCACGCCGGCCAGGGGAGAGATGAAGAGGCAGGCGGCGAAGAGCAGTCCCGTGACCACCGAGGTGAGCCCGGTCCGGCCGCCGGCGGCGGCCCCCGAGGCGCTCTCCACGTAGGTGGTGGCCGAGCTGCACCCGGCCGCGCCCCCGGCGGTCGCGGCCAGCGCGTCCACGAGCAGCACCGTGGTGGGGCGCGGGTAGTCGCCCCGGGCGTCGAGGTAGCGCGCCTCGGAGCCCACCGCCACCACCGTGCCCACCGTGTCGAAGAAGTCGGAGAGCATGAGGGAGAAGACGGTGAGCGCCGCCGCGCCGGCGCCGAGCGACCCCACGAAGGAGAACTCGAACCGGCCCAGCTGCGAGAAGTCGGGCGCGGCCACGATCGACCGGGGGATGGCCACGTCCCCGGGGCCGAAGCCGGAGGCGTCCCCGAAGGCGAGCCTGGCCAGGACCGCCGCCACGGTGGCGGTGAGGATGCCGATGAGGAGCGCCCCCTTCACGTTCCGCATCACGAGCCAGGCCGTGAGGAGGAGGGTGAGGACGAAGAGCAGGACCGGGAAGCCCTCGAGATGTCCGGCACGCCCGAGCGTGACCGGGACCGGGCCGCCGGGGCTGCGCGAGACGAAGCCCGCCTCGACGAAGCCGATGATGGTGAGGAAGAGCCCGATCCCGATGCCGAGCGCCCGCTTCATGCCGAGCGGCACGGCGTCGGACACGGCCCGCCGGAAGCCCGAGAGCACGAGCACCGTCACCGCCAGCCCCTCCGCCACCACCACGCCCATGGCCTGTGGCCAGGTGAGGTGCATGGTGGCCACCAGCTGGAATGCCACCACCGAGTTGAGACCCATCCCCGTCGCCAGCGCCAGCGGCAGGTTGGCCAGCAGCCCCATGGCGATGGTGGCGACGGCCGCCACCAGCGCCGTGGAGGTGAGGACTGCCGCGAAGGGCAGCCGGTCGCCGGCGATGTCGGCGACCTTGCCCAGGACGACCGGGTTGACGAAGAGGATGTACGCCATCGTCATGAAGGTGGTCGCTCCCGCGATCACCTCCGTCTGCACGCTGGAACCGCGCTCCGAGATTCCGAAGAAACGGTCCAGCGCGCCCCCGAAGCGCCCTGGCGTCATGCCGCGATCAGTGGATGTTCCACTGGACCATGACCTGCGGCGCCGACACGGTGTGGCGGGTGCCGCCGTCGAACACGTAGGAGTGGAGATACCACTCGAGGCCGGCGTAGAAGGTGTTGGCCTTCCCGCCGAAGGGGGCCAGCACGTCCACCATGAGCTCGGGCTGGAACATCACGTCCACCCCGCCGGTCGAGTACTGGTACATGTCCATGAAGCCGGTGAAGAGGAACGGGAGCGGGCCGATCTGGAAGGGGACCGTCCAGTACGGGCTGAACTGCCAGGTGTTGGTGTAGATGGAGACGCCCGGCCCAACGCCCGGGACGGCGAACCAGAGCTGGCTGTACCGGTAGTAGAAGGCCATGCCGACGTAGATGTTCCAGGGGAGGAACAGGTCCACGCTGGGGCCGACCAGGTAGGCCGAGAAGTTGCTGCCGACGTTGATCTCGCCGGCCACGCCCCAGTTGCCGATGAAGCCGAACACCGGGGGGGCCTTCGGGTCGATGAACTTGTTGATGAGGATGCGCGGGTGCCACTCGGCGTAGATCTTGGCGTTGCCGGCCGAAAGGCTGGTGTCGACCGGGTCGACGAAGTCGCCCTGGTACATGTCCACGAAGGCGAAGCTGTCGCCGTACTTGAACTGCGTGTAGTTGTTGAGCGTCAGCGTGAACATGCTCTGGGTCTTGGTGATGTACCCGAGTTGCCTGTCGGAGAAGCCGCCGCCCCAGAGCAGCTGCACGTTGGTGGTGGTGAAGAACGAATCCTCCTTGGGAGGCGGCGGCGCCTCGGCGCCGGCCGGCGCGGCCACGACCAGGGCGAGGAGGGCGGCGAGAAGCGGGAGCTTCCTGGCAAGGAACGACTGGCTCATGGTGGCGTGATCCCTCTGGTGGGTGAGAAGAAGCGCCGCAACCTAGAACGGCCGTCTGACGTTGTCATCCACGAAGGAGGGGCCCGATCGTGGTAGTTCTCGACCGGGAGGCCCCCGTGAACGTCGTCTTCATTTCCCCACACTTCCCCCTCAATTTCTGGCACTTCGTGGCCGCGCTGCGCGACGCCGGTGCCAACGCGCTGGCCATGGCCGACGAGCCCTGGGAGCGGCTGCGCCCCGAGCTCCGGGCGGCCATGACCGAGTACTACCGGGTCCCGGACATGCACCGGTACGACGACATGGTGCGGGGGATGGGCTACCTCACGTCCCGCCACGGGAAGATCGACCGGCTCGACTCCATGAGCGAGTACTGGCTCTCCACCGAGGCCCGGCTCCGCGAGGACTTCAACGTCTTCGGGCTCCGGCCGGCCGATCTGGCGGTGATGCAGCGCAAGACCGGGATGAAGGGGCTCTTCGCCAGGGCCGGGGTCCCCGCCGCGCCGGCCCACCTCGTCCGCGATGCAGAGGCGGCCCGTGCCTTCGTGGCCAGGGTGGGATACCCGCTGGTCGCCAAGCCCGACGTGGGCGTGGGGGCCTCCCGCACCTGGAAGCTCGAGCGCAAGGCCGACCTGGACGCCTTCCTGGGCTCGATTCCCGAAGTCGACTACGTGCTCGAGGGGTTCGTCGAGGGGGACATCGTCACCTACGACGGGCTCGCCGACCGGGACGGCCGGGTGGTCTTCGAGGCCTCGCTCCGCTACAGCCGCGGGATCATGGAGGTCGTCAACGAGGACACCGACGTCTGGTACCACGCCTCCCGCGAGATCGAGCCCGACCTGGGCGACGCCGGCCGCCGCCTGGTCCGGGCCTTCGACATCCGGGAGCGCTTCTTCCACGCCGAGTTCTTCCGCAGGAAGGACGGCTCGCTTCTCGCACTCGAGGTGAACGTCCGCCCCCCCGGTGGGATGACCGTGGACATGTGGAACTTCCAGAACGACGCCGACCTCTACCGGGCCTGGGCGGATCTCCTGGTGCACGGCAACGTGGCCCAGCGCTTCGAGCGCCCCTGGTGCGTGGCCTACGTGGGGCGGAAGGACCGCTACCGCTACGCGCTCCCGCTCGAGGAGGTTCTCTCGCGCTACCGGTCGATTCTCGTGCACCACGAGCCGGTCAACGACGTCTTCAGCGCCGCCATCGGCAACTACGGCTTCATCCTCCGGTCCCCCCGCCTGGAGGAACTCTCCGCGGCGGCCGCCGACATCCAGGCCAAGGTCTAGCATGCACGTGGAGAAGCACCGCTGGCACAGCCCGGCCCTCGGCCAGGAGATGGAGTGCGAGCTCTACGGCCACGGCGGCCGGCCCGTGCTGGCCTTCCCGTCCCAGGACGGCCGCATGGGCGACTTCGCCGGGTTCGGCATGATCGACGCCTGCGGCGAGATCCTCGAGGCCGGTCGCATGCGGCTCGTCGCCGTGGACGGCATCGACTGGCAGAGCTGGACCAACGCCGCGGTCGCGCCGGCCGAGCGGGCTCGGCGCCACCTGGCCTACGACCGCTACGTGATGGACGAGCTCGTGCCCTTCGTGCGCAAGGCGGCCGGGCGCGGGACCATGTGGGTCACCGGCTGCAGCATGGGGGCCTTCCACGCCGCCAACTTCTTCTTCCGCCGGCCGGACGCGTTCGACGGGGTGATCGGCCTCTCCGGCCTCTACTCGGCCCGCAGCTTCATCGCCGACCAGTGGGACGACGCCGCCTACTTCAACAGCCCGCTCCAGTACCTGCCCGGCCTCGCCGATCCGGCCTTCCTGGATCGCTACCGCCGTTCCGCCATCGCCTTCGGCGTGGGGCAGGGAAGGTGGGAGGAGGACTGCCTGGCCGACACCCGGGCGCTGGAGGGGATCCTGCGCGAGAAGGGCGTCCCGGCCTGGTTCGACTACTGGGGTGGCGACGTGGACCACGACTGGCCGTGGTGGCGCAGGATGCTGCCCTACTTCCTCGACCGCATGGGCGTGTAGCCGCCCCGCGGCTACCCCGCCACCTTGGCGCGCGGCTCGTAGAGGGCCGCCAGGCGCGGACCCAGGAAGACGACGAGCGCCTCCCGCTTCACCTTGAGCGTCGGGGTGACGATGGACGGGTGGTCGGCCGGCGACCCCGGGATGACCAGCAACTTGTGGGGCTTCTCGTACTCGCTGAAGGCGTGCAAGGTCCCCCGCACCAGGGGCAGGAGCGCCTCGGCGGCGTCGCGCCCCTCGGTCGCCAGCCGCGCCAGGAACTCCGGGGCCACGAAGACGGCCGCCGAGACGAAGGGGCGCCCCTCCCCGAGCAGCACCGCGCCCTCGAACGGTGGCGTCCCCGCGATGGCCTGCTCGAGCGGTTCGGGGGCGAGCTTCTTCCCGGTGGAGAGCACGAGAAGGTGCTTCTTCCGCCCCTCCACCCGGAGGAATCCCTCGTCGTCGATGCGGGCCCGGTCGCCGGTGCGGTAGAAGCCGTCCTCGGTGAAGGCTCCGGCGGTGTCCTCGGCCTCGAGGTAGCCGGTGAGGAGCAGCGGTCCGCGCACCAGGAGTTCCCCGTCGGTGTCGAAGCGGACCTCGTGGTCGGGCGTGACGATGCCCGCCGAGCCGGACCGGCGCACCCGGTCCCGGACGTTCGCCGAGACCATGCCGCCGGTCTCGGTCATCCCGTAGAGCTCGACGCAGGGGATGCCGAGCCCCTCCAGGAAGCGGAAGAGGGCCGGCGACGCCGGGGCCCCGCCGCAGAAGAGGGCGCGGATGCGGCCGCCCAGCTTCTGCCGGAGCGGCGCTCCCACCAGCCGATCGGCGACGCGGGTGAGGATCCGGTCGCCCAGGCTCCGGCTGCCGTCCACCCGGACCCGGACGCCGGCCGCGAGCGAGGCCCGGGCCAGGCGTCGCAGCGGAGGGGACAGGGAGTCCACCTTGGCCTCCACGGCGGAGCGGAACCGATCGTAGATGAGCGGCACCGAGAATGCGTAGGTCGGGCCGAAGGAGAAGGACCGCTCGATGTCCTCGCGACGCAGCACGAGGAGGAGCGCGTGCCCCTGGGCCAGCGCCAGGAAGAACTGGTCGTGGCCGGCCACGTGGGCGAACGGGAGGAAGTGGACGCCCAGGTCGTCCGGGCCGATGCCGCAGGAGGAGTTGCCGGCGTCGATGGCGTGGACGATGGAACGCTGCGGGAGGCGCACGCCCTTGGGGCGGCCGGTGGTGCCGCTGGTGAAGATCATGAGGAACGGATCCTCCGGCCCCACGGCGTCCACGAGCGCGTCCCAGGCCGCGTCGCCGAGCGGCTCGGCCTCCTCGCCCGAGACCTGGGCGGCGGTGAGGAGCCGCACTCCCGGCGGAACCGCCTCGGGCGGGATCGGCTCGACGCTCACCACGGCGACGAGGCCGTCGGCGAGGAGCTCGCCCGCGGCCGGCGCCAGCTTCTCCCACTGGGCCGGGCCGGAGACGAAGGCCACCCGTGGCTTCACGCGGAGTGCAATGGCGCGGGCCGGCTCCCCGTCCAGGCTGGCGAAGAGGGCGGCCGGCTCGGCCCGCAGCGCCTGGGCGCCCAGCGAGACCTCCTGCCAGGCCGGCGAGTTCTCGGCCAGCATGAGCACCCGGTCGCCGGCGCGAAGGCCGGCGGCGGAGAGCGAGGCCGCGGCCCGGCGCACGCCCCGCTCGAAGGCCGAGAAGCTGACGTCGCGGGGCGGCGCCTTCCGGTCGGACGGGTCGAGGACGCGCAGGAAGGCGGCGTCGGGGACGCGGCGCGCGGTGGCCCGCAGGAGGGCGGGAAGGGTGCGACCGGAGAACCGGCGGAGCGTGAGTGTCTTCATGGTGTGTGGGAGCGGGAAGATCATAGGACCTTGTCCCGGACGGAGCTAGAGTGCGACCCGGATGGACGCCGAGGGGCTCACCTACGGACCCAGGGAGTGCGGCAGCTGCCGCTGGTGGCGCCCCATCCTGGAGGACGCGCGGGGCCCGATCGGGCCGTGCCGGTACGGTGCACGGACCGGCGACTTTCCCGGGACCGCCCCGATCTGCGAGCAGTACCTGGGGCGCGACCGCTCCATCCCGGCGCCAGCCCCGCCGCGCGAGGTCCGGCGTTCCCCCGCCGCGCGCCCCCCCGCCGTCCACCGGGCCCCCCCGCCCCCGCTCCCCGAGGAGATCCTCGCCATGACGCGTGAAGAGTTCGCCCAGGCCATCCGCGACGCCCTCCGGGAGGAGGCTCCCGACGTCCCGCTCGCGCCCAAGTGGGAAGGGGGCTCCATCGTGGTGAAGCCCGGCGACCCTTCGCTCCAGCCCAAGGAGCTGCCGCTCGACGCCCTCTTCCACAAGGTCGTCATGGTCCGGGACAGGCTCCGGGTGCTCGAGCAGAAGGTGAACGCACACCCCAAGCTCTCCGACGCCGAGAAGGTGGAGATGCAGGGGTACGTGACGAAGTGCTACGGCAGCTTGACCAGCTTCAACCTGCTCTTCCGCGACGAGAGGGACAAGTTCGTCGGGGAGAAGACCGGGTAGGCCCGACGTCCCGATGCCGCAGTGGGTCTTCGCGGTCATCGGGGCGATATAGTGCTCCGCCCCAGGCATACTGACTGCTGCGAACGCCGATCCTCTCGCTGCGGCAGACGGCCTCGTCGATGCGCTGCTCGACGTAGCGCTGCTACGCCTCCGCTGCTCCCTCCTCGGGCGCCCGCCTCGCTTCGGTCTCGGCGTTCTCGTGACGTCACCATGACTGGGTCGGAGCACTAGTACGCCTCGAAGTATCTCTGGATCTGCGCCACGTCCTTCGTCCGCGTGAGCGCCATCTGCAGGAGCACCCGGGCCTTCTGTGGATTCAGCTCCATGGCCGCAACGAACCCGAGCTTGTCGTCGTCGAGCTCCACGTTGCGCGCCACGACGCCGGAGCCCACCCGCGAGCTGCGCACGACCACCACGCCCTTCCTCGCCGCCGCCGAGAGCGCCTGGATGAGCGGTGCGGTGCCGTTGCCGTCGCCCACCCCGGCCAGCACGATCCCCTTCGCCCCCGCGGCGACGGCGGCGTCCACCATCTCGGTGCCTGCGTTGGCGTGGGAGGAGACGATGAACACCCTGGGCAGCGTGTCCGGCACGGGCATGTCCGAGAAGACGCCGCCCCGGACGCGCCGCGCCACCGGCGGGCTGGCGGGACGGAACTTCCCGTAGTTGACGATCCCGGCGAGCCCGCCGTTCGGAGAACCGAAGGTCTGCAGCGAGGTGGTGTTGGTCTTCACGGCCTCGCTGGCGAAGAAGACGTCGTCGTTCATGACGATGAGGGCGCCGATCCCCCGGGCCTCGGGGTCGATGGCCACGGCCACCGCGTTGTACAGGTTCATCGGTCCGTCCGCGCTCACCGCCGTGGCGGGGCGCATCGACCCGGTCAGGACCACCGGCTTCGGGCCCGTGGAGACGAGGTCGAGGAAGAACCCGGTCTCCTCCAGGGTGTCGGTGCCGTGGGTGACCACGATCCCGGCGATCGACGGGTCCTTCTGGATCTCGTTCACCCGGCGCGCGAGCTTGATCCAGACGGCGTCGTTCATGTCCTGGCTGCCGATGTTGGCGATCTGCTCGCCGCTCACGCTGGCCAGCTGGCTCAAGCCCGGGACCGCCTGGATGAGCGACTCCACCGAGAAGCTGCCGGACCTGTAGCCCGCCTCTCCCGGCTTGGGCTGGGCTCCCGCGATGGTGCCGCCGGTGGCGAGGATGATCACCCCGGGCCGCGCCCGCGCGGTCTTCTGGGCCGCCTGGGCCGCGGCGGCGAAGGGGAGGGCGGCCGCGAGGGCCGCGCAGAGCAGATTGCTTCCAAGGGTCCTCGTCGCGTTCATGGGGTCCCCTTCTCGGTGCCGTGCTCCTTGAACCACACCTCGTCGTGCCTCATGGCCCTGGCGCCGGCGATGCCGGGCCTGGTCATCTCGAACGGGTCGAGGATGGCGTCGAGCTGCTCCTTCGTCAGCACCTTGTCGCGCAGGATGAGCTCCCGCACCGGCTTGCCCGTGAGGTTCGCCTCCCGGGCGATGCGGGCGGCGGTCTCGTACCCCACGTGCGGGTTGATGGCGGTGATCACCCCCACGCTCCCGTCCACGTAAGCCTTCATGCGGTCGGCGTTGGCGGTGAGCCCCTCCACCAGGAACTTCCGGAAGACCACGAAGACGTTGGTCATGATCCCGATGGACTGGAGCAGGTTGAAGACCAGCACCGGTTCCATGACGTTGAGCTCGAACTGGCCGGCCTCGGAGGCCAGGCAGATGGTGTGGTCGTTGCCGATGACCTGGAAGGCCACCTGGTTCACCACCTCGGCCATGACCGGGTTCACCTTGCCCGGCATGATCGACGAGCCGGGCTGCCGGGCCGGGAGGTTGAGCTCGAAGAGGCCGCAGCGGGGCCCGGACGCCATCATCCGCAGGTCGTTGGCGATCTTGGAGAGGTTCATCATGCAGACCTTGAGCGCCGCCGACACCTCGGTGTAGCAGTCGGTGTTCTGGGTGGCGTCCACCAGGTCCTCGGCGGTCCTCATGGGGAAGCCGCTGAACTCCGCCAGGTACTTCACCACCGCGGTGATGTAGTCGGGGTCGGCGTTCAGGCCGGTGCCCACGGCGGTCGCCCCCATGTTCACCTCGAGCAATTGCTGGCCGACGCCCTGGATGCGCTCGACGTCGCGCCCGATGACGCGCCGGTAGGCGCCGAACTCCTGGCCGAGCCGGATGGGCACCGCGTCCTGCAGGTGCGTGCGCCCCATCTTGATGATGCCGTGGAACTCCTTCTCCTTGGCGGCGAAGGCCTCGTGGAGATTTCTCAGCTCGACGACGAGCCGCCGACCCAGGTCGAGCGCGGCGATGTGGACGCCGGTGGGGAAGGCGTCGTTGGTGGACTGGGCCATGTTGACGTGGGAGTTGGGGCTGATGACCTTGTAGTTCCCCTTCGTCTCCCCGAGGATCTCCAGCGCCCGGTTGGCGATCACCTCGTTGGCGTTCATGTTGATGGAGGTGCCGGCGCCCCCCTGGATGGGATCGACGATGAACTGCGCGTCGAGCTTCCCGGCGATGACGTCGTCGGCCGCCTTGGCGATGGCGTCGGCGATCCGCGCGTCCAGGTGGCCGGTGTCCCGGTTGGCGAGCGCGGCGGCCTTCTTCACGACGGCCATGGCCCGGATGAGCGCGGGGTGCAGGGGAAGGCCGGTGATGGGGAAGTTCTCGGCCCCCCGCAGCGTCTGGACGCCGTAGTAGGCGTCGGCGGGGACCTCGCGGTCTCCCAGGAAGTCGTGCTCGATGCGGAACGGGGTCGAGGGCATGGTGGTCTCCGTCGCGGGAGCGTACGGCCGCGTCCCGGGACCGAACAGGGCCCAGGCGGGTACCCGCGCCGAGAGACCTAGCCCTTCGTGGCCGGATCGACCGGCGTCTTCTCCCGCCAGCCGCCGCCCAGCGCCTTGTAGAGCTGGACCAGGGCCACGAGCTGGTCCCGGTTGGTCTGGGCGAGCGTGAGCTCCGAGCTGAAGAGGGAGCGCTGCGCGTCGAGAACGTCGAGGTAGTTGGAGACCCCGCCGTCGTAGCGCAGGCGGGCCAGCCGCTCGGCGGTCTTCGCGGCGGTCACCTGGATCTCCAGCTGGACCGCCACCTCGCCGAGCTTCCGGACGCTGACCGCGGCGTCGTTCACCTCGCGCCAGGCCGTGATGACCTGCTGCCGGTAGAGCGCGACGCTCTGCTCGAGGCTGGCCCAGGAGGCCTCCTCCAGCGAGGAGAGGCGCCCGCCCTCGAAGACGGGGGCGAGCAGGCCGGCGCCGATGCTCCAGACCAGCCCCTCGGGGCTGAAGGTGGTCGCGACCGAGGGACCGGCGAGGCCGATGACCCCGTCGAGGGACAGCTTCGGCAGCCGGTTCGCGACGGCGACCCCGACGTTGGCCGTCGCCGCCATGACCTTGTCCTCGGTCCTGCGGATGTCGGGGCGCCGTTCCAGGAGCGCGGCCGGGACCCCCATGGGGAGCTTGGGCGCGACCTGCTGGTCCGGGACCGTGGCCCTCCGGATGGGGCCCGGCGGCCGGCCCAGGAGCACCGCCAGCTGGCTCTCCTTGAGCGCGATGTACCGCTCGGTGGACGGGATGGCGGCGGCCGTCACCGCCAGGTCGGCCCGGGCCTGGTTCACCTCGAGGTCGTTCCCCACCCCGCCCAGCGAGCGCTTGGTGAAGAGGTCGAGGGTGTTCTGGCGGGTGGCGGTGTTGCGCTGCGCCACCTCCAGCTCGACGTCGAGCTCCATGAGCTCGGCGTAGGCCTGGGCCACGTCGGCCACCAGCGTCAGCACCGTGCCGCGCCTGAACTCCTCGGTGGCCATGAGCTCGGCCCGCGCCGCGTCGGTGGCGTTGCGGACGCGCCCCCAGATGTCGAGCTCCCAGGAGAGCCCCAGGTTCACGTTGAACGCGCCGGACGGCCCCTGGCCCGGATAGTAGTTCTTGGCCGACTGCTGCCCGTAGCCGCCGGACGCGCCGAGCCCGACTTGTGGATAAAAGTCGGCGGCGGAGACGCCCACCATGGCCCGCGCCTCGGTGACCCGCGCGACGGCGTAGCGGAGGTCCTGGTTGCTCTTCAGGGCCTCCTCGATGAGCCCCTGGAGGATGGGATCCCGGTACATCTCCCACCAGCCCAGGTCGGCGATGGAGGAGGCCTCGTCCGCGCCGAGGGTGTAGCGGAAGGCGGAGGGGACCTCGGTCTCGGGGCGCTGGTACTTCGGACCCACGGCGCAGGCCGAGAGGGCGAGGAGGGCGACGGCGGCGAGGGTTCTCGTCACGGTGTCACTCCTAGTGTGACGCAGGGGCGGCCGGAGAGGCGCCCCCGGCCGGGGTGGCGGGCGCGTGCTTCTTCCCGCCCATCTTCTCGATCATGACGAAGAGCGCCGGGACGAGGAAGACGGCCAGGAAGGTGGCGACGAGCATGCCGGCGAAGACCGCGATGCCCATGACCTTGCGGCTCTCGGCGCCGGCGCCGGCGGCGCGGACCAGCGGCAGCACCCCCAGGATGAAGGCGAAGGCGGTCATGAGGATGGGGCGCAGCCGCAGCTTCGCGGCGTGCATGGCCGCCTCCACCGGCGCCATGCCCTTCTCGACGTTCATCTTGGCGAACTCGACGATGAGGATGGCGTTCTTGGCGGCCAGCCCCACCAGCATGATGAGGCCGATCTGGGCGAAGATGTTGTTCACGTAGCTGTCGCTGGTGAGGCGGGCCAGGAAGAGCCCCAGGAACGCGCCCAGCGCGGCGAAGGGCGTGCCCAGCAGCACGCTCATCGGCAGGGACCAGCTCTCGTACTGGGCCGCCAGGATGAGGAACACCATGATCATGGCGAAGACGAAGACGATGGCGGCGGTGCCCTCGGCCTTCTTCTCCTGGAAGGACACGTTGGACCACTGGTAGCCCATGTCCTTGGGCAGCACCGACGCGGCCACCTCCTCGAGCGCCTTCATGGCCTGGGCCGAGCTGAAGCCCGGGGCCGGGACGCCGGTGATCTCGGCCGAGCGGTAGAGGTTGAAACGGTTGGTGAACTCGGGGCCGGAGGTGGGCTTGGTCTCCACCAGCGTGTCGAGCGGGATCATGTCGTTCTTGGGGCCGCGCACGTAGAACTGCCCCAGGTCCTTGGGCGATTTGCGGTACTCCGGCTCGGCCTGCAGGAAGACCTTGTAGACGCGCCCGAAGCGGTTGAAGTCGTTGATGTAGTTTCCGCCCAGGTAGGCCCCCATGGTGGAGAGCACGTCGGTGAGGGGCACGCCCACCTTGAAGACCTTGTCCCGGTCCACGTCGGCGAAGACCTGCGGCACGGCGGCGCGGAAGACGCTGTTGGCCATGCCGATCTCGGGGCGCTTCTTGGCCTCGGCGAGGAACCTGGCCAGGTTCTCGGCCAGGTACTCTGGGGTGCCGCCGCCGCGGTCCTGCAGCATGAAGGAGAACCCCGAGCCGGTGCCCAGGCCGGGGATGGGGGGTGGGCCGAAGGCGAAGACGGTGGCCTCCGGGATGCCCACGAAGAACTTTCCGTTGAGCCGGCGGATCACCTCGAAGACCTGCTCCTGCTTCGCCTTCCGCTCCCCCCAGGGCTTCATGGAGACGAAGAAGAAGGCGGTGTTGGAGGCGTAGGCGCCGGAGAGCAGGCTGAAGCCGGTGATGGTGGTGGTGTAGGCCACCGACGGCTCCGACATGAGGATCGCCTCGGCCTTGCGCGTGACCGCGTCGGTGCGCTCGAGCGACGAGGCGTCGGGCAGCTGCACGGCGGCCATGAAGTAGCCGTTGTCCTCGTCGGGGACGAAGCCGGAGGGGATGCGCCCGGCGATCAGCACCGCGGCGAGCGCGGTGATCCCGACCAGGAGCGCGCTCCGGAAGAGCTTGCGCGTGAGGTGGCCGGTGACGGTCAGGTAACCGCCGGTGAACTTGTCGAAGACCTTGTTGAAACCGTCGTAGAAGGGCTGGAGGAAGGAGCGCTTCGTCCCCTTGGGCTTGAGGAGCAGGGACGCCAGGGCCGGCGAGAGGGTGAGGGCGTTCATCGCCGAGAACATCACCGAGACGGCGATGGTGATGGCGAACTGCTGGTAGAGCTGGCCGGAGATCCCGGCGATGAAGGCCACCGGGACGAAGACCGCGCAGAGCACGAGCGCGATGGCGATGACCGGCCCGGAGACCTCCTTCATGGCCTGGGCGGTCGCCTCCTTGGGCGCCATCCCCTGTTCGATGTGGTGCATCACCGCCTCGACCACCACGATGGCGTCGTCCACCACGATGCCGATGGCGAGCACCAGCCCGAGCAGGGACAAGGTGTTGATCGAGAAGCCCAGCAGCGGGAAGACGATGAAGGTGCCGATGAGCGAGACCGGGACGGTGAGCAGCGGGATGAGGGTGGCCCGCCAGTTCTGCAGGAAGACGAAGACCACCAGGATGACGAGGAGCACCGCCTCGAAGAGCGTGCTCACGATCTCCTCGATGCCGGCCGAGATGGCGAGCGTGGTGTCGAGCGTGACCTCCTGCTTGATGCCGGGCGGGAAGCTCTTCTCCAGATCGGCGACGGTCCTCTTCACCTGCCCGGCCACCGCCAGCGCGTTCGAGCCCGGGGTCTGGTAGACGGCGATGACCGCGGCCGGCTTCCCGTCGAGCCGCCCCTGGGAGTTGTAGAGCAGCGAGCCCAGCTCGATGCGGGCCACGTCCTTGAGCCGCGTCTGGGAGCCGTCCGGGTTGGAGCGGACGATGATCTCGCCGAACTCGCCGGCGTCGAGCAGGCGCCCCCGGGTCCGCACCGCGTAGGTGAACTCGGTTCCCCGGGGGGCGGGTGGCCCGCCGATCTGGCCGGCCGGGAGCAGCACGTTCTGCTGCTGAACGGCGTCGGAGAGGTCGGCCACGGTGAGCCCGAGCGTCTTCAGCCGGTCGGGGCGCACCCAGATGCGCATGGCGTAGTCGGAGCCGCCGAACTGGACCACGTCGCCGACGCCGGAGATGCGCTTGATCTGGTCGTTGATGTTGATGGCGGCGTAGTTCGACAGGAAGTTGTTGTCGAAGGCGCCCGAGGGAGAGGTGAGCGTGACCAGCATGAGCGGGAAGTTGAGCGACTTCTTCACGTTCACGCCGTAGTTGCGCACCGCGCTGGGCAGGGAGGCGGTGGCCTGCGAGACGCGGTTCTGGACGAGCACGTTCGACATGTCGAGGTTGGAGCCGACGTCGAACGACACCTGGAGGCTGTAGGTGCCGTCGTTGGCGTTCGTCGACTTCATGTAGATCATGTTCTCGACGCCGTTCACCTGCTGCTCGATGGGCGCGGCCACCGACGACTCCACGTCGAGCGCGGAGGCGCCCGTGTAGGTGGCGGCCACCTGGATGAGCGGCGGGGTGATGTCCGGGTACTGCGCGATGGGGAGGCGGGTCAGCGCCACCGCTCCCATGATGATGGTGACGATGGAGATGACCATCGCCACGATCGGGCGACGGATGAAGAAGGAGCCCATGGCCTACTTGCCTCCGGCGGCCGGGGCGGCGGCGGGGGCCGCGGCCGGCTTCGGCACCACGGTCATGCCGTCCCGCAGCCGCTGGATCCCCTCGGCGACGACCACGTCGCCGCTCTTGAGCCCCTCCTCGATGATCCAGTTGCTCCCCACCTTCTGGCCCGGCTTCACCTTGCGGGTCTCCACCTTGTTCTCGGGGGAGACCGTCACCACCGTGTAGGTGCCCTGCAGCTCCTGCACGGCGCGCTGCGGGACGAGCAGCGCGTTCTTCACCACCTCCGACTCGGCCTTCACCTTTCCGTAGAGCCCCGGGCGGAGCGTCCTCTGGGGGTTGGGGAAGGCGAGGTCCACGCGGAGGGTGCCGGTCTGCGGATCGACCGCGCGGTCGATGAAGAGGACCTTTCCCGGGTAGGGGTGCTGGGTCCCGTCGGAGAGGATCAGGATCGGGGGTGCGCTGGCCCGCGCCGCCTTGCCGGCGTCGATCGAGCGGGTGAAGCGGAGGTAGTCGGCCTCCGGGATGGCCACGCTGACGCGGATGGGGTCGATGGAGGAGACGGTGGTGAGAAGGGTCGGCTCGCCCTTGCCCACCAGGTCGCCGACCTTGTGCTCGGCCTTGCCGGCCAGCCCTTCGATGGGGGAGGAGATCTTGGTGTAGGAGAGGTTGAGGCGCGCCTTCTCGAGGTTGGCCTTCCCGGCCTCGATCTGGGCCGCGCCGGTCTTGCGGGCCGAGAGCGCGTTGTCGAGCTCGGCCTGGCTCACCGCGCGCTCGGCAGCGAGCGGGGTGAATCGCTTGACGTCCAGGTCGGCCTTGTCGAACTGGTTCTGGGCGCTCGCCAGGGTGGCCTGCGCCTGGGCCAGGGCCGCGATGTACTGCTGGTCGTCGATGACGAAGAGGCGGGCTCCCTTCCTCACCGTGGTGCCTTCCTTGTAGTCGATCGACTCGAGGTAGCCCTCCACCCGGGCGCGGATCTCCACGTCCTCGAACCCGCGCAGCTGGGCCACCAGCTCGAAATCGAGCGGCGTGTCCTTCGCCACCACCGTGACCACCGGGACCTCCGGCGGCGGCAGGACCGGAGCGGCCTTCTCCTTGGCGCAGGCGGAGAGGGCGAGGAGGGCGAGGAGGGGAGCGGAGCGGAGCGGGAAAGGGGCGCGGCGCATGGTCTTCCTCTCGGCTGGCGTTGCGAAGCGGTACCTTATAACCCGGATGCCCCGGGCCGAAGGCGCGCGTAGAAGCGTGCGTTCGACCCCAGCAGCATGCGGCGGCGGTAGAGCCGGTTGAAGGGTTTCCGGGAGGTCTCGTCCGACCGGCTGTACGTGTAATGGGAGACCACGTCGAAGCCGTGGCGGTCGAGGAAGCGCAGCATCGACGGGACGGTGGGCTCGAAGAGGTGGTCGGGGGTCTTCGACGGGCGCCACTCGCCCTTCCGCAGGCCGGCTCGCTTGAGCAGGAGCTTGTAGCGCCGGTCGAGGGAGAGCATGTTCGGGACCGCCACGACGAGCAGGCCGCCCTCCTCGAGCAGCGCCCGCGCCCGGGCCATCCAGGACGCGGGGTCGGGGACGTGCTCGAGGACGTGGCTCATGTGGATGCAGGAGAACCGCCCCTCCGGCTCCAGGGTCTCGAAGGGTTCCCCGTGGACCGGGACCCCGATCTCCCGCTCCACGAAGGCGCGCATCTTGTCGGAGATCTCCACCCCCTCGGTCCGTCCCCAGAGCGGGCGGGCGGCGAGCAGGAAGCTGCCCATGCAGGAGCCCACGTCGAGGACCGCGGTGCGGCGCGTGTCGAAGGTCGCCATCTCGACGACGAGCTGCTCCCAGTTGGCCTGGGTCGAGTGGTTGACCGGGTCGCCGGGGCGGAAGGTCTCGGAGAAGGCGAAGTAGTCGCCGTAGGCGACACGGACGAAGTCGTCGTCGTAACGGGGGCGGGGCGACTGGTAGACCAGGCCGCAGCCCAGGCACCACTGGTAGGTGAAGCGCAGCTTCCACCCGAACCGCTCGTACAGGCGCCGCTCCTCCGAGCCGCAGAACGGGCAGGGGACCTCTTCCCACGCCTTCGGCTCGTAAGCGGGTTTCGGGGAGGGAGGCACGGCGGCATCCTAACCCGAGGGCTTCCCGGGAAAGGGCACATCGGGGTATTGGGGGGCATGCAGACGGCCCCCCTGGCGATCTCGCTCCTGCTGCTCCTCGCGGCCCCAGCCGCACCCCCTCCCGACGTCGAGGTGGCCGGCGCGGATGCCGGCGCCGTCCGGGTCCCCAGCGCCCCCGGGGCCTGGGGTGGCCCGCGCACCGGGGAGGAGCCAACCCTCTCCGACCGTGTCGCCGACTACGACATCCGGGCGGTGCTCGATCCGGTGAAGCACACCATCATCGGCACGGAGAAGCTCACCTGGCGCAACCGGAGCGCCGTTCCCATCCGCGAGGTCTACCTCCACCTCTACCTGAACGCCTTCGAGTCGGAGGGGTCCACCTTCATGACCGAGCGGCGCCGCCTGGGCGCCCTCCGCACCGACGTCGAGACCCGCGAGGGGGAATGGGGCTACGTCGAGCTCAGCCGGCTGGAGCAGGGAGGGCGCCCCGCCCCCTGGACCTTCGTCCACCCCGACGGCGGCCCGGAGACCGACCACACGGTGGTGCGGGTGGACCTGCCCGAGGCCGTCCCGCCCGGCGACGCGACCACGCTCCAGATCGACTTCAAAAGCCGGCTGCCCCGCGTGACGGCCCGCTCCGGCTGGTTCGACTCGTTCCACATGGTCGGGCAGTGGTACCCGAAGATCGGGGTTCTCGAGCTTCCCGGCGAGCGCGGCGCCACCCGCCCGCGCTGGAACGTCCACGAGTACCACCTGAACAGCGAGTTCTACGCCGACTTCGGCGCCTACGGCCTCGAGGTAGTGGTTCCGGAGGGCTTCCAGGTGGCGGCCAGCGGCGTGGCGGTGGGGACGCCGAGGAAGGGGGCCGAGGGCGTCTCCTTCCGGTTCCGCGCCGAGGACGTCCACGACGTGGCCTTCACCGCCTGGAACGGCTTCGCCCCCCCGCTCACGGCCACGTGGACCGGGCCGGGCAGCCCCACGGTGCAGGTCGAGGTCTGGTACCCGCCCGAGTTCGAGGAGTCGGCCCGCGTCGCGCTCCAGGCCGCCACCGACTCGCTCACCTGGTTCTCCCGCACCCTCGGTCCGTACCCGTACCCCCGCCTCACCGTGGTCGTCCCGCCCTTCAACGCCTTCGAGGCCGGCGGCATGGAGTACGAGACCTTCTTCACCACCATCGGCTCCAACGAGTTCCCCATGAACGCCGACGGGGTGACCCGGTCCACCACGGTCCACGAGCTCGGCCACGGCTACTTCATGGGGCTCATCGCCTCGAACGAGTTCGAGGAGCCCTTCCTCGACGAGGGGCTGAACCAGCTGTCGCAGACCCGGATGCTCGCCGGGGAGTCCTACCGGTTCCGGCTGCCGGCGCTGGCACGCTGGCTGGGCTTCCGGATCCCGGACCTGGCCTCCTGGGACTGGGAGAGGCTGGCCGGCATCGGCCGCCGCCAGGCCGACCCCATCGCCGGGAACTCCTGGAAGCGCTGGTCGGGCGCGAGCTACGGCCTGGTCTACTCCCGGACCGCGCTCGTCTTCCACGACCTCGAGCAGGTGATCGGTACGCCGCTCTTCGAGAAGGCCATGAAGCTCTACTTCCAGCGCTGGCGCTTCCGGCACCCCGGCACCGCCGACCTGCGAGAGGCCTTCGTGGACGCCGGCGCCGACCGGGCATTCATCGAGCGCTGGTTCGAGGAGCAGGTCTTCGCGAACGGCCCGGTGGACGACCGGATCGTGACCGTCCGGGCCGAGGAGGTGCTGCCCGCGCTGGGCCATTCCGTGAAGGACGGCAAGCGGCAGGAGGCCACCGAGGATGGCCGGCGGAAGGAGATCGATGCCGCCCGCGAGGCCTGGAAGAAGGAGCACGGCGAGCCGGCCGACGGGAAGCCGGGACCGTTCCCCTGGCGCAACGTGGTCGCGGCGCGGCGCCACGAGGCCGGGGTGCCCCAGGTGCTGGTGGTCACCTTCGAGGACGGGACGGTGGAGAAGATCGACTGGCCCGCCGACCAGCGCTGGGGGCGCTGGGAGCTCTTGCGGCCGGTGAAGGTGCGATCGGCGCAGCTCGACGCCGACCGGAAGATCTTCCTCGACCTGAACAAGCTCGACGACGGCCGGACCCGCGAGGCGAGGCGAGGCCCGGCGGCGCGGATGGCCCTCTCGCTGGGGGGCTGGATCCAGTTCCTGCTCGCCATGCTGGAGTCCCTGTGACCATCGGTGAATCGCTCCGCACCGGCTTCCGGCGCGCCACCCGCTGGCGGCTGCTGCTCCTCTGCGCGATCCTCTCGGCCGTCCCGGCCGCGCTGGCCACCCTGCCGATCTGGGGGCTCCTCTCCGGGCTGCTCGACCACGCGCCCCGGGCCGCCCTGCTCGCCTCGGGGCTCGAGGGCTCCTGGTTCCCCGACCTGGCCCGGGCGCTGGCGGACAGCGCCGCCGGGCAGGCCGTTCCCGGTGGCCTGCTCTCCTCCGTGGCGGTCGCGCTCCTCCTCGGACCGGCCCTCGCCGGGGCCATGCTCGCCGAGGCGGGCGCACCGCAGCCGCTCCACTTCCGGGCGCTCCTCACCGGCGCCGGCCGCTTCTACGCCAGGATGTTCCGCACGGTGCTGGTCGCGGCGATCCCGCTCGGGCTCTTCGCCCTGGGGGCGGCGGCGATCTCGAAGGGCGCCGAGGCGGCGGTCGAGAAGGCGGTCACCGAGGGTGCGGCCGGCTCGCTGCAGCGCTGGTCGCTCCTCGCCGGCATGGCCCTCCTCTTCGTCGCCCACCTCACGCTCGACGCCGGCCGCGCCCGGATGGCCTCCCAGCCGGAGCGGCGCAGCGCGCTCAAGGCCTGGTTCTCCGGGACCTGGCTCGTGCTGCGCCACCCCGTCCACGCCGTCGCGATCGGCCTGGCGGGCGCGCTTTCCGGGCCGGTCCTGGGACTCGTGGTGATGGCGTTCCGGGAGCGGCTCCCGGCCGGACCGCGCTGGGCGGTGGTGGCGGGGGTCCTCCTCGCCCAGGTCGCCGCGATGGCGATCGGGTGGGGCAGGGCGGTGCGGCTCTGCGGGCTCGTCCGGCTCTCCCGCGACGACCGGGAGGCGCGGCTCGCGCGGCTCAGCCGCCGCCCGCCGGTTCCTTCTCCGGCTCCTCCGCCAGCAGATCTTCCATCGTGAGATCGGGCGCCGCCTTCTCGTTCTCGAAGCGCAGCAAGCCCTCCCGCTCGTAGCGGGGGCGGATCCGGTCGGAGAGCAGGCCGATCGCCTTCAGATTCGGCACGATGCGCCGGAACATGGTCTCCCGGAAGAGCCCCATCATCGGCGAGGCCAGGATGGTCCGGTCCCATTCGGCCCGGGACACCTCGTGCCCGAAGAACTCCCCGTGGAGCTCGCGGGCCAGGAAGCGGTTCCGCAAGAGGAGCGCCACCTCGAAGGCCCAGTCCTCGCGCTCCCGGCGCGCCGGCTCCTCGATCCCCTCCCTGTAGTGGCGGCGCAGCGCGGCCACGCCGAAGTGGACGTGGCGGGCCTCGTCGGTGATGACGTTCTTCAGGACGTCGCGCAGGACCGGATCGGAGGTGAGCCGCCGGATCATGCCGAAGGCCCCCAGCGCCAGCCCCTCGATGAGGATCTGCATGCCGAGGAACTTCACGTCCCAGCGGCCGTCGCTCATCAGGGCGTCGATCACCACGTAGAGGTTGTCGTCGATCTGGTAGAGCCACTCGAGCTTGGTCGTCAGGTAGCGGTGGAAGACCTCGACGTGGCGCCCCTCGTCCACCACCTGGGTCGAGCCGTAGAGCTTGGCATCCAGCCAGGGGACGGCCTCGGTGACCTGGGCGGCGGCGAAGAGCGCCCCCTGCTCGCCGTGGAGGAACTGGGAGAGGAGCCAGGAGGTGAGCGCGTGGGTGAGCATGGCGCGCTGCTCGGGCGACCCCTGCCGCCAGCCCCGCAGGGAGGCGAAGGGGACGAACGACTCGGGGAGCAGCGGCCTGGCCGGGTCGCGCGGCTCGACCGGGCGGCTCCAGTCGATGGCGGTGGCGCCGTTCCACTGGCTCTCCTTGGCGACCTCGTAGAGCCGGGCCAGCTCGGGGAAGCTCCGGTCGTACCCCCAGTCGAAGGTGGCGTCGAAGTCCACCCGCACCGTGGAGGTTCCGGTCCCGCGGCCACTGTGCTTCACGAGCCCGCGCCAGGCCGGTCCGAGGAGCGATCGGAGCACGCGGGGGTTCCTGGGGATGTCCATGTCACGCCCTCCCGCGGGAGCGCCGCGACGCGCCCAGGAGGAAGCCCCCGGCGAGGACCACCGCGAGCACCAGGCCGGCGTAGGGGAGGGCGACCCGCCACCAGGGGACGACGTTCTCACGCCCGAGCTTCGCGAGGAAGAGGGCCAGCGCCTTCCGGTCCTCGTCGTTGCCCCGGAAGGCGTGGGACATCTGTGGGCGGATGCGGCTCAGGTTGCCGATGTTCTCGTAGGCCTTCTCGTAGGTGCCCCACTTCTCCGGGGTGATGCGCGGGTGGAGCGGGTTGGTCACGCCGGGCCCCGGCTCGAAGACGTGGCAGGCGAAGCAGAAGTCGCGCATGCGGTCCTCGCCGCGCGCCATCGCCTCGGGGGTCTCGGGCGGTGCGGCGGCGGAGAGGAGGGCCAGCAGGGCGGCGAAGGGGGCGTGGTTCACGAGACCTCCAGGTAGGGTTCCGGATCGAGGCTCACCGGTCCAGCAGCCCCCGCTTCCTCGCCAGGGCGCCGAGCCGCTCCCTGATCCGCTCGAAGCGCTTGGTGAGGGTGTTGGGCTTCACCACCCGTCCATCCCTGGACAGGACCTCGGCGCACTCGGCCCAGGACAGCCCCTGGTCGAGCCGCAGCGCGGCCAGCGCCCGGTCGTCCAGGGAGAGGGAGTCGCGCAGCGCCTTGAGATCCATCCTGCGCTGCTCGTGACGCTCGTCGGCGGCGGAGGCCACGGTCTCGGCGATGCGGGTGGCCTCGCCGGTCTCGAGCCGCCGGCGCCGGCTGCGCCAGGGCTGCTTGGCCGTGTCGCAGGCCACGTTCCAGGCGATGCGGTAGGCCCAGATCCGGAAGGGCGCGGCCCCACGAAACTCGGGCAGCCCGCGCCAGAGGTTCTCGGCGAACTGCGAGAAGGCCTCCCGCGCATCCTCCTCGTCGCCGAGGATCGACCGGAGGTAGCGGAGCACCTGCGGTCCGTACCCCTTGATGGCCGCGGTGGCGGCGGCCTCGGCCTTCCCGGCGGCGATCAGCCCACCGAGTTCCGCTTCCAGCTTCTCCGACTCGTCCACGCATCTCCTCGGGGCACCGGGTGCCAGGGGAGGATAACCCCTTTGGACGGAGATGACCCCCCCGAACGGGGCTGTCGCGATCTCGCCCGTCCTCCGAGTTCCGGGCCTGCGTCCGGCCGCCGCAGCCTGAACTTCGACCGGGATCCGCTTGCGCGGGGGGGCGACCCGGGAGAGAGTCGCGCGATGCAGCTCATCATCGCCTTCGCCGTCCTCGGCGGCTTGCTCGTCGCAGGGAGCTGGCTCCTCCGCCCCGTCCCCCCCGAACACCTTCGAGGTGTCCGGAGCGGCACGGCGGTGGTCCTCCGGCCGCCGCGGGGCCGGAACGCCATCCTCTCCATCATGGCCATCGGGCCGACCCTGCTCGTGGGCGTGGTCGCGGCCACCGGTTCGCGGGGGGAGGGGATGGGGACCGCCGGCCTCGTCCTGGTCGCCCTCGCCATCGTCTTCGGGATCGGCGTGTTCCTCTACTTTCTGATCGCCGAGAGGCGGATGCAGGTCCGGGTGGACGCCCGGGGCGTGGAGAGGACCGATCCCCTCCGCCGGACGGGCATCGCCTGGGCCGAGGTCGAGAAGATCTCCTACAACGGCGTCAGCCGCTGGTTCTTCGTGACCGGCCCTCGCGGGATCCGCCTCTGGGTGCCGGAGAACATGGCCGGCATCGGCGACTTCGCCGACGTGGCCCTGGCCGGCGTGCGCCCAGCCGTCCTCGCCGCCGATCCGGCGACGCGGGAGGCGCTCGAGCAGCTCGCCGCCGAGGCCCGCGAGGAGGACGCCGCCGACGGAAAGGCGCCGGCGTGACCGACCCCGTCCAGAAGGAGAAGATCCGGCGCATCGCCGCCAAGGTCGGGGTGGGCGTGAGCGCCTTCTGCGTCTTCACGGCTGGATGGATCGCCATGAAGAGCGACGACTGGACGACCATCATCCTGGTCTCCATCCTGGCGCTCGTGGCCGGGCTGGTGGCGTCGAAGCTCTCGGCTACGGCTTGAACCGGTAGCGGAAGGCGCGGGCCCGGGCCCAGCGGTGGCGCCAGCCGCGCGGCAGGTCGGGCAGCGGCCCCTCGTGGTCCCGCCCCCACCGCAGCATCTCCCACAGGAAGTAGCTGATGGGCAGGCCGTATTTGAGGGCGAAGGTCTCGCCGCCGTCGTTCAGCACGATCTCGCGCCCCACGGTCTTGTGCCGGAAGTGGTAGACGCGGCTCGCCCCGATGCCCCGGAACTCCCGGACGCCGGCCAGCCAGAGCTTCATCGAGAGGTCCGGGTCCGACCCCATGCCGGGGGAGAACTCCACGCTGTAGCCCCCCACCAGTTCCCACATCCGGCGGTGGACCAGGGTGGGCGGGGAGGTGGCCCCCGACCAGTCGGCCCGGCGGAGCGACACGGCGTCGGCGAGGAGGTCGGCGAGCAGGTCGCGCTCCCGGAAGGTTTCCGGGTCCCCGCCGTAGTCGCGCGGCGCGATGCTCCCCGGGGTCTTGCCGCCGGGCTCGATCATCGTCCCCGAGAGCATGAACCGCTCGTGGCCGATGCGCCCGGCGGCCTCGAGGAGCGCCGTGTCCCACCCCGGGCAGGCGTACATGTCGTCGTTCATGTAGGCGACGAGGTCGGTGGTGGAGAGCGCCGCCGCCGCGTTCACCGCGAAGCACACCCCGGCGTTGCTCTCGCTGTGGGTGTGGTCGAGCCCCTGGGCGCGTACCCAGTCGAGCGTGCCGTCGGAGCCGTCGTTCACGTGCACCACGACCTGGTGCGGCATGGCCGAGTTGCGCCGGATCGACTCCACGCAGAGCCGCAGGTAGGGCAGGTTGTTCCAGGACGGGATCACGATCGAGAAGCGCGCGCCCGGCGTGGGGCGGGGCGCCGGGCAGGCCTCGATGCGGGGAGCGAGTGTCTCGAGGGGCCGGTGCCGACGCGCCATCGGGTGCCAGCCTAGCATGCGGCCGGCCGCGGTTCAGTCGATCGCGAAGAACATCTTCAGGCAGAACAGCAGCTTCATCGGCGCCGACTTCTTCTTGTAGGCCAGGATCAGGTGCCGGTAGCGGAGGAAGATCACCATCCGGATCCAGTCGTTGCGCGGGGAGAAGTTCCGGTAGCTCTCGTGGATCACCCGGAAGACCTCCTTCCCTTGCCGGTTTCCGGCCGGGCACCTCTCGTACAGCAGGCGCATGCGGGCCCGGATCCGGGCCAGCTTCTCGGCCCGGGTCGGCCTCGGCCGGCCCGCCTTCCGGGCCCGGGTGCCGGCGCCGATGGCGTTGCCGCGGTGCTGCCGGTAGAGCACCAGGGGCTCGTCCACGTACCGGATGGCGCCGTGGCAGGTGGCCGTGAACCCGAGCCAGAAGTCGTGCGTGACCAGGGTGGGGAAGGGGAGGCAAAGCTCCACGAGCTCCCTCCGGAAGAGCATGGCGTGGCCGGGGGCCCAGGCCCCCACGGCGTACATCAGGCAATTGTCGTAGCCGATCTGGATCATGACGTCGGACATCCTCCGGCCGAGCCGCCTGCCCTCCTCGTCCACCAGCTCCGAGTCGCTGTAGACGATGAGCCCGTCCCCGAGCCGGTCGCGGAGGACGGCGAGCTTGTGGGGCAGCCAGACGTCGTCCTGGTCGCTGAGGGCGACGAGGGCGCCGGTGGCGAGCTGCATGCCCTTCTCGAAGTTGCGGACGTACCCCAGGTTCTCCTCGTTGCGGAAGATCCGGAAGCGGGGGTCGGCCGCGGCGTAGGACTCGAGGATGGCCATGGTCCCGTCCACGGAACCGTCGTCCACCACCACGATCTCCCGCGGGGGGAGGGTCTGGGCCAGGATGCTGTCCAGCTGCTCCCTCAGGAAGCGCTCCCCGTTGAATGTCGTGACGACGACGGAGATGTCGGGGGCTCGATCGGGCATGACGCGTGGCTGGCGAGAGACTAGCATCCCTGGGCTTGGTCCTCCCCACCACCCCTCCGGTCCGCAGGCGCCCCACCTTTCGGGGCGTGTTCCACCTCCTCGCCGCGGTGGTGGCCTTCCCCGCCACCGCCTGGCTCGTCTCCCGGGCCGGGTCCGACACCGCCGAGTTCGCCGCCGGGGTCTACGGAGGCTCGCTGGTGGTGCTCTTCACCGTCAGCGCCACCTACCACCGGGTCTTCTGGACCGACCAGAGGATCCGGGCGGCGGTGGGGCGCATCGACCACTCGGCCATCTTCGTGCTCATCGCCGGGACCTACACGCCCTTCTGCCTGCTCATCGGCTCGGCCGGCGGCTACGCGCTGCTCGCCACCGTCTGGGCCAGCGCCCTCCTGGGCATGGTGATCGTGGTCTTCTTCCCGCGCACCCCCAAGCCGGTGCGCTCGGCCATCTACGTCCTGCTCGGCTGGCTCATCGTGCCATTCCTCCCGGCGCTCCACGCCGCGCTGGGACCGGGCCCCTTCGTGCTCATCCTGGCCGGCGGGGCCTGCTACACGGTGGGTGCGATCATCTACGCGGCGCGCCGCCCAGATCCGTTCCCGGAGGTCTTCGGCTTCCACGAGATCTTCCACCTGCTCGTGGTGGTGGCGGCGGCCTGCCAGTACCTGGCGGTGGTCGCCGCCCTGCGGGTCATGGGTGCGGCGGGATAGCGGCGCGGCTACGGCGCGGCCGGCCTGGGGTAGTGGATGATGGCCGCCACGCCCGGGATGTACTTGAGATCCGTCCGCTCGGCGCCCCGGTTCCAGCGGGTCTGGCGCATGTCGATGAAGTTCGCGTCGGCCGTGTCCTCGAGCGGGGGGCCCCAGGCCTTCACCAGGGTGTCGCGCAACCGCCCGTAGGCGTCGGCGTCCACGTAGGTCTTCTGCGGCGTGCGGAGGCTGACGAGCGCGAGCTTGCCGCCCTCGAAGATGAAGCGGACGTCGAAGGTGAGCCCCTCGAAGGCGAAGCCGTCGATCCGTGCCTCGATGGTGTTGCCGTCGGCGAGCTTCACCGGCGGTGAGACGGCGGCGGCCTCCTTCGGGAAGGCTGCCAGGACCTCCGCTGGGGTCATCCCGAATCGGGCGGCCCGCCAGCCCGGCGTCGCTGCGGGCGCTGGGGCGGCGTCGGCCGGCGCCTTGGCCGGGGCAGGAGCGGGGACGGGGTCGGCGAGGAGGAGGACGGCCAGGAACGGAGCGAGCATGGTCGCCATTCTAACCCGACAGGTATGCGCTGTTCGCCCCCCTCCCGGGCTCGGATATCATCACGGGATGCTCACGAACCTCCTCCCGAGAATCGCCCTCGCCCTGGCGATCGCCCTGGCCGGCCCGACGCTGGCCGAGGATCCCCCTGCCCAGGCCGGTGCGGAAGAAGCCCCGCCGCCCCTCCCGGAGGAGCAGTTTCCGCCGCCGCCCGACCCGAACCCGGTCCCTCGCGGCGCGAAGGAGGACAAGGCGCTCTGGTCCTCGTGCGACGAGGTGGCCAACCAGCTCGCCTCGGCCCGGTACGAGGGCGCCCACCTCCACTGGAGGATCAAGGCCGAGGAGCTGTACGCGCGGCTCCAGGCGACCGCGAAGGGCGACCCCGGCGCGGCGAAGCGGGTCGAGGAGGCCCGCGCGCAGCTCCTCGAGGCGCAGACGTCGAGCTACGGCGACCTGGCCGGCCGGTGGCCCGTAGACAAGACCCGGACGTGCCGGTACCAGCAGCTCGACCTGGGGAGCGCCATGGAGGTGTCGGTCACCCGGGACAACCGGGCCCAGCTCGGCCAGGCCCGCGCGGCCGCCAGCCAGTGCATGGAGCTGGCCCGCTCCACGCTGAAGCGGGTCCAGGGCTCCAGTGCGGCCCTGGCACGGGCCCTCGCGGCGGTGGAGCAGGTGCTCCCCCCACCTCCCACCGATCCTGCGCTGAAATGAAGAGGGGGGCGACGCCGCGTGGCGCCGCCCCCCTCGAGCCAGGATTCGACCCAGGAGCCGGCTACTGCACCGGCACCACGAGGCTCGTGCGCATCATCTCCGAGTCCTCGTGCGAGTTGATGTGGCAGTGCCACACGTACGGGCCGGAGGTCACGGCCTCATAGGTCCACCCCGTGGTGAGGAGGGAGGAGGTCGTCCCGGTGCAGTTCGTGGTCGGGCAGGCGCCCGGCAGCGCGGCGGGGTTCACCGGGTTGCCCACCGAGCCAGGGGCGGTCGGCGTGCCCACCGGGTTCGCGGCCGTGCCGACCCCGGCGCCCAGCCACCGCGGCGTCCAGTCGGCGACGATGGTGGTCACCATGGCGGGCGGGACCTGGACAACGTCCTTCCAGCCCGACTCGAAGGGGGCCGGAGCGACGGGCGCGCCGATGAGGAAGGGCAGCCCGAGTGCGCTCAGCCCGTCCACGTTCGGCACCACCTGCATCTCGTTGCCCGGCGACGGCCCCGGCTGGCAGGTTGCGGCGCCGCACAGGTCGGTCTTGAAGCCCATCACGTCGAGCCCCTGCCGGTTCACGATCTGATGCTTCACGAGGTGCGGGTGCATCGGGTGGGTGTCCACGGTGAGGTTGATGAACTTCCAGACCTCGCGGGTGTTGAAGTTCGGGGTCTCGGTGACCTTGTACTCGAAGGGGACGCCGTTCAGCTGCATGCCGAGCGGCATGAGCGTGACGCCGTCGATCTTCTCGTTCAGGTAGACCTGCCGGATGATGTTCGGCTTGCCGGCGGGCGCCGGGCCGGTGATCCGGACGAAGGTCGGGTCGAGCACGTTCTCGGGCTGCTTCGGCATGCAGGCGGTCGCCATGTTGGCCGTCCAGGTCTTGGTGGCGTCCCAGGTGAGGAACTTCGGGGCCCCGGCCATGCCGCAGCCGCGCACGCCCTTGCCCAGCCCGTTGGCGGCGGTGGGCGTGCGGACGTCGACGCGCATGATGACGTTCAGGTCGGGCCAGGGCGAGGCACCCAGCGCTCCGGCGAACGGCGGGAAGCCGGCCGGGAAGGGCGCGGGAGCGTTGTTGACCATGTAGACGTTGGCGTTGCCGAAGGCGCCGACGCCGTTCAGGTTTCCGAAGTCGATCAGGATCTCGTAGCGCTCGCCGGGGCACATGGTGAAGGAGGTGGTCTTGACCGGGCGCTGCAGGTAGCCCTGGTCGTTGGCGACGACGTAGAAGGCCGTGTTGCCGACGAGGGCGGTGTTGGGCGCCGGAGCGGCCTGGGCCGTGGTGCGGGCCAGGAAGCCCGTGGTGTAGCAGCGGGAGTCGGAGCCGTTGACGATGCGCAGGCGGTACCAGCCGGTCTCGACGGTCTTCTTGGGCCAGAGGACGCCGTTCACCAGCGCGTGATCACCGAAGTACTCGGGGACCCAGACCGGGTGGACGAGGGGGTTCACGCCGGCGGTGACCGGGGTCTGGCCCAGGGCGCCGAGGCCGGCGGGCGGGGGCGCCAGCGGGGTCTGGCCGAGGCCGTTCGAGAAGTTGATGCTGCCGTCCTCGTTGAAGGAGCGGTCCTGCACGGCCAGGAACAGGTCGTACTTGGGGATGCCGAGGGCGTCGCGCGGCTCGGAGAGCGGGTCGAGCCAGGTATAAGCATTGGCGGGGGTGAGCTGCCTGGCCCCGTCACCCTTCCAGGCCAGGGCGGCCGGGATCGAACCGTGGCGGGCAGGGTCCTTCACGGGGAAGAAGCCGGCGGGGCCCGCGATCACGTTGTGGTGGGTCTTGCCGATCGAGTGGTCGTGGAACCAGATGGTCGCCTCTTCCTGGATCATCGGATACGTGTAGACGTCGAAGTTCCCGTGCGGGCGCTTCAGGGTGAGGTTGGTCGGGTTCTCGAATGGGGGCATCACGTAGTTCTTGCCGACCATGTCGTACTTGGCCGCGGTGACCGAGTTGCCGAACCACTTCATGGCGAAGCCGTCGGTGGAGGGCGGGATCTCGCCGCCGTGGAGGTGGGTGACCCAGGAGTTGTCGGGCTGCTGCGGGCTGCCGTACTGGTTCACGCCGTCCGGCGGAACTGCCGTGGCGGCGGGGCCGGCCAGGGCGTGGTCGATGGTGGCCTTCACGCCCATGAAGGTGCGGTCGATGGCGCAGGGCCAGTCGGCGGCCTCGGGGTGGGGGCAGAGGACGTGGGTGTTGGGGAACTCGTTGACCCACTTCACCACGACCGGCCTGCCGGTGGTGCCGCGGATGCTGATCGAGGGCCAGGTGGCGACGTAGTTGTTGGCCGACCAGGGAGCGCCGATCGGAGTCTTGCTGTTGAACAAGGGCGGGTTGAAGATGTTGCAGGTCTCCTGCACGCCGGTGGCGGCGACGACGGGGCAGGCGAAGGGCGACGGCGCGACCGCGCCGGCGACGCAGGTCTTGGCCACGGTCACGGCGCACTTGCCGAGGTTCGAGAGCACGCCGGTCACGGGGCCGCCGCCCTGGTTGATCTGACCGACGCCCCAGATCGGCGTGAAGAGCGGGTTGCCCGCCGGGATCTTGCCCGCGACGGTGCAGTTCGCGGCCTTGAACTCGGCGCTGGCGTCGGGCGGGCAGGCGCAGCCGCCGGCGACGCGGCAGGTGAGGCCGGTCCACTGCATGCCGCTCGGGACCGTGCAGGCCACGGCCGCACCGGCGGCGTCCTTGCAGCGGAGGCCGAGGCTGCCGGCGTTCGGGAAGAGGCCGACGGCGGCGAGCCCCTGGAAGCCGGTGGCTTCGTGGAGGCCGATCTCGTAGTAGTCGGCGCCGGAGTACACCCCGGGGTCGGGGGTGTAGTCGGGCGGGTTGAGAACCTCCCAGACGAACTTCGGCGTCGCGGGAACGCCGGCGGCGGCCGGGCCAGGGAGAAGGGGCAGGAGGGTCTTGAAGGGGAAGGCGGAGGGAGCGCCACACCCGGCCCAGCCGCCCGCGGAGCGCTGGCTCACGCCGGTGCCGGCCTCGCAGGTGAAGCTGCTCGAGGCGAGCGAATCGCAGAGCGGAAGGGAGGGGAAGAGCGCCTGGTTGGCGGCGCTGGCGACGCACTGCCCGGCGTACGGGTAGTTCACCTGGTAGTTGGTGCCCGACGGCCCCAGCGGGTTCTGGAGCGGGAAGGCTGCGTTGGCGGCCTTGGTGTTCGGGTTGAGCTTGGTGAACCCCACCTGGGCGGAGGCGGAGAATGCGAACGCGAGCCCCCCGGCCGCGGCGACAGCAACGAGTGCCCTCTGGATCTTGTGCACGACTCTCTCCTTGAATTTCCGGTCGGCGGCGAAGTG
>CAIQRS010000114.1 GCA_903874275.1 uncultured Anaeromyxobacter sp.
CACGGGCCCGAGCCCGTCCAGGCGGCGCTTCTGTGACCGGCTGCCATCACGCCCTTGCGCGGGCCCCGCTCATCCTGCCGATGGACATCAACCTGCCGGGTTGCAATTCCATCAGCCAGCTTGAGCGGCCACACGTGGGCGATCCATCGTCCTCGAACTCCAAGACACACCCCCCCCAGAACTTTCGCGCCCAGCGGGGCCGGGAAGAAGCCGGTGGACTCAGGGCGCGCGCAACCAGGCGAGGGCGGCCGCCCGTTCCGGGAAGACCCGAACGCTCCAGCCTCGGTTGTGGCAGGCGTCCTCGTAGAACTTCGCATCTGCGGCCGACATCAATCCCGGCGGGCACACAACGCCCTCCTTGACGTTCCGGGGGATGCCCATCTGGTCGCGAAGGTGGATGGCGTCGACGAGGTCGGCGGGGTGCGGGCCCTGGGCCATGCCCGAGAGGTCGGTGAGGAAGCGGGTTGACCCATTGTCCCGGGCCATTTGATGGGCCCTGTGGAAGTTGGCCAGCAGGTCGGCCTGGGCGCAGATGCCCACGTAGACGCTCTCGACGATCCCGTCCTCGACCAGGACGTGGCATGTCACCGGCATCGCAACCCTCCCCGGCGTCCTCTTCCGCGGACGCCACCGCTTCGCCTCCATCCCATGTTCACGCCTCCGCAGGTGCGGCAGGCAACTCCACCCGGAACGTCGAGCCCATGCCGACCTCGCTCTCGAACGTGAGCGTTCCTCCGTGAGCCGTGGCGATGGCCTGGCAGATCGCGAGGCCGAGCCCCGACCCACGCCCTGGTCCGGTCGGACGAGTCGTGAAGAACGGATCGAAGACGTGGTTTCGAATGGCAGGATCGACGCCGACCCCGTGGTCGATGACCTCCACCCGGGCCATGCCAGGTTGACCCGGCCCGACCCGGACGACGACCACGCCCCGCTGTCCTTCGGGCGTCGCCTTCGCGGCATTCGTTACCAGGTTCACCAGGATCTGTTCGATCTGGCCAGGGGAGGCGGTGACGTCGGGGCCTCCGCCGTCCTCCACGGTTATCGCGGCCGACCGGGCGACGGTCGCGGGCAGCCATCGCATGGCTCCGTCGACGATGTCGATCAGCCGAGACCGTTGCCGCTTCGCATCGGGCCTCCCGAACACCGTGAGGTCATTCACGATCTGGGCGATCCGCGCCCCACTTTCCTGCGCGTCCTTCAGCGCCTCGACGACTCCGTCGAGGGCTCGCCCCTCCGCCCCTCGGTCGACCGGCGAGTCGCCCCGAAGGCGCTCCCGAACCTCGCGAACCACTTCCAGCGCGATGCCCTGGTCGGCCATCTCCGCTGCCAGCGGGTTGTTGATCTCGTGGGCGACGCCCGAGACCAGGGTGCCCAGCGCCGACATGCGCGCTGCGACGGCAAGCCTCATCTGGAGCGCACGCGCCTCCGTGACGTCGCGCACGACGGCCCACAGCGCCGCTGGGCGGTCGCCCTCCTTCAGCAGGAATGTCCGGAGCTCGACCGGGAAGACGGTTCCATCCTTGCGCCGGTACTCCTTCTCGTACACCTCCGAGAAGCCGCGCCGAAGGACTTGCTCCTCGATGATGCGCGCCTCGACAGGATGCCAGCGCTCCGGGGTGAGGTCCTTGTAGGTCATCTGCGCCAGTTCCTCGGCAGAGTACCCAAGCATCTTCCGGTACGCCTCGTTGGACTCGCGGATGACGCCGTCCATGCCCGCGACGACGAAGCCGTCCATCAGGGAGTCGAATAGACCTCGGTATCTTGCCTCGGAGCGCGCGAGAGCCTGTTCCGCCCGCCTGCTCTCCGTGATGTCTTCCGCAGACGAGAAGAGCTTGTCTCCTTGTGCGGTGTGAATGACGGTACCCCAATATCTGGCGACGATGTCCTGGCCATCCTTGCTCCGAAGGGCAAGCTCCATTCCATTCGCCCACCCAGATTGCTGCACCTTTTGCATCATTCGCATCCGTTCATCACGACTGATCCATCCAAGCTCGATCGCTGTCTTGCCAATGACTTCTTCCCTGCCAAATCCGGAAACCCTGCAAAAGCTGTCATTGACCTCGAGATATCTTCCCGTAGATAGATCGCTGAGGGTCTCCATCAGGGGACTTTTGTTGAACGCATAGATCAAGAGCGCCCTGCCTTCGCGCAGTGCCTCGGCCTCGCGCTGGCGCGTGGTGACGTCGAAGACGGCGACGAAGTAGCCCTTCTCGGGGCTGTACACGGATGCCGAGAGCCACGCCTTCAAGGCCTCGACGTACCTCTCGAACTTCTGGGGGCGCCCGGTCGCCGCCACCTCGCTGTAGAGGTCGAGCAGCCAGGGGTCCTGCTCCCGGATGCCGGGGACGACCTCCGACACCTTCCTCCCGACCACGTTCCTGATGCCGGTCTGGGCCTCGAAGGCCTGGTTGACCTCCAGGTAGACGAAGTCGTGGGGCGCCGGGCCGTCGGTGAGGACCTTGCAGTAGGCGATCCCGTTCGGCATCTGGCCGAACAGGGACCGATAGTGTTCCTCGTGCTTTGACATCACGCGGTCCGGGAAATCGCACTAGACACTGGTCGCTCCCCCTGGGGCGAGCACCGGCGTGGCGGGTAGCGCCGAGCCGCCCGTTGGTTCACCGACAGCGTGAGTCTCTCAGATCTAGCCGCAGCGGTGGCGGCCGGATGGCTCGAGGGATCGCCGCCCAATCGGGTCGAGCCCCTGCCGGGTACTCTCGGGTGGTGACGGTGGTCGTGCCCCGGGACCGCGTCGCCCTGGGCCTTGAGCTACCTGTCCTGCCGGGGAAGCCGTTGCCGAACCCCGTGGTACGCGCCATGGAGCTCCAGAAGGCCCTGGCGGTGCAGGGAAAGGTCGCCGTGTACCGGCTCGACGGGATGCTCGACGACGACCTCGTCGCGCAGGACGAGGTCGAGGCTCTCGTCCCAGGGCTGGCCACAGCACTTCAGGTGAACCCGCAGAGGGACATCATCCCGGCCGTTGACCTGGAGTGTGGATAGCGTCCCTGCCATAGGGCGACCAGGAACTCCTGGCCATGCGGCAAGCGGGTTCCACCCTCGCCGACATCGCCCAGCACCTCGACCTGGCCGACCGAGCCGGCCTGCCCGTGGCCGGGACGACGCCGTCGGTGGCGCAGATGCTGTCGGGGACGCCGGGCCAGGACCGGTCGCTTCCCCCTTTGCCCTCGTTCACGCCTCGGCAGGCGCGGCAGGCAACTCCACCCGGAACGTCGAGCCCTTGCCGACCTCGCTCTGGACCGTGAGCGTCCCGCCGTGGGCCGTCACGATGGCGTGGCTGATCGCGAGTCCGAGTCCCATTCCCTTGCCGACGTCGCGTGTCGTGAAGAACGGGTCGAAGATCCGTCCCAGTCGCTCCGGGGCGATGCCCCTGCCCTGGTCGACGACTTCCAACCGTGCCATCCCGGACGAACCCGGCCCGACCCGGATGATGATCGAGCCGCGCTCGCCCGGCTTCGTCGCCTTCCCCGCGTTGGTCACCAGGTGGACGACCACCTGCTCGATCTGGCCGAAGGACGCCTGGACCACAGGTGCACCGCCATCCTCCACTCTGACTGTCGAGCCCTTCCCGACCGCGGCGGGGAGCCAGAGCATCGCCTTCTTCACGACGTCGGCCAGGTTCACGAGTTCCCGGCTCAGGTCCGGTCGGGCGAAGATCTTGAGCTCCTTCACGATCCGCTCGATCCGCGTCGCTCCCTCCTGGGCGTCCGTGAGTTGCTCAACCACCTCGCCGAGCCGCCGGGCCTCGGCCGCACGTTCGAGCACGTCCCCGCTCCCGATGCGGTCCTTGAGCCCCTTCACCACCGACAGGGCCATTTCCTGGTCGGCGAGGGCAGCCGCGAGTGGGTTGTTGATCTCGTGGGCAACTCCGGCCACCAGGGTTCCCATCGCCGCGAGTCGAGATGCCAGGGCGAGCTGGGCCTGGAGGGCACGTGGCTTGGTGATGTCCGTGAACGTCGTGACCACGGCATAGGGCGGGTCGGTGGCGGAGTGCCGGAGCAACTCCGCATTGATCGAGATCCAGGGGCGCGTGCCGTCTGGCTTGTGGATGCCCATGATGACGTTCGAGACCGACTTCCCGGTGCGGAGCGTCACCATGGCCGGGTGGTCCTCGCCGGGGAAGGGCGTGCCGTCCTCGTGGACCGTGCGCCAGCGTGGGTCCGTGGACGTCCGCCCGTCCATCTGGTCCTGGGAGAGGCCCAGGATGCGCTCGGCTGCCGGGTTGCAGGCGACGATCTTTCCACTCGCGTCCTGAAGCACCATGCCCTCGCCCATGGCCGCCAGGATCGACCGGCTTCGCTCCTCTGCCTGCTTGCGCTCGCTGACGTTGCGGACGATGGCGATGAGGAGCTCCGGCTGGGCAGGAGCCAGCGAGTTGATTCGGATCTCGACCGGGAACGTCGTCCCATCCTTGCGCCGGTGCGTCCCCGTGACGAAGCCCGTCGTCTCCGCCACGGCCTGGCGAATGGCCGCCGCGACCTGATCTGGCGTCAAGTGTGCCTCGATGTCCGAGGTCGAGAGCGCCAGGAACTCGCCCCTGGTGTAGCCGAGCTCGCGGCAGGCCTGTGGGTTGCAGTCGACGAGCCGCCCGGTTGCAGCGTCGAGCACGAATATGGAGTCGCCGGCGCTGTCCAGGAAGGCCTTGAGCCGCTGCTCGCTCGCCTGGAGCGCCTGCTCGGCCTCCTTGCGGCTCGTGATGTCGACGAACGTCACCACCACCTGGCGCAGGGCTCGGGCCTCGTCAAACTCGGGATAGGCGTTCACGAGCGCCCAGGTGCGGCCGGAGAGCGGCCGGTCGACGCCGATGACCTGGGCGACGACGGGACTGCCCGAGGCGACGACCTGGTTCACCGGGTACTCGGGAGTCGGCATCGCCGACCCGTCCTCGCGGACGAACCGCCAGCCCGGGTCGATGGCGACCTTGCCGCGCATCTGATCGGGCGTCAGCCCAAGGAGGATGCCCGCCCTGACGTTGCTCAGGACGATGCTCGTGTCCGGCGCGTGAACCACGATTCCCGCGTCGAGGTTGTCGAAGAGGTTCCTCCGGTGCTCCTCGCTGGCGCGCAGGGCCGCCTCGGCCTCCTTGCGGTCGGTGATGTCCTTGAGGATGGCCACGAAGTACTCGACGCTCCGGTCGGCCCTCCGCACGCAGCTCAGGGAAAGCAACGTCCAGACGACCGCGCCGTCCTTCCGGATGAATCGCTTGTCGAGGGAGAAGCCCTCGATCTCGCCGGAGAGCACCCGGTTGAACTGCTGCGCGTCGGACCCGATGTCGTCGGCGTGGGTCAACTCCAGCCAGGTCTTGCGCGAGAGATCCTCCCGAGGGTACCCCAGCATCACGCAGAAGCAATCGTTCACCTCCACGATACCCTTCCCCGCGGAAGTGATGGCGATCCCCACGGCTGTCGACTGGAAGAAGGCGCGGAGCCGCTCCTCGCTCGTGAGAAGTGGTGCTGCGTCGCGGAGCTCCTGCTCCATTCGCCCGAACTCGGTGACGTCGGTGAGGACGATGTGGACCTGGTTCCCGTCGCGTCCCGACCTGCGCTCGCAGATGACCCCGCCATCGAATGTCGTCCCGTCGCCTCTCGTGAACGTCAGCCTGTGCACCGCTCTTTCCCCGCCCTGGAGCACCGCCACGAAGGCTAGATGCCAGCGGTCGCCGTCCTCTCGGGTCACGAGCCCGGGGAATTGACGTCCCAGCAGGGTCCCGCGCTCCGTGCCGAGGAGGCTGGCTGCGGTCAGGTTCGCGCTGACGATGCCCCCCTTCTCGTCGAGGGTGACGTAGCCCACCGGGGCGAAGTCGTACAGGTCGACCTGGCGGACGTGGGCCTCTTCGAGTTCGAGCTGGTGCCGGCGAAGTTCCTCGTTCGCCATCTCCAGCTCGATCTGGTGGACCTGGAGTTCGTGCAGGAGAGCAGCGGAGGGCGGGACTTGCCCTGCCACCGGAGGGGCTTCAGCGAACCGCGCCTCCGCCTCCGCCCGCAGTTGATTGCGGTCATCCGGTACCAGCCTTCTCACCGTATGGCCTCCCCGACCCGAGGGAAGGCATCGTCTCACCTGTGGCGCAGGAGCGACAGGCCCCCCCGGGGGGCGCCACCTCGACCTTCAGGCCCAGACCCTGTCTCGTCCGCACCGGATGCCACCAGCACACGGTAGCCACCCGCTTCAAGTGCGGGGAGGCCGACCTTCTGTACATCTACGGGGCCTCGTCCTTTCCCCGGTCGAGGACGTTCCTCGCCGCTCTCGCCAGCGAGGAGGACGCGAACGGCTTCAGGAGGATGTCGATCTCTTCCCAGCGGACTTCCTTCAGCGAGCCGGGGGCCTCCGTGCATCCGGAGATGAAGAGGGCTCGAACACCAGGGTTCAGCTCGGCTACTCGTGCCGCCACCTCCCGCCCGCCGGGCCCGGGCATCTCGAGTTCGGCGACGATCAGGTGCAAGGGGCCCGTTTCGGCGCGAGCGATCTGGACCGCCTCGTCGCAGTCCGCGGCCGCAAGCACCCGGTATCCTCTGGACCCGAGCGCCCTCACCGCCACCTCCCGAACCTTGGGATCGTCCTCCACGACGAGGACCGTCTCGGTTCCCCCTTCCGGCTTGGCCGTCACCCCGGCCGGTACTCCGTCGCACTCTTCGTCCTTCGGGAAGAAGATCTCGAAGGACGTCCCCGAGCCGACAACCGACCGAACACCCAGATGGGCCCTGCTCTGCTTCACGATGTCGCACACCATGCTGAGCCCGAGTCCGGTCCCTTCCCCGAGCGCCTTGGTGGTGAAGAGCGGCTCGAAGATGTGCTTCATCACGTCGGTCGTCATCCCTGTGCCCGTATCCCTGACGACGAGCTTCACGTAGGGGCCGGACGCCATTCCCGGGTCGGGAACGTCGTCCCCTTCGGCCACCGTCACGTTTCCGGTCCCGAGCGTGAGCGTGCCCCCGTCCGGCATGGCATCCCGGGCGTTCAACGCCAGGTTCATGATCAACTGGCCGACGAGCCCGGGATCGCATCGAACCGTCCAGAGACTCGCCTCGAACTCTTCGGCGATCTCGATCCTGCTCCCCACCACGCGTCTCAGGAGCTTCGCGCTCGTCTGCACCAGGTCGTTCAGGTCCAGGTAGACCGGAATCGCGACCTCCTTCCGGGCGAAGACGAGGAGCTGCCGGGTGAGTTCTGCGGCTCGCTGTCCTGCGGCGACGATGTCCTCGGCGCACCCGGGGTCGGAAGACGACCCCTCCCGGATCGTCCTTCGAAGATCCTCCCCGCAGGAGAGGATGACCGTCAGCAGGTTGTTGATGTCGTGGGCCACGCCGCTGGCGAGCCGCCCCATCGTCTCCAGCTTCTGGGATTCCCGGAGCTGCTCCCGGAGGAGGTTCCTCTCCGTGATGTCCCGGTGGTGGATCACGATACCGCGGATGCCGGGGACGTCGAGCATGCACCTGGCTTCTGCCTCCAGCAGTGCCCAGGTGCCGTCCGCGCGCCGCATGCGCAGGACGAGCCGGCGCGTCGTCGTCGGATCGGCGATGACTGCGGCGAAGAAGCTCCGCACGTCGTCCAAGTCGTCGGGATGGAGCAGGTCGAGTCCGGTCCTGCCCTTCATCTCCGATGGAGCCCTCCCGAGCATGTCGATGCAGGCTGCGCTTGCGAAGGTGACGGTCCCCGTGCCGTCCAGGATCAGCGTCAGGTCATTGGAATGCTCGATGAGTGCCCGGAAGCGCTCCTCGCTCTCCTGGAGCAGCCTCTCCCGCTGCACTTGGGTCGTCAGGTTCGTGTGGACCACCACCGCCCGCGGTCGTCCCTTGTCGAGGTACCGGGCGACGCGCACGTGGAACCATCGCTCCGTCGCCGGGGAGTGGCAGGGGTACTCCCGGTCGAAGGTCTGGATCTCACCGGACAGCAGGGCCCTGAGCCGTTTCGCGAAGAGTCGTCCTTCTTTCTGTTCGTCATTGCTCGAGCGCTCGCAAGCATCGATGTAGCTGGCGCCCTCCGCGACCAGGTCGAGCGACCCCTGGTTGGCCAGCGCGAAGGAACGCCATGACGCGTTGGTCGTGAGAATGACGCCCGTCTCGTCGAGGACGCAGATGTTCGCCGGCATCGCGTCGTGCATCGCCCGCAACTCCGCCGCCTGGCTCCGCGCATCGCCTGGCTCCTGCGCGATGACCTCGGTGATGGCGACCCGCAACGCCAAACCGTCCTCGGGGTCCTCGTGGCGCCGGCAGGTGATCTGGGCCTGGAAGCTGGAGCCGTCGCCCCTCTGGAGGACGAGGTCGCATGCGCGTTGTTCCTCGGGCCGCGCCAGGCTCAGGCTCCGGAGGTGGAGCTGCCAGCGGTCCGAGTGATCGGGCCCGACAAAGGAAGCGAAGTTGCGCCCGAGAAGCCTGGCTCGCTCCACGCCAAGCAGTCCGGCTCCATTGAGGTTCGCCTCGCGGATCTCGCCGGCGCCGGAGAGGGTCAGGATGCCGACCGGCGCGAGATCATAGAGGTCGACGTATCGCTCGTGAGCCAGCTCCAACTCCAGCTGGTCCCGCCGGAGCCCCTCGTTCTGCATCTCCAGCTCGATCTGGTGGACCTGGAACTCGTGAAGGAGAACGGTGGAGGGCTGGAGTTGCGCTGCCACCGGAGGGGCTTCAGCGAACCGAGCCTCCGCCTCCGCCCGCAGCGCCTGGCGGTCATCCGCTATCAGCGTTCTCAACCTGTCGATCCCTCACCCAGCGGATTACATCGTCCCACCTGTGGAGGGGGCCTGATACGCCCCGTCGGGCCGCCGCACCGCGACTCCAGGCCAAAGGACGTCCATCTTCCCGATGTTCCTGGACTCGCGCGAGTGGGGAGAGACGCGGAAGACCGCGGCGAACGTCCTTGGCGCGGGTGGCGGGTCCAGGATCTTGGGCTCGATCACGCGCCCGGGTTCCCGTCTCCACGTTCCAGCCCGAGATCCGGCGCTGCTCGACCAGGCCCGCGAGCAAGGCGCCCACGACCTGCTGCGAGGCCTGCTCCAGGCGGTCATCGACGTGGTGGAGTGGCGGGAGGATGAGGCCACCCCAGGAGGGGCACGGCCACCATCATGTTCTACGAGCTGCCCGAGGGCTTCTGGACGGTCGTCGAGGGCCAGAAAGGCAACGGCCCCGGAAGAAAGCCCTCCGAGGCCGTTCATGGACCGTTGCGCCGCCTGAAGGCGGCGCTGTGAATGGCTCCCCAGCGTGGACTTGAACCACGGACCCGATGATTAACAGTCATCTGCTCTGCCAACTGAGCTACTGGGGAATGGCAGGGCGGGGAGACTAGACGCGGCGGGCGGGGATGTCAACGCCCGCGGATTCACCCCGGAATCCACCGGAAAACGCCGGTTGGCGGGGCCCCGACGCATCCCCTATGTTCCTCCGGTGCTCCTCCCCGGCTTCGCCCACCGCCCCGGCGTCCACTGCGGATCCACCGCCCTCTCCGACGCCCTCCGGTCCCGCGGCCTCGAAATCACCGAGGCCATGGCCTTCGGCCTGGGCGCCGGCCTCGGCTTCTTCTACCTCGACTCCCCGGTGCTCAGCCCCACGCGCATCATCCTGGGGCGCCCCTGGACCCTCGAGGAGACGGCCTGCGACGTGCTGGGCGCGCCGGTCGTCATCCGCACCGAGAACGACCCGGCGCTGGCCTGGTCGGCCGTCCGCGACGCCCTCGACCGGGGCTTCGCCCCCGTCCTCTCCACCGACCTGCGCTTTCTCCCGTACTGGAACACCTCCTCGCCGTTCAACGGGCACCGGGTGGTGCTGGCTGGCCACGACGAGGGGAGGGGAGTGGCCTTCCTCGCCGACACGGAACGCGAGGAACTGCAGGAGGTCCCCCTGGCAGATCTGGAGAGGGCCCGCGCCTCCGACGGACAGCCGCTCGGCTTCACCGGCCGCCAGTGGATGGAGATCGACGCCCCGCGCGCGCCGGTCCGCTGGCGCGAGGCGGTGGGGGACGCGCTCCGGCGGCAGGCCCGGCAGATGCTGCTCCCGGTGGACGGGTACGCCGGCGCCTCCGGGCTGGAGCGCTTCGCCGCCGAGGTGCCTCGCTGGCACGAGCTTGCCCGCGACGAGGCCGACCGGTCCTGGTGCTTTCGCTTCGCCTACCAGTGCATCGAGAAGCGCGGGACCGGGGGTGGGAACTTCCGGCTGCTCTACGCCCGGTTCCTCGACGAGGCGGCCCGGCACCACCCCGGCGTGGCCGCCCTGGGGCTGCCTGGCCGGATGGCCGAGATCGCCGCCGGCTGGACTCGGCTGGCAAACTCGTTCAAGGATCTCTCCGGACGGCCCGGAGAGCGGGCGTCGGCGGCGGTTGCCGCCCAGGTGAACGAACTGGCGGGGGCCGAGCGCCGGTACCACGAGGACGTGGCGGCCCGGGTGAGCGGATGACGGATGCGAACACGGCGGTGCGGGCGCGCTTCGCGGCCCTCCTCGAGCGGCCCCGGATCCCGCTCGACGAGGCGGCCCTGGCCATCGCGGGCGAGGAGTACCCGGACCTCGACCCGGGGCCCACCATGGCCGCGCTCGACGCCATCGCCGCGCGAGTCGGCGAGGAGGTCGGCGACCTGCGGCCGCCGCTGCGGGTCCTCCAGGCCATGCGAACCGTGCTCCGGGCCGAGGGATTCCAGGGCAACGAGAAGGAGTACTACGACCCGCGCAACTCGTTCCTGAACGAGGTGGTGTCGCGGAAGCTGGGGATCCCCATCTCCCTCTCCCTCGTCACCATCGAGGTGGCGCGGCGGCTCGGGCTCGAACTCAAGGGGGTGGGCTTCCCGGGCCACTTCCTGGTGAAGTGCCCGGAGCAGACCGGGCTCGCTGGCGAGATCTTCATCGACGCCTTCAACGGATGGGAACTGCTCGGGAGCGACGAGTGCACCGCCCGCTTCCGCGCCGTGCTCCACGGGCGCCCCTTCGACCCGTCGCTGCTCGACCCGGTGGACTCGCGCCACATCCTCACCCGGATGCTCCACAACCTGAAGCGCATCTACGTGGAGCGCGGCGACGACCTGCGCACGCTCTGGGTGGTGGACCGGCTGCTGCAGATCACCCCCGGCGACCTGGAGGAGCGGCGCGACCGGGGGCTCGTCTCGGCCAGGCTGGGCGGCACGGCGGCGGCGGCGCGCGACCTCGAGGCCTACGTGCAGGGAAACCCGCGTGCCTCCGACGTGGACGAGGTCCGGGCGCTCCTGCGCGAGCTGGGCGGACGCCGGACGCTGCTGAACTGAGCGCTATCCCCCGGCCTTGGCGGGGAACTCCCGGATCACCAGCCGCTCCACCGGCTCGCCGCCGACGAGGTGGCGCTCGACGATCTCCGGGACGTCCTCCGGGGTGACGCCCCCGTACCAGACACCCTCCGGGTAGACCACCATGACCGGGCCCCGCTCGCAGGCGTCGAGGCAGCCGGCCGAGTTGGCGCGGACGCGGGCCAGCAGGCCGCGGGCCTTGAGCTCGGCCTTGAGGGCCTCCTTCACCTCGACTCCGCCCCTGCCGGCGCAGCATCCCCTGGGGTGGCCGTCGGGGCGGCGGTTCTCGCAGACGAAGACGTGCCGTTCGTAGCGCATGCCCCTCTACCTAGCGCGCCGGTCGCGCGCTGGCTACCATGCGCCCGTGTCCCGGATCCGCGCCGTCGTCACCGACCTCGACAACACCCTCTACCCCTGGGTGGACTACATCGTCCCCTGCCTGGAGGCGATGGTGGACTCGCTCACGGCCACCACGGGGCTTCCGCGCATCCGCATCGTGCAGTCGCTGAAGGAGGTCTACACCCGGTACGAGTCGAACGAGTACCCGTTCGCCATCCAGGAGTCGGACATCTTCAAGCCCTACGAGCGCGACTTCGACTCGTTCAACCGGCTGGTGGTGGAGCCGGCGGCCGGCGCCTTCAAGGCGGCGCGCGCGCGCTGGCTGCACCCGTACCCGGGCGTCACCGAGACCCTGGAGTGGATCCGCGCGCAGGGGCTCAAGCTGGTGGCGCTCTCCGACGCCCCGCGCAACGCGGCGCTGCTCCGGCTCAAGACCATGAAGCTCGACCGGCTCTTCGACGCCCTCTACACGCTCCCCGGCTACGAGCTTCCCACCAACGTGGACGCCCGGATCCGCCGGCGCGAGGAGGCGGGCCATTACCGGTCGGGCACGCCGGTCCACGAGCTGCCCCGCGAGGCGGAGAAGCCGAGCCCCATCGGGCTGCGCCGCATCCTCGACGACCTCGACCTGCGCGGCCCCGAGGTGGTCTACGTGGGCGACAACGTGAAGAAGGACATGCCGGTGGCCCGGGCCTGCGGGGCGGTGGGGGTCTGGGCCGAGTACGGCACCTACATCTCGATGGAGTACCGGGAGCGGCTGGCGGTCATCTCGGCACGCTCGGTGACGGCGCGCCACGTGGCCGACGAGGGGCACGAGCGCTGGCCGCTCTGCATCTCCTCGTTCACCCAGGTGAAGGACGTCGTGCAGGGCGCGCGCTGGTCGGCGCCGCGGCCGACGCAGGCCAAGAGGGCGCGCGGGCGCGGGAAGGTCACATGACACTCGAGGTGAAGTACCTGGACCTGGCCGGCCGGCGGGCGCTGGTGGCCGGCGGGTCGAGCGGGATCGGGCTGGGGATCGCCGAGGCCTTCCTCGAGCAGGGGATGAAGGTCGTCGTTCACTACCGGTCACACGAGGCGGAGGCCCGGTCGCTGGCGGCCCGCTTCCCGGGGAGGGGCTTCGCGGTGGGGGCCGAGCTGGCCACCGAGCGCGGCGCGGTGGATCTCGTGGCCGAGTCGGCGCGGCTCCTCGGCGGCCTCGACCAGCTCGTCCACTCGACCGGCATCTGGAACGACGGCCCCATCGGGAGCATCGAGGCGGGCCGCCTCGAGGAGATCTTCCGGGTGAACGTCTTCAGCGCCTTCTACCTGGTGCGCGAGGCGCTCCCGTTCCTGCGCCGGGGCGCGCCCGGGAACGTCGTGCTCGTCGGCTCCACCGCGGGGCAGCGGGGGGAGCCGGGCCACTCCCACTACGCGGCGACCAAGGGAGCCATCCAGTCGCTCGCCATGAGCCTGGCGGTGGAACTCGCACCGGAAGTGCGTGTGAACCTGGTTTCGCCAGGGTGGATCCGGACCCCCATGGCCGAGGAGGAGCTCGCCACCATCGGACCGCTCATCGCCGGCGCGCTTCCCAACCGCCGGGTGGGGGAGGTCGCCGACTGCGCCCACGCGGCCCTGTTCCTCGCCAGCAATGCTTCTTCACATCTGATCGGCCAGGATCTGTGCGTCTCGGGAGGGGCGCTCCTGGTGGTCCCGAGGGGGCAGGTCGTGGCCCGGGAGACCTGACAGGTCGTGAATCTTCGCCGCCAAATTTGCGCACCCAGGGGTACACCGTGCTACCATCGCCTACATGGTCGGTGGGCGGGTTCAGCTCCTGGGATCCTTTCCGGGGCGTGAGGGCGAGGGGTTGGGGCTGTTTCTCGAGGACGGGAACGCTCCACGTGTGGCTCGGATCGTTTACTTGCCGGGTGTGGATGTCCCAGCCCGGGAGGGTCTATCCCGGGACCTGGCCCGGGCCGTGGACGCGTTGCACCACCCGCACGTCCAGGCGCCCCTCGGGCTCGACGAGACCGACGGCCGCCTCGCCGTCGCCGTCGAGCACGCCGACGGTGAAACCCTCGCCGAGATCCTCGCGGTGGGTGGAAGGCTTCCCCCGGAGGTGGCCGCGCGCGTCGTCCGGGACGCCTGCGTCGCCGTCCACTTCGCCCACGAGGAGGGGCAGGACGACGGTCCCATCCTCCACGGCTGGATCCGCCCGTCGCACCTGCTCATCTGCCGCTCGGGCGTGACGCTCGTCTCTGGATTTGGCGTGGGGCTGGCCCGCTCCGCCGGTGACCTCATGCCCTGGCAGAGCCCGGAGCAGGTCCTGGGCGGCCCGTCCGCGGCCTCGCGCCGGAGCGACGTCCACGGGCTCGGGCTCGTCCTGCACGCCTGCCTGGCCGGGGAGAACCCCTTCGAGCGCGAACCCGATCCCGACGTGGCCATCCTCTCCCGCGCCCCGCCGCTCCTCGAGCCGCTGGGAGTTCCCTCGGCGCTGGCCGGCGTGGTTCGCCGTTCACTTTCAGTGAAGGCTGGCGATCGCTTCGGCGACGTCCTGGAACTGGCCCGCGCCATCGACGCGGCGGTCCCCGACCTGGCCGCCCCCGCCGCGGTGGCGGCCTGGTCCGAGTCGCTCTTCCCGGCCGGCATGGGGATGCGCGTGCTCCGCCAGCGGGCCGTCGAGTCGGCCCTGACCGCCGCCGCGCACGTGAGCACCCGCCGCGCCGCCGCCCCGGAGGTCCCCGTCCCCCTCCCGGAGCCGGCCGCCGTGCAGCGCGCCACCCCCGCCCCGTCGCGCGCGGAGCGCGCTCCGCCGCCGCGGCTCGGTTTCCGCCCCGCGCCGCGGGCCGTCGCCCCGGCCCCGGTGAAGGTGGAGCCCCGCCCCGTGCCGAGGCCGGCCGCTCCCGCGGGCTGGGAGGACGACGTCTTCGTGGGCGAGTTCTCGCTCGCCGCCCCTCCCTTCCCCCACGCGGCGCGCCGCCAGAACCCGGTGGACGCGATCGAGATCGACGTGGTCCTCCCCGATCCGCCGCCGCCGCTGAGGCTGCCGCTGCAGCCGCGCGTCACCGCCGGGCGCGGCGAGCTCCGTGCCAGCGCGCAGGGACTGGCGGTCACGGTGGCGGCCCTGGCGCTGGGCCAGCTCCGCGGCTGAAGCGCCTCCGGGCGCCCGGCTCCTCGGGCCCCGGCTACCAGTGGCCGAGTCGCCGGCGGAGCACCCACTCGCCGGAGAGGGCGCCCGCCAGGATCGCCAGGTACCACCAGCGGTCCCAGAGCGGGTCGTCCTTCTTGCGCCCGATCTCGACGACCTCGGGCTCGCGGAGGCGAAGCTCGGGGAGCCCCGCCTGCGGCAGCCGGGTGAAGGTCCCGCCGGTCGCCTCGGCGAGCTGCCGGAGCAGCTCGGGTCGCGGCGCCGCGTCCGAGTCCTCGGCTCCGCTGGCCCGGACCGCCACCGCCGCGCTCCCCCGCTCCACCGGCGTTCCGGCCACCTCCGCCGAGGCCTGGAGCCGGTAGGCGCCGGGAGGCGGGGCCTGGAACTCCAGGCGGGCCGAGCCGTCGGGGCCGGCACGGGTGCCGGCGCGGCCGATCACCCGGCCGTCCTCGGCGACGAGCGACCCCTCGACGGCCGCTCCCGGGGCCGGGCCGTAATCGGGACCCCGCACCGCCACCGAGAACCCCACCGGCTCGCCGGGCTCGACGGCCGGGCGGTCCGGCTGGATCTGCAGCGGGGTGAGGGACGGGTCGCGGACCAGCCAGCGCAGCGCGCCGTTCCAGAAGCGCTGGTGCGCACGGCCGCCCTGCCCGTCGCCGGCGGCCACGAAACCCCAGTACCAGGTCCCGTCCGTCATCACGGAAAGGGAACGCCCGGCCCCCACCTCGCGCACCGCCACCACCGGCGCGGGGCGCCCCCCGGAGAGCAGGGTGGGCGCCTCGAGGAGCACCCGGGCCCCGTCGGACGCCGGCAGGGGCGAGGTGAAGTTCAGGCCCGGCAGCGGAGGCAGCGCGCCCCAAGCTGCCTCGTTGGCCGCCTCGCCGGGGGCCAGCGAGGTGACCGGGTGGCGGCGCCCCTCGGCGGTGAGGCGCGGGCGGAAGGGCTCGGCGGTGTCGCCCATCCCCTCGGCCGGGTTCACCGCGAGGATGTCGGCGACCGGCGTGCCCGCGTAGTGCCCCTGGGCGAAGGACTGGCCGCCACCCACCATCGCGAAGGCGCCGCCGCCGCGGACGTAGTCGCGCAGGTTGGGGAGGAAGCGCTCGATGTCGAGGGTCCGGTAAGGCTGGTAGGCGAAGTCCACGAAGATCACGGCGTCGAAGGTTCGCAGCTGCTCCCCGAAGATCTCGGCCACCGGGAAGGGGATGAGGGAGAGCTGGTCCTGCGGGCCGGGGTTGTCGCCGGCGGTGCGCAGGATGAAGAAGGAGACCAGGTCCACGTTGGGGTCCTGCTTGAGCAGGCCGCGCAGGAAGCGCTCGTCCCAGCTTGGGTGGCCGGCCACCAGCAGGACGCGGACGCGGTCGCGGATGACCCTCAGCACGAAGGAGCGCGAGTTGTTCTCGGCCACCGCCTCGCCGGGGAGCACCGGGGTGGAGACGTTGAGCACGAAGGTGCCGGTGGTGTCGGGCGCGAAGGAGAGGGGGACCGCGTAGGTCTCCTTGCCGGGCTCGAGCTTCACGGTGGCCTGGGCCACCACCTGCCCCTCGCGCTTGAGCAGCACGTTCACGTCCTCGCGCCCGAAGCCGCGGGCGCGCAGCGTGGCCTCGACGGTGAGCGTGCTCCGCACGAAGGCGAAGTCGTCCACCGCCACCCGCTCCACGGCGAGGTCGCGTGGGGCGTCGGTCCCCACCGAGACCACGTTCACCGGGACGCCGAGGGCCAGCAGGTCGGCGCGAGGCTGGCCGGAGAGCCCCGAGGCCAGCAGCCCGTTGTCGGCGCCGTCGGTGACGAGGAGGACGCCGGCCAGTCGCCGGCCGGGCGCCCCCGAGCTTCCGGCGGCGGCGCGCAGCGCGCCCAGGAGGTCGGTGGCGCCCCCGGTGGCCGGCTCGGGCCGGGAGAGGGCGGCCAGGTCGGCGGGCCAGGCGTCGCGGGCGAAGCCCCAGCCCTCGACGGTGGCCTCGGCGGAGAGCGCCTCCAGCCCCTGGCGGCTCCCGGCCAGGAAGCGGGCCGCGGCGGCGACCCGGGTCTCCCCGCCCGGCTCGACCGGGAAGTTCATCGACCGGGAGCGGTCCACCATCACCGCCAGACGGTTGCGCACCCGGGTGGTCTGGACAACCCGCAGGGCCGGCTCGGCGACCAGGAAGAGCGCGGCCAGCGCGGCCACCGTGCGCAGCGCGACCAGCGCCGCCCGGGCGCCCCGGCGCGGCTCCCCCCTGAGCCCCCGCAGCGAGAGCAGCACCGAGGCCAGCGCGGCCAGCGCGGCGGCCACGAGCACCCAGCGCGGCCAGGGCGAGAGGAAGGCGAGTCGCCAGGTTTCCTGGATCGAGGGCAGGTCCTAGCTCCGGCGCCGCAGGATGAAGGGCAGGTGGACGGCGTCGTCCTTGTAGTCGGTGCAGAGCGCATACATGGCCAGGTTCACCCCCAGCCGGAAGGCGGTCTCCCGCTGCGGCTCTCCACCCGGGGTACAGTCGTACTCCCAGTCGCCGAGCTGGCCGCGGGCCCAGGCGCCGCCCAGGTCGTTCTGGGAGTAGACGACGGCCAGGCGGCCGTTCACCACTTGCCCCTCCAGCCAGGGGCGGGTGAGGACGCGCCCGCCCTGGTGGTCCACCAGGTAGAAGCTCTTGTAGAGGACGTGCTCGCGGGGGACGCGGGCCAGCGGCGAGGCGGGGAGGAGCCGCTGCAGCTCGCGCCGGACCGAGGAGTCGAAGCCGGAGCCGCTCGAGCCGTCGGCGGCGTCCACGAGGAGGAAACCGCCGTACTGGAGGTGACGGCGCAGGACGCCAAGGTCGGCCTCGGGGAAGGGGGGCAGGGCGCCGTCACCCGCCAGGTAGAGGAAGGGGTGGAGGTGGACCGCGCTGCCGGAGAGCCGGAGCGGGACCCCGTCGGGGGCGGAGTCGATGCTGGTGCGCTGGGAGAGCTCCCAGGAGAGGCGCCGCAGCGCAGAGGGGCGCGGATTCCAGCGGCCGGCATGCTCGATCTGGCCGATGGCGACGCGCGAGGCCTCGCCCATGGCCCGGGCGGGGCGGGGGAGGGCGAGGGACCCGGCGCCGAGGGCGGCCACCTTCAAGAACGTTCGTCGGCGCATGGCGCGTGGGAAACCTACTACACCTCTGCTAGATTTCCGGCGTGGCTCGCAAGGAACGAAAAGACGCCGCCGTGGAGCGGCTCGAGGGGCTGGTCGCCGCCGGCGACTGGCGCGCGGCCCGGGTCGAAGTTGCCAGGCTGGCCGGGTCGGGAGCCGGGAGTCCTTCGGCCGACGGAGAGCCAGGGCCGGTGGAACTGGTGCGCGCGCGCCTCCGCCCGAGCCCGGCGGCCCTGCTGGCCGTGGCGGGCGGGCTCGCCTTCCTGGCGGTCGTGGCGGCGGCCGGGCTCCGGATGCGATGAGCTCGGCGGTCGAGGCGGCGCTCCGCGACGCGGGTGGCTGGGCCGCCGGGGTCGCGAGCGAGCTCGGCAGGTCCCCCTGGCCGTTGCCGGCCGGTGTGGCGGTGGCGGGTCTCGTGGTGATGCTCCTCGGGGCGCGCGCGCGCAGGCCGGTTGCGGTGGTCGGCGCGGCCGGGGTCGCTGCGGTGGCCGTGCACTGGGTCGGGACGCGGGCCGGCGCCCCGCTTGGGATGGCGCCCTCCACGCTGGCCGCGGTCGCGGCGGCGGTGTCGGGGGCCGTGGCGGCCCTCGTGCCCCAGGTCTTCCCGGCGCTGGCCGGGGCGGTGCCCGGAGCGCTCCTCGCGGAACTCCTCGCCCCCCCGGACCGGAGGCTCGAGGTGGTGGCCGCCGGCGCCGTCCTGGGCGCACTCCTCGGGGTCCTGGCGGCGCGCCCGGTGGCCGCGGCGGTCGCCTCCGGGGCCGGAGCGATGGCGGTCGCCGTCGGCGCGGCGGGGGCGCTCCGCGGGACGCCCCCGGGGCGTGCGCTCCTCTCCCATCCCTCGGTGATGCTGGCTGCGGCGGTCATCCTGGCCGTGGCCGGCACGGCCTTCCAGCTTTCCCGGGCCTGGGGGCGGGGCGCCGAGGCTTCCCCTCGCAAGGCCCCGCCGGCGCCGGTCAAGGGCGCTGCGCAGCCGGACTGACGGGCAGCGTCCGGCCGATCGGCGGCGCGGCGATCCGGCCCACCCCCTCCTGCTCCAGGCTCCCGAGCCAGAGCCAGCCGCCCTGCTCCCTCACGCTGGTGACCGGGAAGTAGGACTCCGGGGAAAGCCACTCCAGGCTCTCCACGATCCGTCCCTGCTCGTCCACGGCCACGATCCAGGCGTGGGTGGCCGGGTCGGGCTGGAGCCAGCGCGGCAGGCGGCGGACCACCTTGCGCAGGAACGGGTAGGGGGCCAGCGCGTCCACGACGGCGACCCTGGGCCAGAGCGCGATCCAGAAGACCTTCCGCTCGGGCGACCAGGTCACGTTGTCGGGGAAGCCGGGCAGGTTCTCCACGAAGGGTTCGGAGGTTCCGCGCTGCGGCCCGGTGAGCCAGTGTCGCTGCAGCCGGTAGCTGCCGGTCTCGGCCACGACGAGGGAGCTGCCGTCGCCCGACACCGCCACGCCGTTCGCGAACTGGAGGCCGGAGAGGAGCAGGGCGACCTGGCCGGTTCGCGGGTCGAAGGAGAGGAGCCGGCCCGTGCCGGCGTGCTCGAGGATGTCGTCGCGGTAGGTCCCCACGCCGAATCGCCAGGTGGCGTCGGTGAAGTAGATCATCCCGTCCGGGGCGACGGAGACGTCGTTGGTGAATCCGAAGGGCAGGCCGGCCTGTTCGGTGGCGAGCGGGGTCACCTCGCCCGACGGGGAGATGCGCAGGAGCCCCTTCGCGGCGTCGCAGACGTACAGTTGTCCCTCGGCGTCGAATGCCATGCCGAGGGGCCGGCCGCCGGTGGTGGCCAGCGTCGTGCCCTTTCCGGTGCCGGGGTCGATGCGGACCACCCGCCCGTCGGCCAGGCCGGCGTGGATCCGGCCGGCGGCGTCGATGGCGGTGGCCTCGGGCTTCGCCACGTCCTGGCCCCCGACCCGCTCGACGCCGCGGAGCCGCTGGTTGGGGGCGAGCACGCCGGTGCGTGCCGGGGGGGCGGGGGCGCGCCAGGCGACCGGCTCGATGGGCACCGGTGCGAGGAGCAGCCAGGCGATGGCGGTGACCGTGGCGGCCGCGCCGGCGGCGATCCAGGTGGCTCGGGTCATGGGGTTCGCTCCGCGTGAAGGGGCTCGACCCGCAGGTCGTCGAAGAAGAGGTCGGCGTCCCAGGAGGAGAAGCCGAACCGGTCGTGTCCCGGGCCGGAGAGGGGCGCCGGGTCGTCGAGCACCAGGAACTCCTCCCCGTCCACCATCCAGCGAAGCACCTGGCCGCGCCGCTCGACCCGCATCCGGTAGGTCCTGCCGGGCTCGACCCGGCGGTCCGTCCGCTCCACCCGGTCGGCGCCGTGCTCGTCCCGGCGCGCGATGACCGAGACCGAGTTCCCCCAGCCGCCCAGGACCAGCACGTAACCAGATCCGGCCGTGCGCCCGTCCCCGAAGATCTCGAGCTTGATGTCCCCCGGGCGCGTGCCGGTGGCCGTCTCGCTGCGGGCCGTGAAGGACACGGCGACGTCGCGGGGAAGCGGCATCGCCAGCCAGAGCGGGTTGTTGCGGGTCCCGGCCCCCCAGAGCTCTCCCCGGCGGATCATCCAGGGTCCGCCGGTGGACCACCAGTCGGGCCCGACCTCGCGACGCTCGAAGTCGTCGGCGAAGGAGGGCCCTGGAAGGTGAGCCGGGGCCTCCCCAGCCAGGAGCGGCGAGAGGAATGGCGCGGCGGCGAGCGCCACGGCTCCGCATGTCCCGAGCCAGAGCGCCCGCCCCACCTGGCTAGTCCGGTCCCAGGAGGTCGAAGTCGGGGATCTCGGCCTTGACGAAGTCGCGCAGGCGAGAGGTGAGCTTGGCCTCGATCTGCCGGGCCCGCTCGCGGGTGAGGCCGAAGCGCGCGCCCAGGTCGGAGAGGGTGACCGGGTCGGACCCGTCGCGGGGCAGCAGGCGGTCGGCGAAGATGGCCTTCTCCCGCTCGTCGGTGAGGGTGAGCCCGAAGGCGTCGAGCTTCTCCCGGAAGAGCTTGCGCATCTGCTCGGCGGCGACGGTCTCGTCGGCGGGGGTGGCGCCCCGGTCCTCCAGCCGGTCCATCCGGGAGACCGACGACTCGCCGTCCTCGCCGCGGATGGGCTGGTCGAGCGAGAGGTCGTCCCCGGACATGCGGGCCGCCATCTCGTTCACGTCCTCCTCGTCCACCCGGAGGTTGCGGGCCAGCAGCCGCGGCGTGGGCTCGATGCCCCGGGCCAGCAACCGCTCCCGCTCCTTGCCCAGGTTGAAGAAGAGCCGGCGCTGCGCCTGGGTGGTCCCGAGCTTCACCTGGCGCCAGTTGTCCATGATGAAGCGGATGATGTACGCGCGGATCCACCAGGCTGCGTAGGTGGAGAGCTTCACCCCCTTCAGCGGGTCGAACTTTCGCACCGCCTGCATGAGCCCGACGTTGCCCTCCTGGATGAGGTCGAGGAGCTGGAAGACCCCGCGGTGGTACTCGCGGGCGATCTTCACCACCAGTCGCAGGTTGGAGGTGACGAGCTTCCAGGCGGCCGCGCGGTCGCCGGTCCGCGCGTAGAGGGTGGCGAGCTCCAGCTCCTCCTCCCGGGTGAGGAGCGGGTGGCGGGTGACCTCGGCCATGTAGGCCCGGAGCGGGTCGGAGCGGGCCAGGCTGGTGCCGGAGGGCTCTGGCGCCACCTCGACGGCGGCCAGCTCCGGGGCGGCGTCGAGGTCGTCGTCCTCGGGCTCCACGACGTCCGCCTCCACCACCTCGGGCTCGACGACCTCGGGCTCCTTGGGGGTGGACTTCCTGTCGGTCGGCACGCGTCTCCGTCGGGGAAAGACTGGGGAATTTCCGATACACCCCGGGGTTGTGATATGAGAAGTCCGCCTTGCACGCAAGGCACGTCCGGCGCATGGCCGGTTCGCGCGAAGGCGCGGCCCCCGCTCGATGAGCGGGGCCCACGCAGTCTGGCGAGCCGCCATGCGCCCTTCACAGAAAGGGCAGCACTTGAGCGACACGGCTCCTTCCGGAGGACCGTCCGAGGTCCGATCGGATTATTTTTCAGACGCAACCTTCGACGAGATGGGGCTCTCCGAGCCCGTCCGTCGCGCCATCGCCGAGCGGGGCTACGAGCGCCCCACGCCGGTTCAGTCGGCGACGGTACGGCCCATCCTGGCCGGCAGGGACGTCATCGTCCGCTCGAAGACCGGCACCGGAAAGACCGCCGCCTTCGGCATCCCCATCATCGAGCGCATCCCGGCCGGCCGCGGCCGGCCGTCGGCGCTCGTCATGGCCCCCACCCGCGAGCTGGCCATCCAGGTCGCCGAGGAGCTGCAGGCCCTCGGGAAGCCCAAGGGGATCCGTGTCGTCACCATCTACGGCGGCGCGTCCATGGGCGATCAGCTCGACGGCCTGCACGCCGGCGCCGAGATCATCGTGGGCACCCCGGGCCGGATCTACGACCACATCCGCCGGCACACCCTCGACCTCTCCGGCTGCATGGTGAGCTGCCTGGACGAGGCCGACGAGATGCTCAACATGGGGTTCTTCGAGGAGGTGACGCGGATCCTCGGACACCTCCCCGACGACTGCCAGCAGTTGCTCTTCTCGGCCACCGTCCCGGCCGACATCGAGCAGATCATCAAGGAGTACCTGACCGACCCGGAGACCATCCTCCTCTCCGGCGACGAGTACCGCGTCGACAACATCCGCAACGTCCTCTACCACACCAACGAGGCCTACCCGAAGCCGCGCAACCTCCTCTACATGGTGGAGATCGAGGAGCCCGAGTCGGCCATCGTCTTCTGCAACACCCGCAGCGACACGTCGATGGTGACCGCGGTGCTGAACCGCAACGGCTACGAGGCCGAGCTCCTCAACGGCGAGCTGCCGCAGAAGGAGCGCGAGCGGGTCATGGCCAAGGTGAAGCGGGGCGAGGTGCGCTTCATGGTGGCCACCGACATCGCCGCCCGCGGCATCGACATCTCCGACCTGTCGCACATCGTGAACTACTCGCTGCCCGAGGACCCGGCGGTCTACCTGCACCGCGCTGGCCGCACCGGCCGCATCGGCAAGAAGGGCACGGCGCTGTCGCTGGTCACCGGGGCCGAGGGGATCACGCTCGGCGTCCTTCAGAAGAAGTTCGGCATCGCCTTCGAGGAGAAGCAGATGCCCTCGCAGGAGGAGGCGCGCCGCATCTGGACCGACCGGCACGTGCACGAGCTCCGGGACGGGATGAGCGCATCCATCTTCGAGGGCTACATCCCGCTGGCGCAGGAGATCAAGAACCGCCCGGACGCCGACCACCTGCTGGCCTTCGCGCTCAAGTACTTCTTCACGCACCACCGCATCGAGAAGGTCCAGGACCTGAACAAGGCCGTGCACAAGAAGGAGGAGCACGAGCGCAAGGAGCTGAAGGCCACCCCGAAGCGGGAGCCCCGCGTCGAGTCGCGCGGGGAGTCGCGCGACAGGGGAGGGCGCGACGGCCGGGAGCGCACGGGCCGGAGCGATCGCGGCGGACGCGGCGAACGTGTCGAGCGGGTCGAGCGGGTCGAGCGCGAGCGCCGCCCGCGGAGCGATCGGGAGATCTTCGAGGGGCGGGAGGCGGCCGTGGCCGCTCCGGCGCGCGCCGTGCCGGTCGAGATCCCCGCGACCCGGGAACCGAGGGCGCCGGTCGAGGTCGAGATCCCCGCCACCCGGGAGCCGGAGCCGTCCGAGGGAGGGGGCGATCGCGGCCGCCTGTCCTCGTCGCGCATCTTCCTGAGCGCCGGCGAGGTGGACGGAGCCGACGAGGCCCGCCTCCGCGAGACCATCGCGGCCTTCGCCCCGGGGGTCGAGCTGGTCAAGGTCGAGCTGCGCCGCACCCACGCATTCCTCGAGGTGAAGCCCGAGGACCTGGACGGGCTGGTCTCCGCCCTCCACGGCAAGGAGGCGTTCGGCAAGGCGCTGGCAGCGGAGAGGGCGCGCCGCCGCCGGCGCTGACCCGCAGAGCGCCGACCGGGCGGCGCTATCAGTCGAGCAGCGCGACCGGACCGCTGTCGAGCTGCCTCCGCGCGGGGTCGATCCGGGCCAGGAAGTGCTCGCGCCACTCCGCCTTCACCGGCTCGCCACGGGGAATCTGGAGCCGGAGCGGGTTGACGTAGGCGCCCCCCTGGCGGATGGCGTAGTGGAGGTGCGGCCCGGTGGAGAGCCCGGTGGTGCCGACGCGCCCCACCACCTGCTTCTGCCCGACACGGGCGCCGGCCGCCACGTTCAGGCGGGAGAGGTGGCAGTAGACCGACTCGAACCCGTTGCGGTGCCGGACCTGCACGGTGAGGCCGCAGCCGCCGTTCCACCCCGCCAGGGACACCACGCCGTCGCCCACGGCCCAGACCGGCGTCCCCTCGGGTGCGCCGTAGTCCACGCCCTGGTGGGCGCGCACGTAGCCGAGCAGCGGGTGGCGCCGGCTGCCGAAGCGGGAGGTGAGGTTCACGAAGGGCACGGGCGCCCGGAGAAACCCGCGGCGGGCGCTGGTGCCGGCGTCGTCGAAGTAGCCGGTGTCGCCGTCCGGGTCGGTGTAGCGGAAGAGCCGCTTGCGCCCGGCCACCTTGCCCTCGTACTCGGCGGCGAACACCTCGCCGTGGCGGAGGAACCGGCCGTCCGCCTCGACCCGATCCACCACCAGCTTGAGCGAGTCGCCTTCACGGACGTCCTGGTAGAAGTCCACGTCCCAGGCGAGGACGTCGGCGGCGGCGGCGACGAGCGCGGTGTCGTGACCCGCGGCGTGGAGCGCCTCGGAGACCGAGGACCGGAGGCTGACCGAGACCAGGACCGGCGTGTGGGTGACCGCGACCTCGCGCTTGCCTCCGCAGAGCCCGGTGGGGCAGGGCCGGACCAGGTACTCGTCGGCCGGACCCTGGCGCCAGGAGAGGGAACGAAAGGCGCCGTCGGTCAGCGCGCGCTCGAGCCGGACCTGGTCGCCCGGGCGGGTGCGCTTGGGGGAGAGCACGCTGCCGAGCGCCCCCAGCACGGCCTGGGCCTCGGCGCCCTCGACTCCCAGTGCGGTGAGGACCTGGCTGGGAAGCTGGTTCCGCCCCACCAGCCGCAAGGTTGCCCGGGTGACGTCCGGGGGAGGCGCGGGGGCCGGGGCGACCACCGCCGCGACGGGGGGAGCAGGTATGGCCGGGCCGGCGACCGGTGCGGATTGCAGGAGAAACACCGCCCCGACGGCGAGGGCGCCCATTGCGGTTCCGGCCACGGCCAGTACGGCTGCGCCGGGAAGGCGGTGTCGGGACGGAGGCATCATCGGGTCGGCCGCAACATAGCAGCGGCCCCGGGGAGGATGGAAGGGTGGGTCTCTAGGGAAAGGTGCGCGAACCGGGGGCGAACGGGTTGCCGCCGGGGCGCTCCCGGGAGATTCTCCGCGCGTGCTTCCCCTCCGCCGCGCCCGCCTGCAGATCGTCGTCGCCGCGCTGCTCTTCTCGACGGGCGGCGCGGCCATCAAGGCGACCACGCTCTCGGGGATCGAGGTGGGGGGCGTGCGCTCGGCCATCGCGGCGCTGGCGCTCGTCCTCCTCATCCCCGCGGCGCGGCGGGGCTATACCTGGCGCGCGGCGGCGGTGGGGCTCGCCTTCGCCGGCTCGCTCGTCCTCTTCGTCACCGCCAACAAGCTGACGACCTCGGCCGCGAGCATCTTCCTGCAGTCCACCGCGCCACTCTACGTGCTCCTGGCCGGCCCCTGGCTGCTCCGGGAGCGGGCCAGCCGCAGCGACCTCTGGATCATGCTCCCGGTGGCGGTGGGGCTTCTCCTCGTCTTCGCCGGGACCGGAACGGCGGGGCGCACCTCGCCCGACCCGTTCCTCGGGAACGTGCTCGCGCTCCTCTCCGGGGTCACCTGGGCCCTCGCCATCATGGGGCTGCGCTGGATGGCCAGCCACGCCGGGACCTCCCCCATGGCCGCGGCGGTGATGGGCAACGTCTTCGCCGCGGTCCTCTGCCTCCCCTTCCTGAGGTCGCCCTCGCTCATCCCGGCGGCCGACTGGGCGGCGCTCGCCTACCTGGGCGTGTTCCAGGTGGCGCTCGCCTACGTCTTCCTCACCGCGGGGGTCGGCAAGCTCCCCGCGCTCGACGCGGCGCTCCTCCTGCTCGTGGAGCCGGCGCTCAACCCGCTCTGGGCCTGGATCGCCCACGGCGAGCAACCATCCGCGCTGGCGCTCTCCGGGGGAGCCCTCATCCTGGGTGCGACCGCGGTGAAGGCATGGGTGGACGCCCGGGTCCCGGACGTCCCGGCCGGCTGAACGCGGTCAGCCGCGGGGCGGCGGCTCCGGGGGGACGGCTGCCTCCGCTGGGGCGGGGGCAACCACGGGCGCCTGCGCGCTCTCCCGCGCGGCCTTCCGGGCGCGGAAGAACTCGACCTGCCACTCCCGCACGGCGGCCTGGTGGCAGCGGAGATCCGGGCAGAAGACGTGGCTGCCGTCGTTCCGCGAAACGAAGTAGAGGTCCTTGCAATCGGACGGGGACACGGCCGCGGCCAGCGCCGCCTCGCCCGGGCTGGCGATGGGGCCAGGGGGCAGGCCGGCGACCGTGTACGTGTTGTAGGGGTGCGGGGCCTGCAGGTCCTTCCTGGTGATGTTGTTCGACCAGCGCCCGCCCTTGCGCAGCATGGTGGCGTACATGACGGTGGGGTCGGTCTGGAGCTTCATCCCCCGGGCCAGCCGGTTGTGGAAGACGCAGGAGATCCGCTGCCGCTCGTCGCCCCTCCCGGTCTCCTTCTCGATGATGGAGGCCAGGATCACCGCCTGCCCCTCGTCGAGGGTCACGCCCGGACGGCGCCGCGTCTCGGCCCGCTTCCAGGCCTCGCGGTAGCGGGCCACCATGGCCGAGAGCAGGTCCCCGGGCTTCACGCTCCGTGGGAAGGCGTAGGTGTCGGGGAAGAGGAAGCCCTCCATCGAGGGGAAGGGCAGCCCCAGCTCCTTCGCGACCGCGGGGTCGCGCATCAGGGCGAGCAGTTCCTCCGATTTCCCCAGCGAGGCCCTCTCGATGATGGGGGCGATCTCGTCGGCGCGCAGCCCCTCCGGCACGGTGAACTTCCAGCTCTTCACCTCGCCCCGGTAGATGCGCTCGAGCACGTCGTCGGGGAGGAGCGGGCCGCTGAAGGCATACTCGCCGGCCTTGAGCATCCGCTTGTCCCGCTTCCACATCCGCATGTAGCGCCAGGCGGTCTCCTCGTCGGAGAGGACACCCGTCTCGGCCAGCCGGCGGATCACGCCGCGGGCGTTGGTGCCCGGCGCGATCTCGACGAGCTTCTCGGAGCCGCTCCCGAAGGGGGTGTCGCGGAAGGCCCGCAACTCCCTCCAGGTGGTCCAGACGAAGGCGCCTCCGGCCAGCACGGCCAGGAAGACCAGGAGGCCGAGGAGCCGGACGACCCTCACGCCGGCCTCTCGTCGAGCCAGCCCTGCAGGATCACCGCCGCGGCCTCGGCGTCCACGAGCGCCTTCATGTCCCGGGCCGAGACCCCGCGTGCGCGCAACCGGTCCTCGGCCTCGAAGGTGGAGAGCCGCTCGTCGAAGAGGTCCACGGGGACGCCCAGCGCGGCTGCCAGGCGGGGAGCGAAGGACCGGGCCATGCGGGCCGAGGCGCCCTCGGTCCCGTCCATGTTGAGTGGCAGTCCCACCACGGCGCGTGTCACCTCGTACTCCCCGGCCACGGCGCCGATGACGCCCAGGTCGGCGGCCTCGTCGCGCCGCTCGACGGCCCTGAGCGGCCGGGCAGCGCGGAGGATGTCGTCGGCCAGGGCGAGCCCGATCCGGGCCCGTCCCAGGTCGATTCCGAGATAACGCACGGGTGGAATGTAGGAGCGCGCCGGCGCGGGGTCAATCGTCCGCGCCGCGGACGCGTGTGCGCGGATGCGACCCCGCGGGGGCGGAAGGTCGTGGGGAAACGCGACCGGGGCGCGGCACGGCGGGTGCGAGGGGAGGCTCCGCACGTTCCACCCCGGATTGAGGAGGTCCACACATGTCGCCCACACAGGCCGCTCCCGTCGCACCGCGCATCACCGTCCCGCCCGACGATCCGGCCACGTCGGACCGCGCGCCCGCCGCCATCCGCTCGCCGGGGAGCCCGGCCGTCTCCCTGGAGGGGCCGCCGGGGGGCGTGGCCGCGCTCCTCCCCTGGTTCACCGAGGGTGTCGGGGCCACGGCGCCCACCCCCTGGCTGGTGGCGCCCTCGGCGGCGGGGAAGGGTTCCGGGGCGGGCTACGCCGGGGCCCTGGTGGCGGGCGCGGCGTCGCCCGGGGTGAAGGCCACCGGAGACTGGGCCTTCCTCTCCGACCCGTCGCTCAGCGTCGAGGAGAAGCTCTCCCGCTTCATGATCGCGGTGCAGAAGAAGCTCGGCGACCAGCTGACCGACAAGATGAACGACTACAAGGCGAAGTACGGCGAGGGGGGCACGGAGACCAAGGAGAAGCAGGGCGGGGGCTTCCTGGGGAGCATCCTCGGCGCCATCTTCCCGTCGGGGGGCATCTTCGACAAGCTGCTCGGCGGGCTCGAGGACCTGCTCGGCGGCGCGCTCAAGTCTCTGGGCGGCCCGGTGCTGGCCGCGCTGGCAACGGCGGTCGGGCTTCCCATGCTGGCCCCCGCGGCGCTCAAGTTCGGGGAGAGCCTGGGGGGTGCCCTGGCCGGCGTGCTCACGGGTGACAAGGCGAAGACCACGACCACGCCCAAGACCACGTCGAAGCCAACCACCACCTCGACGCCCAAGACGACGACCCCGGCCAAGAAGGGGGAGGCCGGCTCGCCCGACGAGCGGCTCGAGATGCTCGAGATCCAGAGGCTGGTCGAGAAGCAGAACCAGATGTTCACCCTGGTCTCGAACCTCCTGAAGAGCATGCACGACACCAGCATGGTGGCCATCCAGAACGTCCGCTAGGAGGCGAACGTGATTCCGACCGTCGAAGAGCTGAAGGCAGGGCGGACCCTCGCGGAGATCCAGGGCTTCACGGCGGAGATGGGCGCCGCGGTGGGGTCGCTGGCGGCGACGGAGGCCGGAAGCGGCGATCTCACGGTGGCCCGCGCCATCCTGGAGGGGCTCGTGGTGACCAACCCGCGCGACGCGCTGGCCTGGGCGCTGCTCTCCCAGGTGGAGCGGCGGCGCGGGGAGCCCTACACCGCGCTGCTCTGCGCCGAGGCGGCGGCCCGGCTCTCGCCGGGGGACCGGCAGGTCCGGCTGGCCCGGGCGGAAGCGCTCCTGGCGGTTCCCGCCGAGGCGGGGACGGGAGGGGCGAGGAGGCGCGAGGTGGCCCGGGGAGACCTCTCCGACCTCGGGGCCGGCGCCGACGAGGTGGCGCGCCGCGCTGGAGCGCTCCTCCGCGCGCTGGGGCCTTGAGGGCGCCCGCCAGGGAGCCTAGACTTCGCGCCGTCCATGTCGAAGCTCCTGCTCGTCTGCGCCGGCGGCGCCATCGGAAGCGGCGCCCGCTACCTCGTCGGGAGCTGGGCGGTCGCTGCCTGGGGGCCCGGGTTCCCGTGGGGGACGCTGGCGGTGAACCTCTCGGGCTCCTTCCTCATCTCGGCGGTCATGTACCTGGGGCTGGAGGTGGGGACGATCGGTCCTGACCTCCGGATCTTCCTCGCCGTGGGGGTGCTGGGCGGCTTCACCACCTACTCCTCGTTCAATCACGAGACCCTGGCGCTGGCCCAGCGGGGCCAGTGGGGGCTCGCCTCGGCCTATGTCGCGGCGACCCTCCTCGGGGCCTGGGTGGCGGGGCTCGCCGGGTTGCTCCTGGCCCAGTTCGCCTCCTCCGGCTCCTGAGCGCCCTCGGGTGCGGACGCCCGCGCTTGACGCGCCCCCGCCCATTGGGGATATTCCGCCCGGAATCCGGGCGAGTCGCCCGGGGCCCCCGCCTTCGAGCGGCCTCGGAATTCCGGGGCGGTTCAGGCGCATCCGGGCTATAAGGCTGCGAAACCAGGAGAGCGATTGAGCGAAAAGGAAGCAGGAATCGAAGTTCAGGGCTCCGTCGAGGAAGCCCTCGCCGGAGGCATGTACCGCGTGAAGGTCGATAGCGGCCCCGTGGTGCTGGCCTACGCGTCGGGCAAGATGAAGAAGTTCCACATCCGCATCATCCCCGGCGACCGCGTCAAGCTGGAACTCAGCCCGTACGACCTCACGCGCGGCCGCATCACCTACCGCGACAAGTAGGGCGCGCCGGAACCCGGCTCCTCCTCCGTCCCTGGAGGTTCGGGTTCTCCCCCTTCCACGGTGGCCGGGCCGGCGGGATGCTCGCGGGCGAGCGGGTCGAGCGGCTCCGCCAGTGCCGCCGCCAGTTCGCCGTCGGTCAGCTGGTTCTGGACCCGCATCTTGGTCAGCACGTCGTCGATGCGGGCGTTCCACCAGGGCGTGATCCCGGAGCGGTGGAGCCGCGCGTGGAACCTTCGCGGGCTCGGGACCACCGTGGCCAGGAAGGCCGACTCCCGTGCGGTGAGCGCGCGGGCGTCCTTCCCGAACCAGAACCGGGCCGCCTCCCCCACGCCGTAGACCTCCGGTCCCCACTCGGCGATGTTCAGGTAGATCTCGATGAGCCGCCCCTTGGAGAGGCTGGCCTCGAGGGCGATGGTCCCGAGCGCCTCGCGCACCTTGCGCGCGAGCGTCCGATCCGGCGAGAGGAACAGGTTCTTCGCGAGCTGCTGGGAGATGGTCGATGCACCCCGGACGCGGCTCCGGTCGGCGACGGCGTTCGCGATCTCGCGGAAGTCGAAGCCGCGGTGGCCGAAGAAGCCGGCGTCCTCGCTGGCCGTGACCGCCCGCACCAGGACCTGGGGGATCTCCGGGTAGGGGACGAAGGCGGGGTTGCCGGGTCCCACCGCGATGCGGCGCGGGCGCTCGCCCGGGCCGGGGTCGATGGGGGTCCACTCGAATCCGGAGGCGAGCCAGGAGGGAGGGGCGGCCCGCGCGGCCCGGCGCAGGTCGTCGAGGTCGAGCTCGACCTGGACATCCCAGTCACCGCGGCGGGAGAGCGACCCGGCCACCGAGGCCCGGGCGGAGACGTTCCCGGAGACCCGGGGCGCGGTCGCCGGAGGACCCAGGTCGGGGGGAAGCGCCTCCACGAGGGAGCGCCAGGGGACGGCGGTGGCCCGCGCCGAGACGGAGAAGCGGGGCTCGATTCCCAGCAGGAGCTCCCCGTCCACCGACGCGGCGACCTCGCCGGATTCACCCAGGGTGACCTGGCCCCCTTCGAGGAGGAGACGCCTCGAGGGACCGGTCCAGGCGACCCGCCCCGACGCCCCCAGGGCCAGGGGGCCGACCGGCGAGGGGCCGACCCGGGGTCCCTGGAAGGTGAGGTCGGTGGCGCGGAGCTCCAGGTCCGCCTCGACGCGGGAGCCGTCCGGCGCGCCCCGGCCCGAGCCCCGGACGGTGAGCAGCCCGGAGGCCGGCGCCGACGCGGGCCCGGCTGCGACGGCCGGGAGGTCGTCGGGGAGCGAGACCGCGCCCTCGACCTGGAACGCGATGCCGTCCTCGCCTCGCCTCGCCGTCGCGTCGAGGTGCCCTCCGCCGGGGAGAGCCACCCGGAGCGCCACCGGGTCGCGGCCGTCGAACTCGACGAAGAGGTCGAACGGCCCCAGTTCCGTCCCCTCCCGGCCCGGCCAGGCTCGCACTCCGCGGAGCGCCACCGCCGCGGGCTCGACCCTGCCGGAGAGGAGGGCCCCGAGGCGGGGACGGACAACCACCCTCTCGGCCCTCAGGACCGGTCCACCGGGGCCGCGCCCCAGAACGGTCACGGGCGCGAGCCGGGCGCGGAGCAGGAGGTCGAGGCCAGCATCCCCGATCTCCACCGGCCCGAGACGCTTCTCGAGCGCTCTCCCGGCCCGTTCCCGGATGAGAGCGCGGCCAGCGGGGGAGTTGCCCCATGCGAGCACCCCGGCCCAGGCGACGACGACCAGCGAGCAGCCAAGCGCCCCCGCGACCGCCTGCCGGACGTGGCGCAGCCTGCCCGGGAGGGAGGAGGCGGGATGAGAGGGCTCGGTGGGCACGGCGGCGGAATCTTGTCCCCGGGTCGGCGGGGGGTCAACGTTCGAGAATTCCGGAGGAACCGGCGAGCCCCACCCCGGGGGCGTCTGTTATAGATTCCCCCTCCGTAGATGAACCACCTCGGCCCCAGCCTGCGCCGTCGGCGCTACCGCTCCTGGACCGGCTGGCGACTGCTGGCCGGTGTGGCGGCGTCCCTTCTCCTGAACGCCCTCGTCCTCTGGCTGGTCGAGGCCGACTGGACCAAGCTGAAGTCCATGGCTTCGGAGGGGCCGCGCTCGGTGGCCATGTCGCCCCTCTCCGCGGACGCCTGGTCGGCCAACCGGCAGATCACGGACGGGAGCCGCCCGCCGCCGCCCGCCCAGGCCCCCGCTCCGGCGCCGCGCCCCGCCCCCGTGCCCCGCCCGACTCCGGTTCCGCCGCCTGGCCAGGCGCTGGCCCAGCAGGCGCCCCCGCCGCCGCAGTTGCCGGGGCAGGTGGTGGACGTCGCGCCCACGAACACGGACAAGCCCCCCAAGGACACCCGCTTCCTCGCCGAGAGCAGCAACACCGTCGAGAAGGAGACCATCTCCCGCTTCCGCAAGCTCGACTACGAGAAGGCCGCGCCGACGCCCACCCAGAACAGGGTGAAGGAGAAGTCGGCCGGGGCGCGCGAGGAGCAAGCCGCCCGGGATGCGGCCGCGGGCGCGGCCGGCGGGGACACCCGGAAGGCGGGTGCGCCAGGCAAGATGCCGGACGCGGCGCCGAAGCCGGCCCCGGACAAGCTCGCCATGGCGACTTCGCCCGACGGGCGCATCGAGGCGAAGCAGCCCCCGATCGCGCCCGGCGCCGACCGCACGAAGACCCCGCTCGAGGAGCTGGGCGAGGGCGGGGACGGGGGGGAGGGCGCGGCGCGCCCCGGCGCCTCGGGCGGAAAGCCCATCCTCACGCCCTCGTCGGCGTTCTACGACAAGCTCACCGCCGCCCCGGCCCCCGACCACGTCGAGGGAGTGGACGTCGGGGACGCCACCTTCCTCAACACGCGCGAGTGGAAGTTCGCGGGCTTCTTCAACCGGGTGAAGCAGAACGTGGCCGAGGTCTGGAACCCGATGGACGCGGCCCGGGTCAGGGATCCGACCGGGAACGTCTACTTCAACAAGGACCGGACCACGGTGCTGTCGGTGACCCTCAACCCGCAGGGGACGATCACCGAGATCAAGGTGGCCCGGTCGAGCGGTCTGGACTTCCTCGACCAGACGGCCATCGACGCCTTCGAGAAGGCGCAGCCCTTCGTGAACCCGCCCCCCGGCCTGGCCGACGCCCGCGGCGACATCCGCTTCACCTTCGGCTTCCACGTTTCAACCGGAGGTGGAGGCTTCAAGTTCTTCCGCGGGCCGGGTCAGTAGGGTCTGCCGACTGCTACAGGTTCACGGTTCCCTTCAGGCCGATCTGCAGCCATCCGTGGAACGAGCGGAATTCGGAAGCGACGGGAGAGGTCACGTCATCCACGACCGGAGGAACGGGGGGGACGATGGAGGTGTTCGTCAGCGTCCCGGACTTGCTCGAGTAGCTCCCGCCGTAGAACCCCACGTAGGGGCCGAGGGCAAAGGTCCGGGAGACGTTCCAGTCGAGCCCGGCCTGGACGTTGAAGTACTCCCATCCACTGTAGGTCACGGCGGCGCTGGCCTCGGAAGTGTCGTTGGCCGTGGCCACCGAGAAGTGGGTCCACTCCCACCCGGTGCCCAGGCTCACCCAGGGGTTCAGCGTTCGATCGGGAAGGAATCCGTACACGGCCTCCACCCCGGCCCGCATGTCGTACGCGGAGCAGGTCATGCCGTTCGTGCAGAACCGCTTGGCGACGAAGGCCGGCCCGTATTGAAAGTAGATGCCGGCGGAGAAGTTCGGGCTGAAACGGTAGCGCCCCGCCACCTCGAGGGGGATCGCCCCCGACCAGAAATTGCTCATGGCTCCGAAGTAGGGATCCTCTCCGAACTTCGCAAGGTCGCCAACTGGCAACGCGTAGCCCACCTTGAGGTCGATGGAGACCTGGGCCTCCGCCGGGAACGCGAGCGAGAGCCCCGCCGCCAACGCCACTGCACCGATGATCCTCTTCATGTTCGCGCTCTCCTGGTGCGGGACCCGCCGGCGCGGGAGCCCGGGTTGCCTCCATGGCGTTCGACAGCCTGCCACAAAAACGCGAGCCGTCCAGGCCCCCCGATCAGAAAGAAGGAAAGAACCCCCCACGAACATGGCTCTTCCATGCGGTTCGGGCGAATGGCGAAGTGCGAGCTATTCGACCTTCATCCCCGGAGTCCAGCGCAGGACCGGCTTGCGTGCGGCCCGGGTCTCGTCGAGCCGGGCCCGGACGGTCTTCCGGGGCGCCGCCTTGAGCGCCTCGGGGTCGGCCTTCGCCTCGGCGGCGATGGCGCGCATGGCGGCGACGAACTGGTCGAGCGTCTCCTTCGACTCGGTCTCGGTGGGCTCGATCATGATGGCCCCGTGGACCACCAGCGGGAAGTAGACCGTGGGTGGATGGGACCCGTGGTCGATGAGCCGCTTGGCGATGTCCATGGTGGAGACGCCGGCCTCCTTCTGGAGCTTGTCGTCGAAGACCACCTCGTGGAGGGTATCGGTCTGGTAGGGCAGGTTGTAGTGCCCCGAGAGCTCGGCCCGCACGTAGTTGGCGTTCAGCACGGCGAGCTCGCCCACGCGCCGCAGCCCCTCGGGACCGAGCTCGCGGATGAGCGCCCAGGCGCGGACGAACATGCCCATGTTGCCCCAGAACTCGCGGATCTTCCCGATGGTCCGGGGCCGCTCGGCCGGATCGGTGACCAGCCGGTAGGTCTCGCCCTCCTTCACCACCACCGGGAGCGGCATGAAGGGCAGGAGCGCGTCCACCACCCCCACCGGCCCGGAGCCGGGGCCTCCGCCGCCGTGGGGCGTGGCGAAGGTCTTGTGCAGGTTGTACTGCATGACGTCGAACCCCATGTCGCCGGGACGGGCCACGCCCAGGATCGCGTTGAAGTTCGCGCCGTCCCCGTACACCAGGCCGCCCTTGGCGTGCACGATGGCGGCGATCTCGGCGATGTGGCTCTCGAAGATGCCCAGGGTATTGGGGTTGGTGATCATGATGGCGGCGACGTCCTCGTCCATCGCCCTGGCCACCGTCTCCGGGTGGAGCCGGCCGTCGGGGCCGCTCTCCAGGGTCACCGTGGAGTAGCCGTTGAAGGCCGCCGAGGCAGGGTTGGTCCCGTGGGCGGTGTCGGGGATGAGCACCTTGTGGCGCGGGTTGCCCCGGGCCACGTGGTAGGCCCGGATCATCATGAGGCCGCAGAGCTCGCCCTGCGCGCCGGCGGCCGGCGACATGACCGAGGCCGGGAAGCCGGCGATCTCGGAGAGGGCCCGCTCCAGCTTCCAGATGAGCTCGAGCGCCCCCTGGCTCATCGAGCCGGGGAGCAGCGGGTGGGCGCCGGCGAAGCCGGGGAGGCGCGCCAGGGCCTCGCTCGACTTGGGGTTGTACTTCATGGTGCAGGAGCCGAGCGGGTAGAACCCGGTGTCGATGCCCCAGTTCCACTGGGAGAGGCGGGTGAAGTGACGGACCACCTCCAGCTCGGCCATCTCGGGCATGCCGGCGATCTCGCCGCGCAGCAGGGCGGCCGGGATCTCGGCGGCCGGGTCGGAGCCTTCGGGGACGGCGGGCAACGAGATCGCGCAGCGTCCCGGAGAGCCCTGCTCGAACACCAGCGGCTCCTCCACGGCCAGGCCACGGGTGGCGCCCATGAGCCCCGTGTCCTGCGGGTCGGCGCCGCTGCCGGCGCCCTTCTCCATGCTGGGCTTCCAGCCGGTCGGGTTGGCCATGTCTATCCCCTCACCGACTGCGCGAAGAGCTCGATGAGCTCGGGGGTGTGCAGCTCGGTGGCGACGCTGAGGAGCGCGCCCTTCATCCTGGGGTCGGGGTACCAGCGGGAGAGCGGGACCCCGGCGGCGATGCCCTTCCTGGCCAGCCGCTCCACCACCGCGGCGGCGTCGCCGACCTCGAAGGCGGCCTCGTTGAAGGTGGGTCCGGAGAAGCAGAGGCCGAATCCGGCGCGCTTCATGGCGTCGCGGAGCTGCCGGCCCCGGGCGTGGTTCAGGCGCGCCAGGTGGGCCAGCCCGGACTTCCCGAGCAGCGAGAGGTGGATGGTGGCGGCGAGCGCCGCCAGCCCGGCGTTGGTGCAGATGTTGGACGTGGCCTTCTCGCGCCGGATGTGCTGCTCGCGGGTGGAGAGGGTGAGGACGAAGCCGCGGCGGCCGTTGCGGTCCACGGTGGCGCCGGCCACGCGGCCCGGCATCTGCCGGACCAGCCCCTCGCGGATGGCCAGGAACCCCGGTGCGGGCCCCCCGAAGTTGAGGCCGTTCCCGAAGCTCTGCAGCGTCCCCACCGCCACGTCGGCGCCCAGCGCGCCGGGAGCCTGCAGGAGGCCGAGCGACACCGCCTCGGAGGTGACGGAGATGGCCAGCGCGCCGCCGCGCTTCGCGATGGCGGCGGCCTCGGGCAGCGCGTCGATCACGCCGAAGAAGTTGGGGTAGCCGATGACCACCGCGGCCGTCCGGTCGTCCACCGCCGCGTCGAGCGCGGCCAGATCGGTGCGGCCGTCGGCGCCATGGGGGACGGTGACGATCTCGTCGCCGGTGGAGGCCAGGTAGGTGGCCAGCACCTTGCGGTACTCGGGGTGGAGGGCGGCGCTCACCACCACCTTGCCGCGGCCGGTGGCCCGGGTGGCGAGCAGGACCGCCTCGGCGGTGGCCGAGGCGCCGTCGTACATGGAGGCGTTGGAGATCTCGAGCCCGGTCAGCAGGGTCACGAAGGTCTGCCACTCGAAGAGGGCCTGCAGCGTGCCCTGGGCGATCTCCGGCTGGTAAGGGGTGTAGGCGGTGAAGAACTCGCCGCGCAGGAGCAGCTGGTCCACCACCGGTGGGACGTGGTGCGCGTAGGCGCCGGCCCCCACGAAGGGCGGGTGCTCGGTCCGGTTCCGCGCCGCCAGGCGCTGGAACTCGGAGAGGAGCGACACCTCGTCGGTCGCCGCCGGGACGTCGAGCGGCCGCGCCAGGCGGAGCCCCTCGGGGATGGAGCGGAACAGCTCGGAGATGGACGACACCCCGCAGACGTCCAGCATCTGCCGGACGTCCCCGGGGGTGTGGGGATGGTAGCGCAAGGTCTACTCCTGCTCTTCCTCGACGAACTTCCGGTAGGCGGCGGCGTCCAGGAGCTCGGCGAGCTCCTTCGGGTCGGAGGCCTCCACGACGATCATCCAGCCCTCCTCGTAGGGGTCCTCGTTGACCGTCTCGGGGGCGTCCACGAGCGGGCCGTTCACCTCGATCACCTTGCCGGTGACCGGGGCGAAGAGGTCGGAGACGGCCTTGGTGGACTCGACCACGCCGAAGGTCTCGCCCTTCTTCACCACGTCGCCGACGTCGGGGAGCTCGACGTAGACCACGTCCCCCAGCTGGTCCTGCGCGAAGTCGGTGATGCCCACCGTCACCTTGGCGCCCTGGACGCTGGCCCACTCGTGGTCGCGGGTGTACTTCAGATCGTCGGGGAAGTTCATGGTCATTTCCTCGTGTAGAAGGGCGTCTTCACAACCTGTGCAGCTGCGGGCCGGCCCCGGATGTCCACCGCGAAGGTGGAGCCCTCCGCGGCCAGCGCGGGCGGGACGAAGGCCAGCCCGATGGAGGTTTTCACGGTGGGTGACTTGGTCCCGCTGGCCACCACCCCGACCTTCTTGCCGTCGTGGAGCACGTCGAAGCCGTGGCGGGCGATGCCCGGATCGGTGAGGACGAAGCCCACCAGCTTGCGGGGCAGGCCGGCCGCCTTCTGGCGGAGCAGGGCGTCGCGGCCGATGAAGTCGCCCTTGTCGAGCTTGACCACCCAGCCCAGGCCGGCCTCGAGCGGGGTGGTGGCGTCGTCCATGTCGTTGCCGTAGAGCCGGTAGGCCACCTCGAGCCGCAGCGTGTCGCGGGCCCCCAGCCCGGCCGGGACCAGCCCCTCGGCCTTTCCGGCGTCCATGAGCGCCTTCCAGAGCTTCACCCCGAGCGCCGGGCGGCAGAAGAGCTCGAAGCCGTCCTCGCCGGTGTAGCCGGTGCGGGCGATGGTGCAGGGCACGCCGGCCACGTCGCCGTCCACGAAGTGGAAGGTCTTGAGCTTCGCCAGGTCGGCGCCGGTGAGGGGCTGGAGGATGGCCTGGGCCCGGGGCCCCTGCAGTGCCAGCTGGACCCAGTCGTCCGACTCGTTGGCCACCTGCGCTCCGCCGGCGTGGTCGCGCAGCCACTCGTAGTCCTTCTGGCGGTTCCCGGCGTTGACGCAGACCAGTAGATCTTCGGCCGAGCGACGGTAGATCACCACGTCGTCCACGATGCCGCCGTCCTCGCGGCACAGGCAGCCGTACTGGGCCTGGCCGTCGGCCACGCGGGCGAGGTCGTTCGTGAAGACCCGGTTGAGCGCCTCGAGCGCCCTGGGGCCGCGGAAGACCACCTCGCCCATGTGGGAGACGTCGAAGAGGCCGGCGCGGGTGCGCACCGCCTCGTGCTCGTCGAGGAGGCCCGAGTACTGGACCGGCATGTCCCAGCCGGCGAACTCGACCATCCGGGCGCCGGATTGCACGTGTACGTCGTGGAGCGGGGTACGCTTCGCCATCTGGGCCACCGGGGGAGGGGAGGGCGGCGGAATTGTATCGGCCGTCCCCCGAGGGTCAAGGCATCATGGAGGGCAGGTCACCGGCCGGCACGGGCCCCGTGCAGGGGCCGAGCAGCACTGGATGTTCCTGCCCGACTCGTCGAGGAAGCGATACGACCAGGCGCCCCCGGCCGCCACCTCGAGGAGCCCGAAGCCGGGCCGGGTGGTGGCGAAGAGGAGGCGGGCGCCGGGCGCCGAGACGGCGGTGAACCGCTCGTCCGGGCGGTCGCGGGAACCGCTGGCCGAGATGAAGACGTCGTGGCCGGAGGGAGCCCGGAGGTGCTCGAGCTGGTGCTCGTGGCCGGCCAACCAGCCGGCGATGGGCCCGGCGGCCGTCTCGATGCGCTTCACCCTGGCCAGGTACTCGGCGGTCGCGTCGGCGCGGTGCTCCCCGGCCGAGGCGCTCGGGTGGTGGGCCACGATGAAGCAGAGCCGCTCCTTGCAGGGGCGTGCGGCCTCGGTCACGAAGGCGACCTCGTCGTCGAAGGAGAAGCCGCCGTAGTCGCGCTTGATGAGGTTGGAGTCGATGCCGATGAACCGCACCGGCCCGCGGTCCTCGACCCAGTGGCGGCCGGGCATGGACCAGCGCGGCGACCGGTGGGCGACCGAGAGGCAGGCGCGCCGCCGGGCGATCACCCGCGCCTCTCCCCCCGAGGCGCAGGTTCCCATGGCCGCCACGTCGTGGTTTCCCAGGGTGAGAAGCACCGGGACCGGCTTGCCGTCCCGCACCACGCCGGCGAGCGGCCTCTCGAAGAGCTTCTCGAAGGACGGATCCGCGGGCGGCACGTAGCCGGGCGCGACCGTGTTCTGGTCGGGGCCGAAGGCGCACCTCTCCGCCCCGGGCAGGACCGGGTCGGGGCCGCACTCGTAAACGTTGTCCCCGGGGTGGAGAATCAGATCCACCGGCAGTGCCCGCGAGGTGGCCGCCATGGCCTCGGCCACCTTGCCCTGCAGGCGGGTGTCGTCGCCGAAGTCCGCGATGTGGATGGCCCGGAAGACGACCGGGGCCGGGGCGGGCGCGGGTCCGAGCGGCTCCGGGCGAAGCACGAAGTCGGACCCCTGCGTGCAGGATGCAGCCAGGAGGAGCGCCGCGGCGACCACGATCCTCATCGCGCCCGGCGGGCAAGCGCGAGAGTGTTCACGAGCAGCATGGCGATGGTCATGGGACCGACGCCGCCGGGGACGGGGGTGATCGCCCCGGCCCGCTTCTCGGCCTCGACGAACTCGACGTCGCCGCAGAGCTTCCCGTCGGCCTTGCGGTTCATCCCCACGTCGATGACGACGGCTCCCGGCTTCACCCAGGCGCCCTTCACCATCTCCGCCTTGCCGATGGCGGCCACCAGGATGTCGGCCCGGCCGACCTCGCCGGCCAGGTCCTCGGTCCGGGAGTGGGCCACCGTCACGGTGGCGTGGCGGTCGAGGAGCATGGCGGCCATGGGCTTGCCGACGATGTGGGAGCGGCCGATGACGAGCGCCCGCTTTCCCTTCGGATCGACGCCCGCCTCGTCGAGGAGCCGCATCACCCCGGCCGGGGTGCACGGGCGGGGAGCGGGCTTCCCGAGCCAGAGCGCTCCCACGTTCACCGGGTGGAAGCCGTCGGCATCCTTGGCCGGGGAGATGGCGTCGAGCACCTTCGACTCGTCGATCTGCTTCGGCAGCGGGAGCTGCACCAGGATGCCGTGGGTCTCGGGGTCGGCGTTCAGGCGGGCGATGAGGCCGAGGAGCTCGGCCTCGCCCACGGTGGCCGGGAGGTGGTGCTCCACCGAGCGCATCCCCACCTCCTCGCAGGCCTTGCGCTTCCCCCGGACGTAGACGGCCGAGGCCGGGTCGTCGCCGACGCGAACCACGGTCAGCCCGGGCACGAGTCCCTGCCGGGTCATCTCCCTGACGAGGTCGGCGACCTCGGCGCGGACCTTCGCCGCAACCTGTTTTCCGTCGATGATCATGAGGCGTGAGAGTATAGCCGTGGGAGCGCCGGGGAGGGCGAACATCCGGCGACCGAGGAGGAGCACCATGGACGTGGCCGGATGTCCGAAGTGCAACACCCCGCTCGACGCCGCCGGGGTCTGCGTGACCTGCGCCGCGGAGCGGGAAGGACTGAGGTTGCTCTCGCGGTCCGGCTACGCGTCGGTGAAGGAGATGATGGAGGCCCTCGAGGGCGAGGGGCTCTCCCCGGGGATGGAGCAGGTTCCGGCCGGGCGGCCCGAGCAGAAGCAGCACCCGCTCTGGAACCTCTACGTCCCCGCGGCCGAGGTGCAGGCCGCCCAGGCGGCCCTGCGGGCCGAATGGGCCGACCTCCTCGGCGAGACCGGGGCGCGGGAGGCGGCGGATCGCGGCCTGCGCGGCGTGGACCTCGACGCGGGGGGCGAGATCCAGTGCCCGGCCTGCGGCCACCGCTTCACCCCGTCCGGCAGCGCGGCCGAGTGCCCCGACTGCGGGCTCGGGCTGGGAGCGGCGGGCGACGCCGCGCCCGACGAGGCCGAGCATTGACCAAGTCGCCCGGTCGGCCGTCGTGACGCGGGACCTCTCCGACCTCCACATCCACGTGGGAGGGGCGGCGGCGCCCCACACCCTCTGGTCGATCGCCCACGAGCAGGGCTTGAAGCTCCCGGTGGCCGACTACTGGGAGTTCCGGGAGCTCGTCTCCGCCCGCCCCGGGAAGGTGAAGTCGCTGGACGAGTACCTGGCCGTGCTCCACCAGTGGACGGAGCGGATCCAGTCGTCGCCCCAGGCCATGGAGCGCAGCGTCCACGAGATCATCGGCAAGGAGTACCGCTCCTCCCGGGTGAACCTGATCGAGCTGCGGTTCAACCCGATGAAGCGCAACCAGGGGGGCGAGCGGGATCTCGACCACATCATCCATGCCGCGCTCCGCGGGATGGACCGGGGGGTGCTCGAGTACGGCGTGCAGGCCGGCCTCATCTTCTGCCTGGCCCGCGAGTTCGAGCCCCACCTGAACGAGATCATCGTGGAGAAGGCCATCCGCTACCAGAAGCGGGGCGTGGTGGGGATCGACCTGGCCGGAACCGAGCGCAACGCGCTCGAGCTCGACCCGGCGGTGGTGGGGAAGTACCGCGCGCTCTTCGCCCACGCCCGGAAGGCGGGGCTCAAGACCACCGTGCACACCGGCGAGACCGCCGGTACCGGTGCGGAGGGGGTCCGGGCCGTGGTGGAGCAGCTCGAGCCCGACCGGATCGGCCACGGCATCCGGGCCGCGCAGGACGAGAGCGTGATGGCGCTCTTGCGGGAGAGGGGCGTGACGCTCGAGATCTGCCCGACGTCCAACCTGGCCACCCGCGCGGTCTCGGGGACGGCGGAGATGCGTGAGGTGCTCCAGAAGCTCTGGCGGGCCGGCGTGCGCTTCACCATCAACACCGACGGCCCCTACCTGCTCGACACCGACATGCGGCGCGAGGTGGAGATGCTGCGACGTGACGGGGTGCTGGCCGACGAGCAGATCGACCAGGCCTTCCGCTGGGCGCGCGAGGCCACCTTCGTCGAGGGGGCGCGCCCGGCCTGATGGCGGGCGGGTGTCCTACCCGGAGATCAGCACGGCGGCGATCGAGCCGGGAGGCGGCTCCTCGCCCGCCCGGACCGGCGCGAGCTCGGCGGCGCGGTTCCGGGCCATGACGAGGAGGAGCGCGCCGGGATCCCCGGCGCCGGAGAGCCGGGGATCCTCGATGGTCTCGAGTGCCCGGGCGGCGGCCGGGATCTCCGCTCGGCCGAGCGGAGCCGGCGAGAAGGCGCGCCCCAGCCGCTCGTTGGCCAGCGCGGTGAGGTAGAGGGTGGCGAGGGAGGGCGGGTTCGGCCCGCCCGACGGCGTCAGCCCGAGGGAGCGGCCGAGGGCGAGGAGCCCCTCGGCGTCGCCGAGGGCGCTGGCCGTGCGGTCCACCTCGTTCGCGGAGCGAAACGGTCGTTCCACGAAGGCCCCGGTGGCCACCGAGCCCCACTCCTGGCCGGGCCGCTCGAGCCCCGGGAAGTAGCGGGGACGGCGGCGCTGGACCGCCGCGAAGGCCTCGCCGACCGGGGAGTCGAGCCAGGGGAGCGGCCCGGCCGCGGCGGCCTCCTTGCGGATGCGCTCCGCCCTCCAGCGCAGCTCGAGGAGCCGGACGAAGCCGCGCTGGAAGACCGACTTGAGCGGTGTCGAGGAGAGCGCCAGGGCGGCCGCGTCCACGTCGCCGCCGGAGAGGGACTCGAGCCCCAGCTCGAGGAGCGTCCGCGCCGACTCGACCGCCGTGCGGACCGCCTCGGGATCGGAGGGGTCCACCCGGTCGGCGACGATGGCCGCGTTGGCGGCCGCGATCGCCTCGCTCTCGAAGCGGGGGACGGCCGCGGAGGGCAGCCTCGCCGCGGCGCGGTCGAGGAGGGTCTCGCGGCGGAACGAGGCGAGCCAGAAGCCGGGGGGCCGCTCGGCGAGTCCGGCGGGGGCGTTCCCGCGCGCCGCCGGCCGGGCGAACCAGGAGAGCGCCTCCTCGAAGGTGGGGTAGCCGAGATCGGCGAGCCGGCCTTCCCGCCAGCGGAGCGCCTGCTCCTCGAGGTCGCTCACCAGCTCCCAGCGGACCGCCGAGAGGATCCGGCCGGCCATGAAGGGATCCCGCTCGTAGAGATCGTCCACGAGCCGGCGCACCGAGACGTAGTCGGCGCCGTCGGGCAGGAATTCGACGATGTAGCGCCCCTCCGCCGTGCGCATGAACCGCTCGCTCTCGAAGTCCGGGTCCTCGTCCTCCTCGAGGTCGTGGATCCGGAGCGCCGAGCGCAAG
>CAIQRS010000115.1 GCA_903874275.1 uncultured Anaeromyxobacter sp.
GTGCTCGGCCGCGTAGGGCCCGAATCCATCGAGCTCGAGGACGAGGCGGCGCAGGTCGGCGGGCGGGATGGCCGGGTCGCGCCACGATTCGAGATCCAGCCGTCCGGAGGCCACGTCCCGGGCCAGCCTGCGGAGGAAGGGCGCGCGGTAGCCCGACCGGATCCGCTCCCGGTAGAACCGCTCCGTCCGCGCCGCCATCGCCTCCGGGGACGGGAAGGCGCGCCCCGAGGGCCCCTCCTCGCCCAGCTCCTCCACGAGGCGCGTGGTCATGGCGCGGGTGAGCGCCCAGGAGCAGTTGGTGGTGCAGAGGGTCTTCACCGCGTCCTCGAAGACCGTCGGCGAGCGGAGCAGCCGTCCCAGGCCGCGGTCGAGGGCCCGCTGCACGGGGCGCGTCCCCGCGTCCCCCTCGATGGCGCGCGCCCGGGCCCGGAACGGCTCGAGGTCCTCGTCGAGCGCCAGGCAGGTCCGCACCGCGGCGCGCACCGCGGCCGCGTCGGCGGCGCGCAGGCGTCCCCCGCCCTTCACCCGGAGCAGGATCCGGCCCGGGCCGGCCTCGGCCACCTCGGCGTGCACGACCCGGCCTCCCGACAGGCGCAGGGGGCGGGACACCACGCGCCGCTCCGGGTCCCAGCCCCAGGGGGCGAGGTCGTACCACCCGTGGCTGCGGACCACGCGCTCGAGGTCGAATCCCTTGGGCGCCAGCATCGGCCTTGCTTAGCCGAGTTGCTCCGGTGGCGCCGCCCCATCCGGGCGGTCACCGGTGCGGCGGTCCGGGATGGATGCCCCCGGTCGGGGCCTATCCTGCGCCCCGCCGCGGTGCGTCAATCGTTTTGCTGCCCTTTGCGGCAGGGGAGGACGACATGGCCCGGATCGAGGTGGAGGATCTCGTCGTGCTCGAAGGGGACGAGGAGGAGCTTCAAGTCGGGAGGCACGCCGACGTGGGGCGCGCACTGCTCGACACACCGGTGTCGGAGGTGATGCGGCGGGGACGGCCGGTCACGGTGACGCCCGACGTCCCGGTGGCGCGTGCCGTGGAACTGATGGTGAAGCGGAAGGTCTCGGCGGTGATGGTGGTGGAGGGGCGCCGCCCGCGCCGCCTGGCCGGAATCTTCACGGAGCGTGACTTCCTGGTGCGCTCGGCGACGGTCCGCGGGCTCGGCCGGATCCCGGTGGGGAAGGTGATGACCCCGGCCCCGGAGGCGCTGCGCCCGGCGGACGGGGTGGCCTACGCCCTCAACCGGATGGCGCTCGGCCGCTTCCGCCACGTCCCGGTCGTCACCCCGGACGGGGCTCCGACGGGGATGCTGACCCCGCGCGACCTGGTCGACTTCATCGTCGAGCTCTGTCCGGAGGAGACGCTGAACCTCCCGCCCGAACCGGGGCTCGCCCACCACCCGGAGCGCGAGGGCGCCTGACCGCGGGAGCCTCCCGAGGCGGAACGGCGCGGTGGACTAGGCCGCCGCCTCGCTGGCCCCGTGGCACTTCTTGTACTTCTTGCCCGAGCCGCACGGGCACGGGTCGTTGCGCCCGACCTTGGGCTGCCCGCGGGTGACCTGCTCCTGCTTGGGGGCCTCCCCCTCGCCCTCGGCGCCGGGGTGGCTCTCGATGACCCGCTGCTTCCTGCCCAGCGCCACCCGCTTCTGCTCGATCTCCTGGGCGGTCTCCTGGCGGGCCGGCACGAGCCGGAGGACGTTCCCCACCACGCTGGAGCGCACGTTCCAGGTCATGCGGGTGAACATCTCGTAGCCTTCCTTCTTGTACTCCTGCTTCGGGTCGCGCTGGCCGTAGCCGCGCAGGCCGATGCCCTGGCGCAGGTGGTCCATCTGCAGCAGGTGGTCCTTCCAGAGGGCGTCGATCGACTGGAGGTAGAAGTACTGCTCGTAGCGGCGGAGCAGCGGCACGCCCTCGCCGTCGGGGCCGAAGAGCTCCTCCTTCTGCCGGTGGGCCTTCTCGACCACCTTGTAGATCTGCTCCTCGAGCGCGCTCCGAGCGTCCCCGGCCTTGGAGATGGACGGATCGGAGAAGGTCATCTCCACGCCGAACTGCTCCCGCACGCGCAGGGAGAGCGCCTGCAGGTCCCAGTCCTTGCGGGAGTCGGGGCAGCAGTCGCCCACCATCTCGCGCACCAGGTCGTCGAAGAGGTCGAGGAAGTGCTCGCCGGCGTCGTTCCAGCCGTAGACCTTCTCGGTGCGGATCTTCTTCTTGGTCTTGGGGACGTCGTCGAACTCGACCACCGGCACGCCGGCGCCGAAGCCCAGCACCATGCGGCGCAGCCGGTAGACCGACTTGCGCTGCTGGTTCATGACGTCGTCGTACTCGAGCATGTTCTTGCGGATGTCGTAGTTGTGGGCCTCGACCTTCTTCTGGGCCCCCTCGATCGACCGGGTGAGCATGCGGTGCTCGATCTGCTCCCCCTCCTTCATGCCCAGGGTCTCCATGAGCTTGGCGATGCGCTCGGAGGCGAAGATGCGCATCAGGTCGTCTTCCAGCGAAAGGAAGAAGATCGAGGATCCGGGATCGCCCTGGCGGCCGGCGCGGCCGCGAAGCTGGTTGTCGATGCGCCGGGACTCGTGCCGCTCGGTGCCCACGATGTGGAGGCCGCCGGCGGCCACCACCTCTTCGTGCTCCCGGGCGGTCTGGACCTTGAGCTCCTCGATGCGCAGGGCCAGGCGCGCCGCCCACTCCACCTTGCGGGCCTCGAAGGCCTCCGGGGCCTCGCCCTCCATGGGGGCGTCGGGCTCGAGGCCGACCTCGTGCTTCGCCATCATCTCCGGGTTGCCGCCCAGGAGGATGTCGGTACCGCGGCCGGCCATGTTGGTGGAGATGGTGACGGCGCCCTTGCGGCCGGCCTGGGCCACGATCTCGGCCTCGCGCTGGTGGTGCTTGGCGTTCAGGACGTTGTGGGGGATGCCGCGCTTCTTGAGGAGCGAGGCCACCACCTCGCTCTTGGCCACCGAGACCGTGCCCACCAGGATGGGCTGCCCCTTGGCGTTGCGCCGCTCGATCTCCTCGCAGATGGCGCTGAACTTCTCGCGCTCGGTCTTGTAGACCACGTCCTCCGAGTCGGAGCGGATGTTCCTCATGTTGGTGGGGACGCTCACCACGTCGAGGTCGTAGGTCTTGGCGAACTCCTCCGCCTCGGTCTCGGCCGTGCCGGTCATGCCGGCCAGCTTGGAGTACATGCGGAAGTAGTTCTGGAAGGAGATGGTGGCCAGGGTCTGGTTCTCGGCCTCGATCTTGACCCCCTCCTTGGCCTCCACGGCCTGGTGGAGCCCGTCGGACCAGCGCCGGCCCGGCATGAGACGGCCGGTGAACTCGTCGACGATGATGACCTCGCCCTCCTTGACCACGTAGTCCACCTCGTTGCGGTAGAGGTGGTGGGCGCGCAGGGCCTGCTCGACGTGGTGCAGCCACTCGATCTGCTCGGGGTCGTAGAGGTTCCGGATGCCGAGCTTCTGCTCCATCTTCTCCACGCCGGCGTCGCTCATGACCACGGTGCGACTCTTCTCGTCCACCGTGAAGTCCACGTCGCGGATCATCGAGGGGATGAGCCGGTTCACCTGGTAGTACTTCTCGCTCGACTCGTCGGAGGGGCCGGAGATGATGAGCGGGGTGCGGGCCTCGTCGATGAGGATCGAGTCCACCTCGTCCACGATGGCGAAGTTGAGCTCGCGCTGCACGTAGTCCTGCAGCCGGAACTTCATGTTGTCGCGCAGGTAGTCGAAGCCGAACTCGTTGTTCTGGCCGTAGGTGATGTCGGCGGCGTAGGCGTGCTGCCGCTCGGCGTCGGTGAGGCCGTGGACCACCACCCCGGTGCGCATCCCCAGGGCGCCGTAGAGCCGTCCCATCCACTCGGCGTCGCGCCGGGCCAGGTAGTCGTTCACGGTGACGACGTGGACGCCGCGCCCGGAGAGGGCGTTCAGGTAGCAGGGCAAGGTGGCGACGAGGGTCTTGCCCTCGCCGGTCTTCATCTCGGCGATCTTGCCCTCGTGAAGCACGTTGCCGCCGATGAGCTGCACGTCGAAGTGGCGCATGCCGAGCGACCGGATGCTGGCCTCGCGCACCAGCGCGAAGGCCTCGGGGAGGACGTCCTCGAGCTTGCGCCCCTTCTCGACCTGCTCCTTCCACTCGGCGGTGAGCCGGGGCATCTCCTCGGTGCGGAGCGCCTTCATGCGCGGCTCGAGCTCGTTCACGCGCACGACCATGGGGGCCAGGCGCCTGAGCTCGCGCTCGTTCTTCGTCCCCATGACCTTGCGGAGCATCCAGTTCAGCATCGTTCCCTCTTTAGGCCTCGTCGGCGCGCGGAAGCTACCCTCCGAGCTAACACCGCGCCAGACAAAAGCAAACCGGCGGGGAGGACCCCCGCCGGGCGAACCGCTACTCCAGGATGAACTTCCGGGGGTTTTCCGGGATTCCGTTCACCCGCACCTCGTA
>CAIQRS010000116.1 GCA_903874275.1 uncultured Anaeromyxobacter sp.
CATGACCCGCGACTCGTTCGAGGTGAGACCGTTTCCGAGGGGGCGGCACGACATCGTGGACGCGCTCGAGGTCGGCGTTCGCCGCCACATGGTGCACGCGCTCCTCGATCTCGACGTGACCGACGCATGGCAGCGCGTCCGTGACCACGAGGCCAGCCCGGGTGAACGGCTCTCGTTCACCGCGTTCCTCGTCGCGAGCGTGGCGCGCGCGATCGACGGGGACAGGTGCCTGCTCGCCTGCCGGGACTGGCGAGGACGGCTCGTGCTCTTCGACGAGGTGGACGTGGTGACGCTCATCGAGTCGGAGGTCGATGCCGTCGCGATTCCGCACGTGATCCGGGCGGCGAACCGCCGGACGGTCGGCGAGATCCACGCCGAGATCCGCAGGATCCAGGCGGAGCCCGCCGCGAGCGCCCAGCGTTCCGGCTTGCTCGCGCGGCTCTCGGCGTTCACCCCGGGGTCCGTCCGCCGCCTCTTCCTCCGGCTCCTGCGGAGGAGTCCGCAGTGGCTCAAGAGGACCGCCGGGACGACGCTCGTCACCTCGGTCGGGATGTTCGGGCTGGGCGCGGGCTGGGCGGTCGGCATCGTCCCGCTCCACACGCTCTGCCTCACGGTCGGCAGCGTGACGGTCAAGCCGGGCGTCGTGGACGGCCGCGTCGAGCCGCGCACCTTCCTGCCGGTGACCGCAAGCGTGGACCACGACATCGTGGACGGTGCTCCCGCGGCGCGTTTCGCGCAGCGCCTGCGGGAGATCGTGGAGGGCGCCGAGGTGCTGGGCGACCTGCCGCGCGCACCGCCCGCAGGCGGGGGAGGGCGGTCGTAGGGTCAGGGGGACGCCATCTCGGCCATGGCGGCCATCGAGCGGTCCTACCGGGGTCACCGCACGACGCGTACGGTGGGATCGAACCTCAGGTAGGCGCCCTGGCCGCTCGTCTCCACACCACCGGAACGCACGGTGACGGTCCCGGTGCTTCGGGGGCGGAGCCGGCTCGAGTAGTCGAGCTGGACGCGCCCCGCGCCGGCCTGCAGCCAGAAGGTGACGCCCTTCGCGTTCGGGTCCACCGGGCCGTCGGGGGGTTCCACGACCGGATCCCCGATCCATTCGGCCTCGAAGTGGTCCGCGCGGACCCGCCCCCGCACGACCGTCCGGTCGCCGGGAGACCCATGGCCGACCTCGATCGCCGCGTCCCGGGCGAGCTCGATGGCGCTGGAGAGCGGCGCGAGCGCCGCCGCGAGCGGCAGCACCGACGTGCCCAGGTGAAGGAGGTAGGCGTGGCGGCCCGGGCTGCCGTCCGGCGCCTCGATCCGGACCGCGTGCTCCGCCACGACGCCACCGGGTGCCGGCCGGCCGTCCACGGCGAACGCGCCGCAGCCGTAGAGCGCGAAGATCACCTCTGCCTGGCCGTCGGTCCCGAGCGCGAGCCGGTACCCACCCGGCAACAGCCGCCCGGCCACGTCCGGCGAGGTGCGGCGCAGGTGCACGAGCTCGACGCAGTTGGTACCGGAGTAACTGCCGATGGACGCCCTCGGGGGCGGCACGGGTACCCGCGGTGCGCCGGCGCACCCCACACTTCCAGCGCACAGGATGAGGAGCAATCGCCTCGTGGTGGCCTCCCGCCGACGGTCCGGACCACCCGTACTACGGGCGCGGGCTCCCGTCACGGCTACTGGGTCGTCATCCGCCAGAGATATCCGCCCGCCGTCGTCCAGAGGTCCCCGTTGGCGAGCTTGACGGCGTAGGTGGCGCCGGTCCCGTAGGACGCGTCGTAAGGGACGAGAGGGTCGGCGACAACCCGCCGGAGGCCGGTCGCCGTCCCTGCCCAGACCTCGCCCGAAGCGGAGAGGGCAACCCCGGACTGCGAGCTTATCGATCCCACGATCCCGATGAAGCCCGACGTCGTCACCGACGCCACCCACCTGGATCCGCATCCGACGTAGAGCTTCGAGTCGGCGCCGCTGACGATGGCGTAGGGGCCCGGGCACCCAAGGCCCGTATCGAACGATGCTTGCGCCGTCGCCGGGTCCGACGCGAGGGAGAATGGCTGGATGAGATCCTGAGCCCGGGTCTGCAAGGGCACGTAGAGCCTGCCATCGGCTCCCAGCGCAGCCGAACGGGATGAGCCCGAGACCGTGCTCCCAGCCCCGAGTCGATGTCGTAGCTCCAGATGAGGGTGGAGGACACGTTGTTGTAGTAAACGATCCAGACCTTCGTATCGGGAGAGGTCGCATCGGGAACGAGCGTGTGGACGAAGCCGCTGCCGATGGCGCTGCCCGACGGGGTGATGATCTCCGACGCGTGGATCGAGCCCGCCAGATCCATCCACCCCAGCACGAACGATTCCGAGCTCGCCGCCGACCCCCACCAGATCCGGGTAGGTGCGACCGCGATCGCAGTGGCCGCCGCCGACGTTGCCACGTTCTGCTCGTAGAGGCCGGAGGTGGAGTTGACGAAGTCGATGCCGCTGGGGCGCCCGGCCACCACGACGGAGGTGCCGCTGTCGCCGATGACGTTCAGCTTGTCCGACGCGACGAGCCGCTGTACGTCGCCGCCCACGTTGGCCGGATCGGCCTTCACTCCCACGATCCGTCCGGAGAAGGAGAACGTGCTGGCGGAGACGAACTTGAAGATCCAGCTTGCCGCGGACGACGTCGCGCCGGGGGCAATGGTGCCGTAGGACCACAGCCCGTATGTCGCATCCAGGCCCGTCGGCGCCGTCGCGTTGCTGCAGCTCTCGCGTCCGGTCATTCCCGGAGGGAAGGTCGTGATCTCCGCGTAGACGCCGCTCAAGTACGTTCCCGGGAGGTTGTTCTTCACGGTGACGCCAGCGCCCCACGTGGTGGGCGAGGACCCGCTCGTGCACGCCGGGGTTGGCGTGCCGATCCAGGGGCCAATCGAGTTGGCCACCGTGACGTCCGCGTCGAGGTTCACGAGGGAACCGGATCTGGCCGGGATGCCGGGCGCACGTGGCGTGGTCCGGACGACGAACGTGCCGGCCGCCAGGTCAACGTCCACCGTGAAGGTGGCCAGGACGACGTGGCCGGCGGGCAGGGTGCTCTCGGGCGCGGCCCTCTGCGAGCCACAGGCGGCGGCCAGGAGCGCGGCGATGACGAGAAGCTTCCTCATGTCGATTCTCCGTCGAGGTCGGCGGGGAAGGTCCCGCGGTGCGCCGGCTGCTAGTCGGCGCCCCCGATGACGCCTCCGCCATTCGGTCCACTTCCCGTGAACAGCGTCGCCCGGGACACCTCACGCTTCTTCACGATGCGGGGGGGCAGGTAACTCCGCCGGCCCGGCGACACTTCCCGCTCCAGGGCCTGCGAATCCAGCTTGGGTTCCGACGTCTTCATGATGGCATCCCTCGGGGCAGCCTGACCGCTTCACTCTCGGCTTCACGGTGCGCTCAAGATTGCCTCGATGGCATCGCCCTGTATCCGTCCCTTGTGGGAGCGAACGGGCATGTGCCCCATCAGGGACCGGAGCATGGCCAGGCACGGCAGCCGCGTCCCAGAAGGATTCCGTACCCCTCTGGGACCAAGTCCGGGCTTCGGTCCATGCCCTCTATCGGCGAGCTTCCACCCGGACGGTGGACACCGCGAAGGACGAGCAGGAGGACCGCATGCGTCGTGCCGGAATCGTGGCCATTCTCCTGGTGAGCGCCTGCACTGCGAGGGTTCCCGAGGACGCAGCGGCCGCGCCGGCGACGCCCGGGAAGGTCGTGCTGGCCCGCTTCGAGGGGTCGGTCGATGGGGCGACGGGCGTGATGACGCTGCGGCAGGTCGTGGGCTCTTCCGCGAGCGCCGCGGCCGGGCCGGCCCTCCTCGTCACCATCCCGGAAGGCGTGGGTGCCGACACGGTCCGGGTGTCGAACGATGCCGAGGCGAACGGGGCGGATCTCCCGGCCGCAGTGGCCGACGCCTGCGGAACCGACGCAACCGGCTACAAGGGCTACGTGAAGGTGCAGTCGAACTACACGACCAGTAACTTGCAGAACCTCACCGCGGTGATCGACACGGTCTCCACTGGCTACGAGCCCTGCAACGCCGCGAGCTACGGTAGCCCCGCCAAGAACGCCTTCGGTTATGGAGCCATCAACTCCGGCCAGTCGGCCACGCGGGCCTGGATCTTCCGCTACGTGTCCGCGGCCTCCTTCACGTTCGCAGGCCACGTCGAGGCGAACGTGGTGGGCCTCCCGATCCTGGCGGCACACCTGGGGAACTCCTCGTTTGCTCTCGACGGGAGCCGGAAGCTCTACGCATGGGGCTTCAACTTTTTCGGTCAGCTCGGGCTGGGGGACAGCGACAATCGGAATGCCCCTGCACAGGTCGGATCAGGAACGAACTGGGTCTCGGTCGTGCCAGGGGGGTCTTTCACGTTGGCCGTCAAGAATGACGGTTCGCTCTGGGCGTGGGGCGACAACACCTACGGCCAACTTGGGCTCGGGGACAATAGCGGTCGGAATACCCCGGAACAGGTCGGTGCGGACACGGACTGGGCTTCGGTGGCCGCCGGGCTTGAACACTCCCTGGGGGTCAAGAAGGACGGCTCGCTCTGGGCTTGGGGCAACAATATTGTCGGGGAACTCGGGCTCGGGGACTATGACAATCGGTCCTCACCCACCCGGGTTGGCACGAGCAAGGGCTGGGCGTCGGTGGCTGCAGGCAACTATCACTCCCTGGCTGTGTTGACCGACGGAACGCTCTGGTCATGGGGCTACAACGACTTTGGTCAACTCGGGCAGGGGGATACCGACGACCGGGTCTCCCCAACCCAGATCGGCTCGGGCACGAACTGGTGGTCGGTTGCGGTTGGAGAGAATCACAGCTTCGCAATCACGGGGGATGGCGCGCTCTGGGGATGGGGTCATGACTACTCCAACCAGGCGGGATACGCGCCACCCGATACGTGCAACTTCAATCCGTGTTCCATGTCGCCGAAACAGGTCGGGTCGAGCACGACTTGGTCGGCGGTCGTGGGCGGCTCGTACCACTCCATCGGTTTGCAAACCGATGGAACGCTCTGGGGGTGGGGGCGGGACAGTGACTTCCAGCTTGGAATCCCGGCTCCCAACTCGTGCAATGGCGACCCGTGCGCGGCGTCACCGACGCGGCTCGGATCGGGCACCAGTTGGGCGTTCATCGCGGCGGGTAAGAATCACTCGCTCGCAGGCCAGGGCACCGAAACGACGTTGTTCTCGTGGGGCATGAACACTCTTGGCCAGTGCGGCCAGGGCAACTGGGCGACCCCCGTCGCCACACCCACGCAGTTCCTGCTCGTCGGCCCCTGAGTCCCGCCTCCGGAACCGAGTTGGTGGTCCGCTCGTACCGGACCGGGTGCCCCGAGCCATTTCTTCTCGACCTGCGCTCCGGGAGCGTTCTCCGCCAGCTGACGAGCGACTGCGCCCTGAAGGGGCTCCCCGCGTTCTCTCCGGCAGGCTGAGCGTCCGAGTGGCGCCACGGGCAGAGAACCGAGAAGCTCCTGTCGATGCACCTGGTCGTTCCGTGGGATCGGGTGGCGCTCGGGCATGTTCACTCCCGGGCGACGCCGGCTTACAGGACGGCTCCGGTGCTGGCGTCGCGCGATGTGACCTCCTGGCGCCAGATGACGTAGGCACCGATGGCCAAGACCGGGTCGAGGATTGCGAAGGGAAGGAACAGGCCCGGCGGACCGAGCCCCAGGACCCAGAGCGGGAGGAAGAGGAAGGGGACGAGGAGGCGGTCGACCACCGTGGCGAGGCAGAACGAGGCCGCCCTGGTTCGCCCCCCGAGACATAGAACCAGCCCACGATCGCGGCTACCGAGCCGAGGGCGCGCAGCAGTCCCTGCTCGGCCGGGTCAAGGGCGGTAGACCGAGACGATCCTGGCGAATGTGTTCCCAACGAAGAAGATCACGAGGATGCCGACCGTGAGGAGGAGCATCACTTCCAGGATGAGCGATCGCAGTGAACTGACCGCGTAGGCCAGGGTGGCCGACGCCAGCATGCCCAGGGTCGCGAGACCGGCTCCTGCGAACATCAACGTGTGTGCGGCGAGAAAGCCCCGGCGGCTCGTGGTGTTGCCGCTCTCGCCCGATGAGGTTCCGCGGCGGGATGTTGCGCGAGCAGGGTGATGGCGAGTGGGCCGTCAGGCGGGAGATGGCCATCGCGTAGGTCGGCGACTGGCGATCACGCAGGGTGATGGTATCGAGGC
>CAIQRS010000117.1 GCA_903874275.1 uncultured Anaeromyxobacter sp.
CTGTGACCACCCCAATGCCCTGGTCGATGGATAGGCTCGTCGCCCCCGTCACACTCCAGGAGAGAGTCGAGCTCTGCCCGACCTGGATCGATGCCGGCGTCGCCGTGAAGGAAGCGATCAGCGGAGCGCTGGTACCGCCGCTGGTGTCATCGCTGCCCGAACTTCCGCACGCGGTCGCCAGCACGAGAAGCGCCACGGAGAGCGCAGTCGAAAGGCCCTTGCTCGTCACGTCCGGGTTCCCTCTACCGTAGCGCGCCGATTTTCCTACCTGGCGCTGGATTCATGCTCTTCAGCTCGAAAAAGTCGGCAACCTGCCATGTAGGGGTAAGCAATTTCAAGCACCCCATAAGGGGGCACTTGAAGTTTTATATTGATCTAGGTCAAGCATATTGGCCTAAGAGCTTAATTGGCGGTGGCAGACAATCGGTGGACAAGATTTCAAGAAATCTGCGAGTCAGAAACCAGCACGACCGTCGTCCTCCAGCGGCCCGAGTTGGTCTTCACGACAACACTGACCCCGCCGAGGGCAGTCTGGCCGAGCTCCCGATGCGGCGCGCCACGGTCCTCTGCCTGGCCGCCGCAACACCCAGGCTTGCGCGCACACTCTCAGCTTCGTTGCTTGCAGGGCGAGCACAACCTGGCCGATTTCGACCGCAGTGCTGGCCATGGAACGCGAAGAGGCGGCTCTCGCCGCCCCTCGTTCCTTCGCTTCTGAAGGGAGACCGCGCTACGCCTTGCGCCTCTCTTCCACTTCCTTGGCCAGCTCGGCGAGCTTCGGGTCCTCGGCCTTGGCCTCCTCGGCAGCCTTCTCGTCGGTGGCCTTGCCGGTCATGTGCGCGGCGCCGTCGGTCACGCCTCGCCTCCCCCCCCGTGCGCGTCCCGCGCCTGTTTCAGCAACTCCGAGTGTTTCCGGTCATTTCTCGCCAACGAGAAGAACATGCCCTGCATCCCGGGGGCAAAATCCTGGGCCAGGTACTCCGCGTGGATTGACTCGTAACGCTTCTCGAAGTCCGTCACCTTGCGAAGGATTTCTTCTGGTTCGTCGGGCATCCGTCCGTCAGCGCCGACCTCCATGAGCGCAGCGAGTTCTGCCTCCACGGCCTTCAAGGTCCCGGCGATGCGGGCCATGGCTGCGTCGCTCAGATCCTGCTTCGCCCGGTGCAGGGCCAGCGCGCGGATGCGATCCGCGTGCTGCTCCTCCTCCCTGGCGAGCCCGCTGAACAGTTCCCGAAGGTCGGACCGCTCCCCGTACCGGATCGCGAGGGCGCTGTAGACGACCTGCGCCTGGATCTCCATCCGCGCTGCCGATTCCAGGCATTCCTCGGGAGTCATGCGCTTCATGTCGGCACCCAATGCCCGCGGGCGGTTGGCGGGAGATGCTAACCGACGGCGGAGCAGCTTCATCCATCGTGGAACCGTGACCGAGAGTGTTTCTTCTGGATCGCGCGACGAACCGACTCTTCCTTTCGCCGTCGGCGCTACTCCTTGCGCTTCCCGTCGATCTCCCTGGCCAGCTCCTCGAGCTTGGCCGCAGCGGCCTGGTGCTCGTCGCCCTTCTTCTCCTCGGTCGCCTTGCCCGTGAAGTGCGCGGCGCCAGGCGCCCAACCCGGGGTGATGGTCGCGCCGAGGTCCTGCGCCGAGCGGCTGAACGCGCCCGTCACTCCGCCGACCGCCGTCTTCGCCGCGAGGTACAGGCCGATGAACGGGAGGAAGACCACCATCAGGCCGCCCAGCACCGGCATGATCATCAGGGCCGCTGCGGTGTTCAGCTTCACGTAGTGCTCGGAGGAGGCGCCGGGAAGCTTCTGCCCGTCCTTCTCGACGGGGAAGATCTCCCAGTTGCTCTTTGAGAGGTAGTACCCACCCTGCACTGCGCTGCCGCCGTTGATGGTCTTCATGGTCTGTTCTCCCTTTCTGATGAGGAGTCTGCTCCATCGAGCGGGCCGCCGATATTGGGAGAGGTCCCGAGCCTGCGGACATTGAATCCGGGTGGAGACCCGGGAAAGCACCCGAACCCGGATGGGGCGTGCGGTCGGGCCCTCACGAAAGCCCAGGTTTCATGGCAAGAATCCGCCATGAGCATCCATGCGACGGGGGAGACGCTGGCACTCGTGGCCGCCGCGAGGCGCGTGGCTCGTTTCATGGAGACGCTCGACGACGCGGATCTCGCCGGAGCGTTCGGCTCCACGGGCACCGTCATCGTGGAGAACTTTTCGCCGTTCATCTTCGAGGGTCCCGGGGCCGTTGAACGCTGGATGGCGGCGTTTCGGCTTCACATCCACGGAGTCCATCACCTGCGCGCCGCCTTCGCCGAGCCATTCGAGGCCGTCGTCACTGGCAACCGGGCTTACCTGTCGTTGCCCACAACGTGGACGGGCGTGGAGCAGGGGCGTGCGTTCACGGAACGTGGTGGATGGGCGTTCGCCCTGGTTCGGGAAGGCGGCGCATGGCTTGTCTGCGGTTACGGATGGGCGCCCACGGCCCGCGTGGACGGTTGAAGCCCCGACGCCGAGGCACCCTCCCTCCATGAAACTGACCCTGCTCCTGCTTGTCGTCGGAGTCGCCCTCTTCCTGATTCTGCGGCGGAAGTAGGGCCTCCGGGACCCCCTTCCCAGCGTCAGCCATCCGGTGTATCGGGGTTCCTACGAAGTCCACCCACGCCACCGGTCACTCGGAGGCGCTGGGCGCAAAGGGAACCCACGGCAGCACGGGCCCGTACCGCACCAAGCGTGCGGACTACGGCGGCGTTAGCCGCGACATGCAGGGACGAACCCGGAGCGAACCGCTCCTGTCTCTGCGACATAAGCAACTCGGATTGGGCCGCGTTCCGCAGCTTTTCTGCCCCGAGCGCTCTGTTTGGCCGGTCCCCTCTTGGGCCCGGTGCCAGTAGGAGTGTTTGTGGCGTCCTATCTTTCCGGTCCCGTCCTTCACCTCATTCCTCGCCCCCCGAACAAGGGACCGAGCGCCCACGTCCAGGCTCCAGCCGCTGCACCTACCGTCATCGTCGCGTCCCCGGAGCAGCTCGAAATCATCGTCGAGCGCGCGGTGGCCCGAGCACTCGCCCGACCTCGCCCTGAGAAGCGGCTCGTCACGGTCTCGGAGGCCGCCCGCTTCCTTTCCGTGGATCCGCGAACGGTACGGCGCCGCGTGAAGCGGGGAGAACTCCCGGCCTTCGGGGCGGGGCGGGCTATGAGGATCGACCTCTCCGCCTACGACCTGACGGAGACCGACCTCGCCCAGGAGGCCCACATGGCGATGCACAGCGGGTCGCGCTAGGCTCGTCGGGGCATGGCACGACGCAGAACAAGAGGGACCGGCGAGGTTTATCAGGAGCCCTCCGGCTCCTGGGCCGTCCGTTGGCGCGAGAACGGGCGGCGCCGCTACAAGGGGGGCTTCCCCGCCAAGGACCACGCCGGCCGCCTGCTTGCGACAATCCGGGGACGGCTCGCCCAGTACCGCGCTGGCCTGCCCACGGACCCGCGCGGGCTGCCGAAGCTCCAGCTGGAGTGGGACAGGTGGATTGAGCGTCGCCGGGCGACTCATCGGGACGCCACGAACGACGCCAGCCGATGGAAGCGTCACCTGGGCCCGGCCTTCGGCCATCTTCGAGCCCCGGAGGTGGACTCGGCGGCGATACGGCAGTTCGTGGAGGACCGCCTCGCCGCCAAGCTAAATCCGGCGACGGTCGGGGCGTGCATCCGGCTCCTCTCGACCTTTTTTTCTGACCTGCTCGAGCGCCCCCGGGAAACCGGCGCCACCATCAACCCCGTCCGCGCGCTGCCTCGCGCCACCCGGCGCCTCTACCGGGCCGAGCACAAGCCGCGCGACACCCCGTTCTTGGGCAAAATGGAGGATGTCGTCCGAGTCCACGCGAAGCTCGTCGAGCCCTTCTCGACCGCGTTCGCCATCGGCGCCTTCGGAGGGCTCCGCACCGGCGAGGTCCTAGGGCTCGACTGGCAGGACATCGATCTCGAAGCGCGTCAGATACGGGTCCACCAGGCGGTTCGGAACAGCAAGCTCGGCCCCCTGAAGGACGAAGACCCCCGGATCGTACCGGTCCTGGACGCCCTGTACCCCGTGCTCGCGGCCTACAAGCTGCGGACCGGAGGCAGGGGGATGCTCTTCACGGCGACCCAGCCCGGACGCAAGGCGGGCAAGAACGGAACCGCCGCTCGCTTCATGCGGCCGAACGCCCTTCACAAGGCGCTCGAGGCGGCGTTCGTCGATCCGGAGATGAAGCTCGACCCGATGACGTGGTATCAGGCGACCCGGCATACCTTCGCATCGCAGTGGGTCATCGACGGCGGGAGCATGGAACGGCTGGCACTCATCCTCGGTCACTCGTCCACTGAAGTGACGCGAAGCTACGCGCACCTGCGGTCGGAGCACCTCGGGGCCGCTGACCGCGCTCGCCTATCCGTTTCCCTGAAGATAAGCCAGCCAATTGCCAGTGACCCGAAAATGAAGGCAAAGAAAAAGACGCGTAAACGCAGTACTGGATAGCATTTCGAGGCGCTAGCTCAACTGGCAGAGCATCGGCCTTTTAAGCCGGTGGTTCCGGGTTCGATTCCCGGGCGCCTCACCTTCCAGCTGCGGAAGTTCCCTGGACCGTGTCCGAACGGACGCCATCAGTCGTGCCGCCGGGCCTTGCTCGCCCTTCCGGCGATCGCCCGCTGCCTCAGGAATCGGGCGAGGGCTTCCGTCAGGCCGAGCCCCGGCACGAGCCCCTCGACGAACAGGAACTGACCCTGCGGGTTGACCTCCATTATGCCGCGTCCGATCTTATGCCGCGTGCGAGCGTGGAAACGTTGAGCGCGTGGGGGTTGCGGATTTTCGAC
>CAIQRS010000118.1 GCA_903874275.1 uncultured Anaeromyxobacter sp.
ATCGTGGGCATCGTTGAGGCTGGCCTGGAACTCGGTCTCCGCCTTGGTGAGCGCGTCGAGTTGGTTCTGCTCGATGGCCTGGCCGATCGCCCGGCCCACGTCTCGGACGCCTTCGGCCAGGACGTCGACCCCGCCGCCTGCTACACCCGACGGGGACGGGAGGCTCTGCGTCTCTACGGATGGCGACCAGACCTTGACGGTAGGCATCGGTGCTTACTCCCTGGGAGTGGAAGGAACGGCTTGAAAGATGAGCTCCTCGAGCGAGAGCTCCCCGGACTTGACCGGCTGCATCGGCGGGCCGACGTGAGATTCGGTCGCGCCCATCGACAGGCCGACCAGTTGCTCGAGCGTGTACGAGCGGCGCTCGCCCGACTCGGCGACGAGGGCCTTCTCCATGCGGGCGACGCGGGCCTCGATGGTCATGACTCACCTCCGGCGGCCAGGAAGGACGGCATGGTCCTCATCGTCGTCGGCAAGGTCGGAGCCTCGTAGGTGACGAAGCTGGGGATGCGCCGCCCGCACGCGCCACAATGGGCCGGCGGTCGGTTCTCCGACCTGGACGAGTAGGTTACCCGCGGGATGCCCTCGCAAAGAGGGCACGGCGTTACGGGTGCGGTACCCGTGTCGTGCTCGAGCTCGTCCCCGCTCACGGGTTGGCTCCGGCAGCGTCCAGGGCCTTCGCCACGCTCACCACGAACCGCGCCAGCGCCGGATGGTTGCCGAGGCCGGTCTGCCGCAGGACGGCGCCCAACTCCTCGTCCCCGAACCGCGCCACCACCCTGTTCGCGCTGTCCTTGTGCTGCATGAGGTCGGGATCGGCGGCCACGATCTTCTCCCAGCCGGCGACCTCGTCGTCGCTGGGGTCTTGGTGGGCGGCGGGAGGCTTCGCCCCGGAGAGGGCGCGGGCATGTAGCGCGAGGAGCTTCTGCGCCTGCGCCTCGGACACCCGGAGCTCGGTGGCAAGGTTGCGAAACTCGCCCAGGAGAGGGCTCTTCGCGTCGAGGCTCTCGGGAACGCTCTCCTCCGGGATCTGCGCGACGGCGAGCGACGGATACCGCTTCTGCATGCGCTCCTCCTCGACCATCGCCTGCTTCATCGACTCCACCGCGGCGATGGTCTTCGCCTTCGGGTCGCGCTCCGGGTCGGCGTCCGGGAGGTCGGCCATCGAGGGGTAGCGGCGCGTCGCAGTCGGTGCCGGCTTCGGGGCCTGGTCGAGACTCGGGTACCGCCCAGCGGGCGCCGGCACCTCGCTGCGGTCGGGCGCGAGCTTCGCGTGGGACGGGTAGCGAATCGCCAGGAGCTCCTCGGGGGTGAGGTCGCTCATGGCTGGATCACCCGGTTGAGGGGCTGCGTCGCCCCGGCAGCGGCCTCGGACGGGGCCTTCGCTGCGGCGTATGCCGCGTTGCGCGCCCGGTGGGCGTTGTACGCGTCGAGCTCCTCGGGGGTGAGGCCGTGCTCGATCGTGCGGCTCTCGTCGGGCGCCTTCTCTCCGAGCAGCGGGACGACGACGCCGATCTTCTCGAGCTCGCGCTGGGCCTCGAGGTTGACCGGCAGGAACGTGCGACTCGGGACGAAGCCGGCCGGCGCGTCGAAGACCTCTCCCGCGGGAACGAACGGGCCGCCGGGGACGGGAATGCCAGGATGGACCACCACCAGATAGCGAGCGGCGCTCATGTCACTTCCCTCCCGTGTAGATGCGACGGGCCTGGGCCTGTGCTGCGGCGAGCCGCTGCCCCTCGACCATGTCGATGTGGGCTCGGGACGCGATCGAATCGAGGGCCTCGCCGACGGCCGCCCAGAAGGCGCCGCGCCCCTGCCCGACGACGTCCACGCAGCCGCTCCACGGGGTCCGGTTCGCCACGGCGAGCCCGGCTTCCTGCGCGAGCCTCCGCGCCGTCTTGAGGCGCTCGCCGTGGGCGCGCACGCGGCCCACCGCGGCCTCGTCCAGGGCCCGGAAGTAGGCGGCGAGCTCGGCCGCGTCGCTCGCGAGCTCCGCGTCGAACCTGACCACCGCCAGGCGAGCCTCCCCGCGCTTCGCGGCGACGAGCTCCTCCTCGGCGGTCGCGACCGCCCCCCGCGCCGCGATGGCGCGAGCCTCGAACGCCCGGACGCGGGCGCGCACGGCTGCCACGGTGTGGACCAGGGCGTCGTACTTCGCGGCGCTCGTCGGGTCGGCTCCGGCGAGCTTCGACTCCTGCTCGGCGAGCTCCTTCCCGACTGTGCCGGCGAGCTCCTCCGCTTCTCGCGCTGCTCGCTCCGCGCTTGCAACCTTTGCCATCGCTTCCTTGATGCTCATGTGCTTGCTCCGCTGAGGGTGTGCTTCATGCGACGCCGGCAGCGCCGACGACGGTGGGGAAGTTGGGGGACCGCGGAGCGCCCCGGACCTCGGCGACCAGGCGCTCGATCTCGGCCATCCGATCCTCGAGGTCGCTGGCCTTCCGGGCGGCCATGAAGGTATCGAGGAGGGACCGGCAGGCGCCGAGACGTACCTGCTCGCTCTCCGCACCGTCACGAAGCTGGGCGAGCGTGCGGGCGGATGCGGCGGCTTCGCCGGCCAGGAGCCCGACCACGGCCTCGAGGATGCGACCGCGTGCAGCCGAGACCCGGGCTGCGAAGTCGGGTTCTGCGGCCCACCGGACGAGGTTCCGCTTGCTGACGCGGACCTGGGCGCAGACGTCGCCGTAGGACCGCCCGGCGGCCAGGAGGGGGATGGCGGCGGCCTGCTTCGCCGCGGTGCGGCTCTCCCGGGCGGTTCCCGTCGAAGCCGCGGTGGTTCCCGGGGAGGCCAAAGAGGTCACTTCCGGCTCGCCCCCACGACCCACTCGGCGGGGCTTCGTTCACCTGGCCGCAGGACGAGCTCGGGAGGCCCGACCAGTTCGCGCAGGGCCTCGATGCTCAACTCGGGGTTGGCGCGGCGGTGGCCCGCAGCGCGCACGAGTTGCGAGTAGGAGAGCACGCGGCAGGCACTCTCGCCGGCACGGAGATCCTTCTCGAGGCGGTCGAGCCGCTGCTCGATGCTCATCGCTCGGCCCGCCCTTCGCGCCAGGAGGAGAGGAGCTCCCGAACGATGGCCGAACAGTCGAGGCGGATCGCCTCTCCGGCCTCGAGCCGGCGCAAGGCCTCCCTCCGCAGGGCGCTCCTGTCTTCCGGGGCGAGTCGGAGAAGCGTGGGCTCGGTTCGCGTGTCGGTGCTCATGATCCACGGCTATCAGGCGACCGCGCGCCCCGTAAGGTGGACAACTGGAACGTCGCCGTCGGCCAATTGGGGCGCGGCCACCGCGGCGAGGGCCGCCCTCATCCGGCAGGAGCGCGCCCATCCGCTCGTGTTCCGCGAGTCGAGCCTGGTCCCGCAGCCGCAGCGGCAGAAGACGAGCGACCGGCGGGCGCGGGAGCAGCGGATGCAGACCCCGGAGCGGTTGTGCGAGGCCAGGGCGCGTCCGCAGACGGCGCAGGTGTTCGACCCGTGGCGCGTCACGGCTTCGCCCCTACGGGCGCGGCGAGGCGGCGGGCCATCCGCAGGGGCTCGGAGTCGAGGCAGGCCAGGACGACGCCCACGGCGTCGGCAGCGTGCTCCCACAGGGTCGTCTGCCGGGGCCACTCGATGCCCGGGAAGCGGGTCTCTACCGCCAGGACGACCTCGTCCTTCGCCGCGGTCTTCCGGCCGGTCACCGCGAGCTTCACGTCCATCGGGGACGCCTGGACGAGCGGGAGGTCGAACCGCTGGGCCAGGGCGAACACCACCCCGAAGGCGGCCCCCATCTTCGCGGCGCTCCCGGCGTTCCGCGGCCAGGAGGGCGCCTCGATGGCGATGGCGACGGGCCGGTGGGCCTCGAGCGCGTCGATGACCTCGGCGGCGAGCTCCCGGGCGCGGCGGGCCAGGTCGTCGGCAGCGCGGACGCCCACCTTCCGGTCGGAAGGCTTCGACGTGAAGACCCACGCCCGGACGAGTTCCTCGCCGGCCGGAAGCAGGCGCACCACGGCGAGACCGCAGGACGCGAGCCCGGAGTCGATGCCAAGGACGGTCATGCTGAGCTCACGGCTTCGTTCACGAGATGGCCTCCGGCTTGTCGAGACAGGTGCCGGCGTGACAGGGGAGCGAGCGGGCGAGCAGGCGCAGGCCCGCAACGAGGGTCGTAGGAACGGCGAGGCGCATGGTCCGGTGCGCGTCCTCGGCCCGCTGGGCGGCGACGGCCAGGTCGAGGAGCGGCACGAGGGGACGACCGCAGCGGGGGCACGGGGTCATGGCGCGGCGCCCCTCGCCCGCACCGCGTACAGGGCCACTCCGGGGACCCGCATACCGCCCTTGCCGTCCTGGACCGTGACCTTGAGCTTCCGGCAGGCCATGAGGATCCGCGCCCTGGTGTCGGTCCGCTGCCGGCCGCCCCAGTAGAGCCGGCGAACGCTGCGGTCCGAAACGCCTGCCTCCCGGGCGATGGCGCGGACCGTCCAGGTGTTCCACATGGCCAGGCTTCGCCAGGTGTTGCTCACGACTCCCCTCCCCCGGCCGGCGCCGTGGGCTCCAGGGACTCGACGCCCGAGCCCAGACACCGCGGGCAGTCGGGCAGGACGGCCAGGCGCCTCGTGGAGCTCGGCACCTCGAGGGCGCGCTCGTAGCAGGTTCGGCATGGACGGAAGGGCCAGGGCCGCTCCCAGGCCTCGGGCGGGCGTGTGCCGGTGGCCATCACCCCTCCACGGCCATGAAGTCGGGATCCCAGTGCAGAACCAGGCGCCCGGTCGGCCCGTTGCGGTTCTTCGCCAGGTTGATCGAGAGGTCCCGGGGGCCGGTTCGGTAGAGCATCGCGACGACGTGGGAGGCATCCTCGACGTCGCCGCTGTTCTTGAGGTCGGAGAGGCGTGGTTCCTGCCCCTCCCGCCTCTCGAGCTCCCGGTTCAGGTGGACGCATAGGACCGGCGCGGCGCCCACCGCCTGCGCAGCGTCGCGAAAGGTCCGCGCCACCACCCCGAGCTCCCGGTCGAGCCTGGACTCGAAACCTTCGGCCCGCCGGAGGACGACCTCGGCCAGGTTGTCGAGCACGAAGACCCGGGTGCGGTGCTCGCGCGCGTCCCGCCGGATCGCCGCTGCGATGTCGAGGATCGTGCGCCCGTGGGCGTCGTCGACCCGGATCGGGAGGTTCGCGCCGGCCGCAAGGAGTGGCGTCGCGCGCTGCCAATGCTCGTCCTTCCAGCGCCGGCCGTCCCGGAGCAGGGGCGACGGGATCCGTGCCCGGCGCGAGATGGCACGGTCTGCGAGCGCGTCAGCGTAGTCCTCGAGTTGGAAGATCGTCACCGGGAACCCCGCCCTGGCAACGTGGTCGGCGATGGTAGAGACGAGCGCCGTCTTCCCCACCCCGGGCCGCGCCGCGATCGTGAACAGGTGACCGGGCCGCAGGCCGCCGACCAGGTTGTCGAGCACCGACAGCCCGGTCGGGAAGACCTCCCGCACCGCCTCGCCCCTCCACTGCGCCTCGAGCTCGTTCAGCCGGTCCGCCATCACGTCGCCCAGGAGGCGCGAGGGGCAGTGCCTCGAGTGCTCGAGGGCGGCCAGGCGCGCGGCGTAGCGATCGAGGAGCGCGCGGGACGGCTCGTTACCAGCCTGGCGCTGGATCTCCCTCGCGATCCCGACGAGCTCCCGCCTGACCCAGAGGTCGGCGAGGGCTTCGGTGTGCGCCCGGACGTCGCCCCGATCGCTGGCCAGGATCTCCGTGAGGATGCCAGGGGTCCCGAGGTCCTTGCTCAGGAGCACCGGGTCGACGACCTGGTGGGCTCGCCGACGGGCGATGAGCAGGGGCGCAACTGCCAGGTGGGCCGGGGCCGCCGCGAACAGTTCCGGCCGCACGATGTCGGCGATCTCGTCGAACAGGTCCTGGTCGAGGATCATCGAGCAAAGGACCGACCGCTCGAGGTCGATGCTCGTGTCGGGCCTCACGGGAGGCTCCCCCCGTAGACCGGGCGCCCGTCCTCGTCGATGCCCTTGAGCTCCCGCAGCTCCGACGCCGGGGCGGCCCGGCCGGCGGACCCGTTCCTGCCCCCCGGGCGCTCGCTGGCGGCCGTCAGGGCGCGCGCAACGTCCTGGATGCGGGGACGCCACCCCCCGCGGGCGTAGAGGGCCCGGAAGGCGGCCAGGACGCGCTCAGGGGTGACGCCCGGGGTCTTGAGCGCCCTCTTGAGCTGGGTCCGCTCCTCGACGATGGCCTCGACGTAGGGGTCGCCCTGCTCCCGGATGAACCTGACGAGCTCGAGGCGAAGGGGCTCCACGGGTGACCCGTCCGTGGTGTCTGCCTTCTTCGCCCTCTTGGGCTTGAGGGGAGCCGGCGGCGAAGCCGAAGGCTCAGGCGAAGCCTCTGGTCTTGAATGAGCGGGTGCGGGAGCGGGAGCGGGAGTGGCTACCGTTTGCTGCCCGTTTGCTGCCCCGTTGCTACTACCGAGCAGCAACTTGCCGTCCGTTTGCTGCCCACTTGCTGCCCGGTTGCTGGCCGTTTGCTTGCCGCCCTTGCGCCCCGCCTCGGCTCGGAGCTCGGAGATCGTCCTCCCGTCGGCTTGCCGCGCCGCCTCGAGGTGGACTCGCCGCTTCACATACCGGGGCGCGTGATCGAAGAGGTCGTGGACGCGGTAGGTGCCCGGCTCTCCCTCTGGCCACCCGGGCGAGCCGCCCTCCTCGATGAACCCGGAGTGGCCGGGACCGCCGGCCTCGAGCAGGGCGGTCACCAGGGCGCCCTCGCGGCCACCCCACCCTGCCCTCGCCTCCACGTCGGTCGCGTCGCCCAGGTAGGGGTCCCCGTTCTCGTAGCAGGCATCCCAGAGGAGCTCGAGGACCCCGCGGGCCAGTACCGGGCCGAATCCCACCTGGAACCCGTCGAGGTCCCGGGCCAGGCGGCGGGTCTTCCGGTGCAGCATCATCCCGGGACGCCCCATCACCGCACCCCCTTCGCCCTGGCTGCCGTCACCCGGAGGATCTCCCGCGCTGCCCGCCTGGCGCGCTCCTGGCGGAACTCGTCCTGGTGCTCGGGGAGGACCACGGGCTCGACCTGGTCGTCGGCCTTTGCGAGGAAGGCGCGGAGCTCGGCGAGGTTCACCCTGCCCCGCCGACCCTTGCTGAGCTTCCCGGTCGCCTGCCAGCCGCGGATGGTCTGCGGGGTCACCCCCGCGAGATCGCCGGCCGACTCCTGCGTCGCCCACTCCACGCCGCTCCGGTCCCCGGAGGCCAGCGCCTCGGCGACCACCCTGCGGGCAACCTGCGCCGCCTCCTGGCGCACGAGCTCGGCAAGGAGCGACCCAAGGGCGCCCTCGAGGCCACGGATCGGGACCCCGTGCTGCGCGCCATCGTCGGGAGGCATCATCGGGAGCCCCTCCGTTCCTCGACGACCCGCTCGAGGATCTCGCGAGCCAGGTGGATCGCTGCGAGCGCAGCAACCGGCTGCGCCTCGGCGATGGAGAGGAGCTTCAAGGCCTGAGCCACGAAGCCGGCGGCCAGGTCAATGCGCGCCTCGGCGCTTCCCGGTGCGGGGCGGCTCATGGCCGGAGATCCTCGACGGGAACCCCAAGAACCGCGGAGAGCTTCGCCGCAGTTGCCTCGGAGATGAGCCCGGCCCGCTCGACCAAGTAGAGGGTCGAGCCGGCGATCCCGGCACGGACGGCGAGCTGCTCACGGGTGAGTCCGGCGCGCTCTCGCGCTTCACGGACGGGGCTGCGCTTGGTTACGTTTGACCTTGCGTTCATGCCCGCAAGGTAGGGAACGCCTGGCCGACCCCGGATCCGGGGCGACCAGCGCGCCGCTTAACCCCTGAGTCTGGCTACCCTTTCACGGTCGACCCTGGTTCCCGTGTCCCGCAACTGGGCGTGGATATCTCGCGTCGAGCGGCGCCTCCCGTACTCGTCGGCCTCCATCCGGCGAATCATCCGGCGGAGGACGGTGTCACTCGGAGTGAGGTGCTTCTGCCGCCTCTGGTTCTCCTTCGCCGCCGCTGCGGCCCTTCCACGCCGCTGCTTCCGACGCGCCAGCGCATCGTCGACGAGCAGGGAGGGCTCGAGCCGGTGGATCTCGTCGAGGAGCGCCGCCGTGCGGTCCTGCACTCGCTTGAACGCAGCGCGGAGCGCCAGGTGCGCGTCGGGATCGCACCAAGCCTCGAGCTGCTCGACGTCGATGCCCGACAGGAACCACTGCTCGAGCCGCTGCCTGGCCGTCGAGCGCACTTGGATGGGCGTTACCCCGGGAACGGGTCCGACGTCGCGAGCCTTCGCCGCGGGCGGCCGGCGGCCTGGACGCAGGAGAGCCATCGCCGGTGGCGCGCCCACGGAGCCGCGGACGACCTCGTCTCGAATCGCCTCGCGCCACTCCTGGTCACCGAGCCTGAGCGCCTGCGCGAGGAACGAGTCGGCGGGGCGATGCTTCTTGAAGGGCTGCGCCACTTCCGCCTCCCGTGGCGGTCCCGAAGGGTGAAGCCGGCGGGGCGGGCGACTCGGGAAAGTCGCCGGGCTGGCCAGCCCTGCCCCTGCCGTGTTGCCGACCCTACTTCCTCCCTCCGTCACCAGGTACGACGCGGAGCGGCGTCGCGGGCCGAACGTCGGCCGCCTCGACGGCGCGGAGCGCGTTCTCGAGTAGGCGCCGAGCCTCGACCAGGTCGCCGCGGTCTGCGGCCGCGCCCGCGAGTTGCGCGCTCGCCTCGAGGAAGCAACCCAGCGGCGTCGGGTCACACGGCGACCGGCGGGAAGCTGCGGGTTCCACGGGCAGGGTCACACGCGAGCCCGCTGCAACCATCGCCGCCGGCCCCGGATCATCGGAAACCCGCGCCGAAAGGCCCCGATTCGAATCCTGTATCGCGCGCCACTTCCGACCCAAAGTGCGACCCTGCCGAGTCCCCGTGACTCGGCAGGGTTTTCTTCTTTTCGGGCCTCGACACAGGACTTCTGCCTGTAGCTTGTGACCCCCCGTGTGACCTCCCCGAAGGGGTGGGTTCCCCTTCCTTCGGCGCGATGCCAATGAACCCGACGGCCTGGCCGAGCTGGCGCCATGAAATGAGAGGGCTGCAATCTTCTCTGGGTGGAGTTCGCGGGACCCGGGTCACCAGCGCGACGCCCAACCGGACCCTTGTGCATGACCGCATCGGACCTATCGTTTCCTGCAGGTTCGGTGCACCCGGCCGTCGGCTCATCCGCCCCTCGGAACTTCACGCAAAGGATATACAGATGAAGCGATTCCTTCCGCATCGCGCATCCCTCGTCGGAACGTCCTTCACGCGTGCAATGGATGCGGTCCGCTCGAACGCGGCCGTTCTCCTCGCCCTCTCGTTGCTGGCTGCCGGCTGCGGCGGCAGCCGCGGCGGCGACAGCCCCGCACCCCCGAGCGGACTCACCTACGCCACGAACCCCGCCACCTACACCAAGGGCACCGCCATCGCCGCGAACAGCCCGTCCAGCACCGGCGGCGCGGTGGTGAGCTACGCGGTGAGCCCCGCGCTCCCGACCGGCCTCGCCCTGAACACGACCACCGGGGTGATCAGCGGAACCCCGACGGTCGTCGCCGCCCAGGCCACCCACGTCGTCACGGCCACGAACTCGGGCGGCAGCACCACCGCCAACCTCGCCGTCCGGGTGAACGACGTCGCCCCGTCTGCCCTTGCCTACGCGCTGAACCCGGCCACCTACGAGAGGGGCATCGCCATCGCGGCGAATGCCCCGTCGAGCTCGGGCGGCACGGTGGTGAGCTACGCGGTGAACCCGGCGCTCCCGGCCGGCCTCGCCCTGAACACGACCACCGGCGTGGTCAGCGGAACCCCCACGGCCATCGCCGCGCAGGCGACCTACGTGGTCACCGCCACGAACTCGGGCGGCAGTGCCACCGCAAACCTCGTCGTCACGGTCAAGGAGGTCGTTCCCGCGGATCGGTTCGCGTACGTGGCGATGTACCGCAGCAACGTCGTCCAGGCATACGGCCTGGACGGCATCACGGGGGCACTCCGTGCCATCGGCTCTCCCGTTCCGGCCGGAGAGGGACCCGTCGCCCTGGCCGTCCATCCGACCGGCAGGTACGTCTATGCGGCGGCGCTGACGTCGGGCGGCATCCGTGCCTTCTCCATCGACGGGACGTCGGGAGCGCTCACGGAGATCAACCAGTACGCCGCGGGTGCGGCCCCGCTGTCCCTGGCGATCGATCCTCAGGGCACGTTCCTGTACGTGTCGAACAGCGGGAGCGGCACGTTGACCGGGTACGCCATCGACGGTTCGGGAGCACTCTCCGAGATCGCCGGGTCTCCGTTCGCCGCTGGAACCAGCCCGCACGGACTGATCGTGGACCCGGCCGGGCTCCACGCATACGTGGCCAACTATGACTCGGACTCCATCAGCACGTTCCTCATCGACCGCACGACGGGATTGCTCACCCGCGTCGGGTCGGACGTGGCCGCCGGAACGCATCCGTACTCGGTCACGCTCCATCCGTCGGGGAAGTTCGCCTACGTGCCGAACTTCGACAGCGGGAATGTTTCGGCGTACGCCATCGACGCCTCGACGGGCGCGCTGACGGCCGTCGCCGGGTCCCCGTTCGCTACCGGGCACCGCTCCCCTTACGCAGCCGTCGATCCGACCGGGAAGTTCGCCTACGTCTCCAACAGCGGTGACCTCGGGTACACCATCTCCGCGTACGGCATCAACGGGACCACGGGCGCTCTCACGGCCCTGAGCGGGTCTCCATTTGCCACGGCCGCCGAGCCGACATCCCTCGTGGTCGACGCCTCGGGCAAGTTCCTCCACGTGACCAACACCACGGGAGATGCCATCAGCACGTACGCGATCGATGCAGTCACGGGGAACCTGACGCCCGCCAGCACCGTGTCGACGGACCTCGCGTTCCCGCGCGCGATCGTCACCACGGCGGCCCAGGGCGCCTCGACCGTGCAGGTCACCCTCAACACCTCCGAGGCCACGATGGACCCGGGCACGGCGCGGGTCTTCACGGCCGTCGTCACCGGAGCCACCCTCAAGTCGGTCACGTGGGCGACCTCCCCTGTTGGCGCGGGAGTCCTGACGGTGCTGGATGCCTCCAGCGTGGCCTACACGTCCCCCGCGTCGGCGGGTCAGGTGCTCCTCACCGCGACGGCCGTGGCAGACGTCACCGCCAGCGCCACGGCGACCCTCACGGTCCGGGCCACGCCTGCGCCCACCCAGGACATCTTCAACAACTGGAACATCGGCGGGGTGAGCAACGGGCCCACCAGCCCCACGACCTTCACGATCGCCGTCCCTCGCCACGTGGTCTACTTCGACACCTACCACTACTTCAACGGCGGCGTGTTGCCGGGGTTGCTCAGTCTCCGGCACAGCGACGGCACGGTCTACGGCCCGTGGCAGACCACCGGTGGCGTGGGCCAGGGGGGCGTCCAGAACGCCCTCTGGATCTGCTACCCGGACATGGAGATCAAGGCGGGCACCTACACCGTCGTCGACTCGAATGCCGGGACCTGGTCCTACAACGCGGAGTCCGGCGGGGCCGGGTTTGCGCACCTGACGGCCCTCACGCTCCCGTGACGTTCGCCCCGCGACGTGAGCTACTGGGCTCCTTCGAACGTCCCGACGATCCGAACTCCCGACTTGTTCGGCTCGCTGCAGGTGATGTCCAGGATCAACTTCCAGTTCGGGACGTCGGAGACCCAGACGATCGTGCCCGTCCACGCCGAACAGCTTGGCTGTCCGTAGAACGTCACCGACGCCGCACCCGATGGAAGTGCAATCGTTGCTCCGGGATTCACGGAGGCCCGATTCAGGGTGACGGAGATGTAGGAGGAGCGAGGAGGGCACGTCGCTTCGCTCACCACCCACGAGACCGAAAAGCTCCCCTGGCCGGGACACGGAACGGAAGAGGACAGGGAGCAAATTGGCCCATGCAGTGCTGGATCCCTGTATCGCCCCGAGTAGTAGCTCCCGGCCGAGACCATCGGTTGCTGCAGGTTCCACGTGCACGTGGGTCTACTCGACTGGCAGCATGCGGCTTGACCGGGGGTGCAGTTGCTGGAAGTGCAGATTGCTGGATTCCCGGACGTTGACGAAGCAGCACAGTCCATCACCTGGGATGCGTCGTGTCCGCTCCTGGTGCATCGCGATAGCCAGTCGCCGTCACAGAAGAACTGGTTCGAGGCACATGCCGGTCCAGTCGCTCCGCCTGGGCCGGTTGGCCCGACGGGACCCTGCAGCCCCTGAAGTCCTTGCGGCCCTTGCGCTCCGGCTGGCCCCTGCGCGCCCTGTGGCCCTTGTACGCCCTGGGGACCTTGCTGGCCGCCAGTGCCGCTGCACCCCACGATGAGCAACTGGAGAAGGACGAGGCCGCGCGGCCACCAAACGCTGGGCCACCACCCGACCAGTCCGGTTCGCCCGGCGCGCCAGGCGCATGGATCGGTGCGGTTCCGCCAGGGGGGAACGCCCATCACTTCTTCATGCCGGAGACGTACTTCCCCATGGCCGCGACCTCGTCCCCGTTCATCCCGGTCTTCTCCATCGGAGGCGGGTGGTTGCGCACCACCTTGGCCACGGCATCCGCCGGCATCCCGGCGATGACCGGTGTCGCGGTGCCACCCTGCCCCCTGGTCCCGTGGCAGGCGGCGCAGTGCTTCTGGTAGAGGGCGGGGATGTCGGAGGCGAGAGCGGGGCCTGCCCAGAGGACGACCGCGATCAGGATGCGCTTCATGGCATGACCTTTCGCAGGGTGACCTGCGCCTCCGATCCTCCGGGCCTGACGGTCGAGCGTCAACCCGTCCTCTGGGTGTAAACGGCCGACGCGCCCCCCCGATCGGGACGCCCCTCCCCGGCCGCCCCCGAATCCCCTCGCCGGAGCCCGAGGACGGGGCCACCATTTTTCAAGAACGTCGTAGGTGCCTCGGTCACCCCTGAAGGGGAACGAAGGAGCGCCCATGAGGAGGGCAATTCGACTGCTGGTGACGGCTGGGCTCGCACTCGCATTCGCGGGAGTCTCCACCGTCGTGCTTGCGCAGGAGGAGGGAGAGCACAGAGGGAACGTGGAGGTCGCGATGTACGAGGGTAGGCTCTCCGACCCGTGCCAGGACATCGAGCCGGGCGCGGCCAGCATGGAGCCGCAGCAGGCGCTCGAGGATCAGGCGAGCGTCGAGGAGTCCACGGCCCACGAGAAGTGGGTCGAGGAGATCTGGAACTCCCCGTAGCGGGGAGGAGGCCGTCTAGTCCCTGACGGCCAGCGCCGAGAGGCGGCCCACCAGGTCGCCCTCGAAGTCGGCGAGCGTCACGCCCAGCGCGCCGTGGAATGCGGCCGGGAAGGCGTGCCCCTCGCCGAGGCGGGCCACGACCCGCCTGACCCCATCCTCTCCGAAGCGATCGACCAGTTCGCGGAAGGCCCGGTCGGCCGTCCCGTACACCACGGCGGGATCGGTCCGGAGGAACGGCCCGGGGCTCCCGATCGCCTCGGCCCGCGCGACGTCGTGCCGCTCGCCGGCGGCCACGCTGGCCATCCCCTCCTGGAACCAGAGCGGGATCCGTCCGGCGCGCCCGTCGCGCCCGGTGGCCTGGAAGAGGGCGCAGTGGGTGAGCTCGTGCGCCAGGATCTGGGTGAGCGCCTCGTCGGAGGCGCGCCCCCGCGACCAGGTGCGGGGCGACTGGAGATCGACGGCGCCGACGCGCGCCCAGGCCCTCATCCAGGGATTCCCGGTCCGGCGCGTGGCAGCCTCGAGCCCGGCGTGGGTGGGGTGGACCGTCAGCGCCACCGCGACAGGGAGCGGACCCCACCGGGTCGCCAGGCGCATCGCCCGTGGCAGGACCCGCCGGACCTGCTCGGCGACGGCCTCGTCCCCCTCGCTGGTCCGCAGGGCCACCGACGTACCCGCCACGGAGACCGACTCCAGGGCGTGCGACACCTCGCCCGGGTGGATCTGGGCGGAGACGAGGCCGACGATGAGGAGCGGGAGGAGCATTGGGTCCAAACCGTTTTTCTTGTCCAGGAATCCGGGCCGGGTCAATGCCCATTGGGGGCGGCCCGGCCGGGGGCACTTCGCTCATTGGAGAGCGGTTGCACGAAACGGCTTCTCAGGCAGCAACCGGATCCGGTACGGGTACCTCCATGGCGAAACTGGAGAAGAAGCGCCGGCTGGGGAAGCGGTTCGACGACGCGCTCCTCCACGCCCTGAAGCTCCACCGAAAGCAGGCCCGCAAGGGAAAGCCAGGCGTCCCGTACGCAGCGCACCTCCTCGGGACCGCCGGGACCGTCCTCGACTTCGGCGGCGACGAGCCCCAGGCCATCGCGGCCATGCTTCACGACGCGGCCGAGGACCACGGCGGACGGCCACGGCTGGCCAGGATCCGCGCGCGCTTCGGCAAGGACGTCGCGACGATGGTGGAGGACTGCACCGACACCTTCGAGAAGGTGAAGCCGGACTGGCGGCCGCGCAAGGAGGCGTACATCGCGTCCCTGCCCGGCAAGCCCGCCCGCTCCCTGCTGGTCTCCGCCGCCGACAAGCTGAACAACGCCCGGGCCATCGTCGCCGACCTGCGCACCGAAGGGCCGGGGACCCTCGACCGCTTCAGCGGAAAGGCCGAGACGGTCTGGTACTTCCGGGAACTCGTGAAGGTCTTCGGCGAGCTCCGGGTGGGCCCCATCGTCGACGAGCTCGCCGTGGCGGTGGACGAGATGGCCGCGCTCGCCGGGCGCCGCCCCGGGCGTCGCGGATGAAGGGCGTGCGGCTGGCGGCGGTCGCACCCGCCCTGCTCGCGCTGGCCTGCGCCTCGGCACCCCCTCCCCTGCCCCCGCCGCGGTGGGTCCCTCCGCCCCAGTCGGCTGCCTGCGGCGACGCCACGCCCTGCGAGAACGTGAAGCGCTGGTTCGCCATCGAGAAGGAGGCGGCCGAGGCCTGGTCCGCCTGCCACCCGGTCCCGCTGCGGGGAAGCGAGCAGGCCTGCGCACGGGCCGACGCATCCTACGCGGCGGTCCACAAGGAGCAGCTCGACTACGTGGGCGGGCTCTGCACCGGCTCGGTGGGCTCGGACGCCTGGAGCGTGCTCCCGTACCTGGGCACGCCGGAGAGCGACCGCATCGCCAGCTGCGGGGGCAGGGGCGGCAGCGGACCGTTCACCTGCCGTGTGCTGGAGTGGACCTGGGCCACCTCGACCCGGGGAGCGGCCTTCGTGCTGTTCCTGGTCCAGCCCCGGGACGCGCCACCGGGCCTGTGGGCCGTGAACAGCTGCTCCTACTGCGAGACCGGCGGAGCCTGCCGGGAGTTCCCGCGCGGGCGCTGACGGTACCGCGCGGTGCGCCGCCCCCTCGCGTTGACACCCGGGGCGGGCCTGCCTATCGTCGCTTCGCTCGCCCCCCATCGGCGGCGACGACATCGAAACTGGGAGAGTTGCCATGCGCAACCTCATCGCCTCGGCCGCGCTGCTGATGCTCGCCTCCGGATGCCGCGGCGGGGGTGGTTCGGAGGCACCGGCAGGTGTCCCGCCAGCCGCCACCACGATGGATTCCCGTCTGAAGGCGGGCATGGTCCGGGTTCTTCCGATGGTCGCCGGCATCGAGAGCAGCCTGGTCTTCCTGCTGAGCCCCGGAACGCCGGTGGCGCCTCACGTGACGGCCCTGCCCGACACGACCCCCGGTGCGCTTCCCCACTCGGTGACGTTCAGCGGCTCGTACGACGGCAACGGGGATGGGTTCGAGGAGTCCACGCTGTCGGGACGGGCCACCTTCGACGACGATCCGGACCTGTCCTGGTCCGGGCTCCGCGGTCAGGCCACCGTCGACGTCGGCATCCCGATCGTGGGTCACCTCTACCACGCCGACGTGGTGTTTACCGTGGCCACGACGGAGCGCCGGTTATCGGGATCGGGGACGTTCACCGATCCCTTGAGCGGCACGCGGACTACGATGACGGTGGACGCGGCGACGCCCCTGGCGGTGAAGCCGGCGACCGGAGCAGCCGGCGCCGTCGCCAACGCCTGCGGCCACAGCCTGGACGGCCAGGTGCGCCTGGGTGTCGAGGGGTCCACCGGCGCGCTGAGATCCACCTGGAACTTCTCCTCGAGCAGCCCGGTCGCCTCGATCAGCGGCGCGTCCTTCACCGACCCTTCGGGCCAGACCACGTCGCTTCCGGACTCGAGCGTGGAACTGCGTTGCGGCGGCAGCGGCAGCGTCAACGACTGGGTGGCGACCTTCGACCAGGACTACGCGTGCCTGCCGCGCGAGTCCGGGCGGTCGACGATCACGATCACGGCCGCCGGGTCGACCTCGATCACGGTGGGCGACGAGGACCCCCCGGGATCGGGCGACGTCAAGACCTATCCGGCGACGATGGTCTCCTCCAGCCCGCACGCCATGCGCGGATTCTTCGAGGGCGGGCCGGTCGGCTACCGGTACCGCGAGGACTTCACCTGGACGCTCGGCAAGGGCGGCGGCTTCACGCAGGTGTCGACCTACACCTACTTCGAGGGTCCGAACACCGGCAGGAGCGGTATCTGCGTGGCCTCCGCCCGGCGGCGGTAGCGGCTGCGCGAGCGCCTGCCCGGCATCACTTCACCTGGAGGCTCCCGTGCTCACGTTCCTCGCCGCCGCGACGGCATGGATGCTCGCCACCGGCGCACCGACGGATCCGAAGCTGGTCGGCACCTGGGCCTCGGGCGACGCGACCTTCCTCGTGCTCGACGCCGACGGCACGGGCCGGATGCAGGAGGGCCCGGTTCGCTGGACGGCGTCGGGAGGCGTCCTGTCGGTGACGGCGCCGGATGGGAGCGCGGACCACGTGCCCTACCAGGTGGCCGGCGACCGGCTGACGCTGGCATTGCCCACCGGGAACGCCCAGCTCACCAGGGCCGGCGGGCCGCCCGCCAGGCCCGGGAAGGCCGCCGCGAGCGGGGCGAAGGGCGCCGCGCCGGCCACGGCGTCGGCCCGCACCATCCGGTTCAACGGCCGCCGCCTCGGAACGGTCGAACTCGGGACCCTGGAGAAGATCGAGCGCTTCGTCGGCCGGGTTCCCGACGGTGACTACTGGTACGACCCGAGAACGGGCGCGTCGGGCCGGTGGGGAGGCCCGGCCCTGGCCTTCCTGCCTTCGGGCCTCGAGCTCGGAGGAGCCATGCCGGCCGATGCGTCGGGCGGCGGCCAGGGGAACCTCACGGGCGTCTTCATGAACGGCCGGGAGGTCCATCCCCAGGACGTCGCCGCGTTCCAGGGGCTGGTCGGGGCGGTGATGCCGGGGCGATGGTGGGTGGACGCCTCGGGCAACTACGGCATCGAGGGCGGGCCACCGGTGGGAAACCTGGTCACGATGGCGCAGGCCCGCAGGCGCGGCGGGCAGGGAGGCGGAACCGCCTGGAGCAAGCGCTACGAGGGCATCACGCCGGGCCAGAACATGAACCTGGCGAGCGATGGCAGCACCACCTGCGTGAGCGTGAGCGGCTACTCCCGCTGCACCGGGGAGTAGCGGGCGGACCAGCCCGGGGGCCTCCCGGTCAAGGGGCGGGCTTCGCCCCCAACACCGACCGCTTGTCGCCGAAGGCGCTGCGGATCCGCACGTAGTCCTGGTCGTCGAGCAAGAGCCCGCGCGAGATGGTGCGGATCTCCTCCTCCTCTGGGCCTGTGACCACGCCGTCGGCGGCGGCCACGGCGAAGAGGCACTGGAGGAGCCCGAGCTTCTGCTCGGACGTGGCCTCCTCCCGGAACTCGCGGATGGCCACGAAGTTGTGGGTGGGGCCGAGCATCTTCTGGGTGGCCCGGGCGATCTCCATCACCATGGCGGCCTGCGACGCCGTCAGCCCTCCGTGGGTGGCGGTGAGCCGCTCCATCTCCACCACCTCGGCCGGGTGCACCACCAGGTCGGCGTGGGCGACGCGGGCGAGCAGGAAGGCGAAGAGCGAGAGGTGGCGCGCCTCGGCGGGGTCCATCGAGTCGAGCTGCTGCGAGATCCGGTGCACGACCTCGGCCTCGGGGTCACGGGCGCGCGCCGGGGAGATCCCCAGCCAATCCAGCAAGGACATGGTCGAAGCCTAACGGGCGCGCCGGCCACCCGCAGGATAGAAGGGCGCCATGGCCGACAAGCTCACCCTCACCGACGCGGAGTGGCGCGCCCGCCTCTCCCCCGAGGCCTACGACGTGCTGCGCCGCCACGCCACCGAGCGCCCCTTCACCGGCTGCTTCGTGGGCGCGCACGAGCCCGGGACCTACGTCTGCGCCGGCTGCGGGAACCCGCTCTTCCGGTCGGGGACCAAGTTCGAGTCGGGGACCGGCTGGCCGTCCTTCACCCAGCCGGTGGGGCCCGACGCGGTGGTGGACGTGGTGGACCGCTCCCACGGGATGGCCCGCACCGAGGTGCGCTGCGCCCGCTGCGACGGCCACCTGGGGCACGTCTTCCCGGACGGCCCCCCGCCCACCGGGATGAGGTTCTGCATGAACTCGATGTCCCTGCGACACGTCCCCGAGGACGGGAAGTAGCCCGACGCGCGAGCCCGCGGTCCGTCAGACTCCCGCGGCCGCGCCGCAGAACTCCCGCTCCATCCGCTTCTGGATCGAGGCCGCCAGCCGCAGCGTCTCGCGGAAGAACTTCTGCTCGAGCGGGTTGAGCGCGTATGGGTCGATGCGGTTGTGCGGCGCCTCTCCGCCCCGCCCCTGCTCGAGCTGGTGCTGGAGACGAAGGACCTGCACGAAGTGGAAGGCCTCGACCCATCCCTCCACCTCGCGCCGGTCCACCCCCGCGGCCGCCGCCGCGCACCGCATGCGATCCTCCGTCCCCGGAGCCCCCTCGCCCGCCGCCAGCGCGTAGATCCGCGCCGCGTCCACGAAGAGGGCCGCCGCGCCGCACTTGAGGTCCACCGTGCCGGCGTGCTCCCCCCCGGCCGCGACGGCGAAGTTGTGGAAGAAGCCCAGCGGCGGCCGCCGGGCCAGCGCGTTCTGCACCATCTGCGAGAGGAAGCGCCGGTTCCCGGGCGCCGAGAGGGCCAGCTGCGCGCGCATCGGCGCGGCCAGCGCCTCGTTGCCGAAGATCGGGCGGAAGTCGAAGAAGATGGAGGCGTTGAGCAGCGCCTCGGGCGTGGGGGTCTCGATCCATCCCCGGAAGCGCTCCCGCCACTCGTCGACGGTCAGGCACCAGGAGGGGTTGCCGGCCATGACGCCCCCCTTGCAGTGCGGGAAGCCGCAGGCGGCCAGCGCGTCATTCACTTTCCGTGCAATTTCGACGAGATGCGCGCGCATGGCCTCGACGTCCGAGGCCTCCCCGGGATCGAACACCAGGCCGTTGTCCTGGTCGGTGCAGAGGGTCTGCTCGCGGCGCCCCTCGCTCCCGAAGGCCAGCCAGCAGAAGTCGAGGCCGGCCAGGTCCTCGCCCTCGAGCACGAGCCGGATGGCCCGCTCCGAGACCGCGTCGGCCAGCGCGGAGACGGTCCGCGTCACCTGCGACGCCGAGATCCCGGCGTCCACCAGGTCGCGGCCGAGCGCGCCGATGTCGCGGGCCCGGGCGGCCAGCGCCGGGACGTCGGCGGCGGCGGCGATCTCCCCGGCGAACTCCGACGAGTCGAGCCGGGAGTGGCCGTCGTCGTCGTGGCGGAGGAAGGCGTGCGGGACGTGGGCGTTCGCCGCCGGAACGGGCAGCTCCCCGACCGGGTGGACCCCCAGGATCGCGGCGATGCGCCCCAGCTCCTCGAGCTCGGCCCGGCTCACGTGACCGTCGGCCGCGGCGACCCGGTAGGCGTCGAAGAGGAGGCCGACCCGGAGGTCCTCGTCCCGCACGCCGCCCACCAGCACGGCGGTGTCCACGGCGCGATCGCGGGACCGGCGGCGCGCCGAGCTCGCGGTGACCGGTCCCAGCCCCAGGCCGATCGCCACCTCCGAGATGACCCGCTCCTCGGAGTCGACGAGCCCGTCCACCGCGGCGAGCCGCATCACCGCAGCCAGGTACATCTCCCGATCGAGGGTCCCCGCGCCCCGCGCCTCGGTGAAGCCGCCCGCGTCGCCCACGTTCTCGAGAGCCTTGGTCACGGTACAGAGGACAGCGCCGGAGGGCGGATCGGACGGGCGCGTCCGGCGAGGATGGACCTTTGGGGTGTCCCCCGATAGAGTCAGCGCGAATTGGCGCCGATCCCCCCTGGAATTCAATAGGCTTCGGCCCCGGAGCGCGAACCCTGGCCAGACGCATCGGCACTTCCTGGAAGCAGAGCCCGGTCGACGGCCCCTTCGACGCGGTGGTGATCGGCTCGGGCATCGGGGGGCTCGGCGCCGCAGCCATGATGGCGCGCCGGCGCGGGATGCGGATCCTCGTCCTCGAGCGCCACTACACGGCCGGCGGCTTCACCCACACCTTCGAGCGGGACGGCTTCGAGTGGGACGTGGGGGTCCACTACGTCGGCAAGATGGCCGGCCGGCGGGGCGCGCTGCGCCGCCTGTTCGACTACGTCACGGATGGTGAACTGGACTGGGCGGCCATGCCCGAGGTCTACGACCGGATCGTGGTGGGCGACCGGGAGTTCGACCTGGCGGCGGGCCAGGATCGGTTCGTGGACGGGCTCTCCTCGTCCTTCCCCGCCGAGAGGAAGGGCATCGAGGGGTACCTGGCGCAGGTGAAGGCCTGCGTGCGCGCCGCCGGCCCCTACTTCGGGACCAGCGCTCTTCCCCCCCGGGTGGCGGGGCTCTTGGGCGGCCTGATGCGCCGCGGCTTCCTCCGGCACGCCCGGAGGACCACCGGCGAGGTCATCGCCTCCCACGTGAAGGACCCGGTGCTGCGGGCAGTGCTGGCCGGGCAGTACGGCGATTACGGGCTCCCGCCGGCGCTCTCGAGCTTCGGCAGCCACGCGCTCGTCGCCGAGCACTACCTCCACGGCGCCGCCTACCCGGTGGGCGGGTCGAGCCGGATCGCCGCCACCATCCTGCCGGTCATCGAGGCGGCGGGCGGGCACGTGGCGGTGGCCGCCGACGTCGAGCAGGTGGTGGTCGAGGACGGGCGCGCCGCCGGGGTGCGCCTGGCCGGCGGGCGCATCGTCCGCGCCCCGGTGGTGGTGAGCGACGCCGGGTGGGCGGCCACGGTGGGCCGGCTCGTGCCCGAGGAATGGAGGTCCCGATTCCCCGCGCTCACCGGCATCGGCCCCTCCTGCGCCCACCTGTCGCTCTACGTGGGGCTGCGGGGCACGGCCGCCGAGCTCGGGTTCACCGGGACGAACCAGTGGCTCTACCCGGACGCCGACCTCGACGGGAGCTTCCAGCGCTTCGGGCGGGACCCGGGTGCGCCCTTCCCGATCGTCTACCTCTCCTTCGCCTCGGCCAAGGACCCCACCTTCCTCGACCGCTACCCGGGAAAGGCCACGCTGGAGGCGGTCACCATGGGGCCCTTCGCGCCCTTCGCCCGCTGGGCGGACACGCGCCCGGGCCACCGCGGCCAGGAGTACGAGGAGCTGAAGGAAGGGCTGCGCGAGCGGCTCCTCGCGGTGGTGGAGGCGCGCCTCCCCTCGATCCGCGGGCGCGTCGAGGTCGCCGAGCTCTCCACGCCGCTCTCCACCCGCCACTTCGCCGGCCACCCCGGCGGCGAGGTCTACGGGCTCGAGGCCACGCCCCGCCGCTTCGAGGCCCGCATCCCGGTCCGCGCCCCCCTGCCCGGCCTCTTCCTCACCGGCGCCGACGTGGCCACGAGCGGCCTGACCGGCGCGCTCATGGGCGCCGCCCTCTGCGCCTCGGCCGTCCTGAAGGAGAACACCATCGCCGCGATCCTGAAGGAGCCGGATCGGCGGCGCACCGCTGCAGGAGCGACCCCATGACCCATGTCCACGGCCCGGTGCTGGGAATGCCCGAGCTCGACGCCCCCCACGCCGACATGCTGAGCCGCGCCGACGACCTCGCCGCCGCGATGCGGTCGCGCCAGGCCCGCAAGGCCATCCTCATCCTCGATGGGCTCGTCGAGGCCACCGCGCTCCACTTCGCCTACGAGGAGGAGTGGATGGACAAGACGGCCTACCCGGACCGGGTCGTCCACCGGACGGCGCACGACCTCTTCCTCCAGGACCTGCACACCTCGGGCCTGGAGCTCCGGGCCTCGGGCGTCACCCCGCGGGTCCTCGACTGGGCCTGCGGGAGGCTCCAGACCTGGCTCCGCTTCCACATGGAGAAGAACGACCGGCCGCTGGCCCGCCACCTCGAACGGACGGAGCAGAAGCGGCGCGGGGCGCCCACCCTTCACCGGAGCTGACGGGGAACCCCTACCTCCGCGCCGGACGCTCCGGCTTCAGGAACCGCTCGAAGAAGTCGCCCTTGTTCCAGGCGGGGCGCTCGGCGCCGTCGGCCACGACGAGGGCGACGAGGAACTGCAGCCGCGCGAAGCGCGCCGTGTCCTCCCAGCTCCAGGCCGTGTCCACGCCCGGGTTCGGCAGCGGAACCAGGTGGAGCGAGGGCACGCCTACCCTCACGAAGCTCCACTGGTCGGAGCGGACGAAGGCGCCGGCCCGGGGAACGGGGTCGGGGACCAGTTCGACCCCGAGTGAACCGGCGGCGCGCCGGACCGCGGCCGCGAGCGTCGAGTGCTCCGCCCCCCGCGCCACGGCGGACCCGAGGGGCGAGGTGGTGGGCGGGCCGTCCACGTTCAGGACGGCGACGATCCCCTCCGGCGCCACCACCGGGTGGGTGGCGAGGTACGAGGACCCGACCAGCCCCTGCTCCCCCCCGGTCACGGCGGCGAAGAGCACCGGGCGGGCCGGCCTTCGCGGCAGCGCGGCGAAGGCCCGCGCCACCTCGAGGAGCACGGCCACGCCGGCGGCGTTGTCGGCGGCCCCGTCCAGGTGGTCGAGGTGTGCCGTGACCACCACGGTCTCGCGGGCCAGGGCAGGGTCGGAGCCGCGCAGGATTCCCAGGACGTTCACCGAACGCGTGGTGCGGACCTCGGCGACCGACCGGATGCGGGCCTTGACGGGCCATTCCTCGGCGGCGAGCCGGTTCGCCTCGGCCTTCTCCAGGATCCCGCGGGTCCCACCCACCACTCCCGCGGCTGCCGCCATCTTCTCGAGCCCCCGCATCGACACCACTGCGCGGGCCGGGAGCCCGCCGGCGCCGTCGCCGAACCGGGTCCCCTCGGTCCATCCCATTCCCTCGAGCCGGACGCTCCGGGCGAAGGCCTCCCAGGAGAGCGACCTCTCCGCGTCGGGCGTGTAGACCAGGATCACCCCGGCCGCGCCGCGAGCCGCCAGCCGGCGCAGCTTCCCGGCCCGGTCGGCGTAGGCGGCGCCGGGCGCCGGCGGGAAGAAGTCGGGCCGGTCGGACGACGGGGCTCCCATGAGCACGACGGCGATCTTCCCGGTGAGGTCGATCCCCTTCATGTCGTCGTAGCCGTACTCGGGCGCGGCGATGGCGTAGCCCACGAAGGCCATCGCGCCATCCAGCTCCACCTCGGCGTTCTCGCCGTCGGAGAGGGAGACGAAATCCTGTCCTCGCACCAGGCGAACCGGAGGGCTGCCCGGCCCGTGGACCACGAGCGAGGAGCCTTCCGGGTCCACGCGCCAGGCCCGGAGCGGTACGGTCTGCTCCCAGCGCCCGTCCCCCGCCGCCGGCTCGAGGCCGATGGCCTGCATCTGCGTGGCCACCCAGAGCGCGGCGAGCTCGTGCCCCCGGGTGGCCGTCCCCCGCCCCTCGAGCAGGTCGGAGGAGAGGAAGCGGGTCCCCGCGGAGAGCGCGCCCGGGCTCACCGCAGCGAGCCCCGCCGCGGCTCCCGGCGGAAGCGCGGGTTCGGCGGCCGTGGCCGGAGTCACGGCGAGGAGGAGCAGGAGGACGGCGGCCCCCACGCCTCTCCCGTGGGCCCGCCGCGCGTGGGAGAGCTGGGCCGCGCGCGCCACCGCCCCCGCGCCGGCCAGGACCGCACCCACCGTCACCACCCAGCCGACCCAGGGCAACGCCGACGCCGCCCGCAGGAGGAGCAGCGCGGCCAGGGTCCAGAGGAGCCTCGCGTGCAGCCCCGGAGCGCCCGGGATTCGCCGCGTCCGTGCCCGCAGCCAGGCGCCCAGGAAGATGGCGGTGGAGGAGTATCCGGCCAGCACGAGCAGCACCCAGGCGGACGCCACGCCCAGCGCGACCGGGATGCCCACGATCGAGAGCGCGAGCAGCACCGCGGCGAGCGGGAGCCCGAAGACCGCGGCGACGCCCATGGTCTCGGCGAGCCCCGGACTCCGCCACTCGATGGCCGCGGCGTCCCGGGCCAACACCGGCGCCAGCGCCATCCAGGCCCAGGCGAGGAGCAGCATCCCGATCTGCATCAGCGCCGCCCGTGCCCCGGCCACGACCCAGGCGCCCAGGGTGGCCGGGAGCGGCGCGGCGACGGTGACCTCGCCCGCGACCTTCGCCCCCTCGGCGATGCGCGGAGGGTTCGCCCCCAGGACCACGAGGTCGCCGCGCAGGCGCGCCTTCGGGCCGATCACCACCTCGTCGGAGCGAATGCGGACCGTTCCCAGCACGTCGCCGTCGATCTCCACGTACGACCCGGTGGCGTCGAGGTCCCCGTCCACGTCGCCCAGGTCCACGATCCGCCGCCCGAGCAGCATCGCCTTTCCCGAGACCCTCGTCCCCCGGGTGAGCGAAAGTTCGCCGCCCGCCGCCAGGAGGTCGCCGCTCACCCAGCCCTGCACGACCACCTGGCCGCCCAGGGCCCGCACGTCGTCCCCGACCACGCCGCCCACGTGCACGAGCAGCCCGGCGGCGTTCACGTCGCCGCTCACGGTCCCGTCGAGACCGGCCTGGAGGCCGGCCATGGTGAGGTCCCCCTCCACGGCACCGTGGACGTCCACCGTGGCGCCAGCCAGGTACTGGTCGCCCGAAAGCGTGCCCTTCTTCACGAGCAGCTGCCGGAACTCCTGCGCCTGGAGCGCGAGCGGCCCACCGATCGCCAGGGCCGCCGCCAGGAAGCGCACCGCGCGCCCGGCCGTCATTTCCCCTCCCGGTGGGCCAGGGTCTCGAAGGTCGGGCAGCGGATCTGGCTCTTCATGCCCGGTCATCCTATCGTGGCGCCTCCCACTTTCCGGAGGTCCACATGCGAATCCTCGCCGCAGCGCTCCTGCTCGCCGCCCTCCCCGCCTCCGCCCTGGAGGTCGCGGGCGTGAAGGTGGCCGATTCCCTCCCCGTGGACGGCAAGACCCTGGTCCTGAACGGCGCCGGCGTGCGCACGAAGACCATCTTCGCCGTCAAGGTGTACGTGGGCGCGCTCTACGTGACCCAGCGCTCCACCGACGCCGTCGCCATCGTCGCGCTCGACGCGCCCAAGGTCCTCCGCCTCACGCTCCTGCGCGACGTGGACAAGGAGACCATGCTGAACGCCTTCCGCGACGGCATCGAGAGCAACTCGCCCGGCCAGTCGGCGGCCCTGGCCTCCAGGCTGAAGCTGGTCGAGACCTCGTTCCCGCCGGAGTTCAAGGACAAGCAGGTCCTCGCCGTCGCCTACGCGCCCGGCCAGGGGACGACGATAGGGGTCGAGGGCGGCAAGACCATCACCATCGAGGGCAAGGACTTCGCCGATGCGCTCTTCCGCATCTGGCTCGGGCCCAAGCCCACGGACGGTGGCCTCGAGGATCTCAAGGCCGCCCTGCTGTCCGGGAAGTGACCGCGTCTCCGCGGCGGCCCGCGTTCAGCGTCGCTGGGCGGCGGTCACGAGCGCCGCCATGGCGCGCGGGACGGCAGTGCCGAAGGCCTCTCCGCGCTCCCGCATCCGCTGCTCGGCTGCCGCGGCGAGCAGCGACCTCACCTGCTCGTTCGGGTGAACCCCGTGCTGGCGGATGACCGAATCCACGAGGCCGAAGACATCACCGGCCGCATCCATCGTCATTGCTCCCACGCCCATCGCCGCCTCCCACCTTCCCCCACGGTCCGGTGGCGAAGGTACCAGGGATATCGCCCGGGGCAAGCTCGCTCGTGAGCCATTTCGGGTCGCCTCCGGGCCGCCCGGTTCCGGCACCGAACCCGCGGGTCTTCGTGACCCGGCGCGTCGCGCGGGTGCGCCACCCTGATTCCGGGCGCTTGCCTCGGCGTCACCCTTGGCAAGCCTCCTGCACTCTCTGGAAGACAGCTGCGGCCACCCCCCCTCCGGCTGCAGCTGTGACCCCGGCGTTCTCGGAACGACCGGGGTCGCTTTTTTTCCGGCTCAGGAATCCGAGGGGTCGTCGGGCGCCCTTTCCCCTCGCTCGACCGCGGCGAGCAGCTCGTCGAGCCGGGAGAAGAGGGCCCGGTTGCCGTCCTGGTGGTAGCCATCCAGGTTGCGGCGCAGGTCGGGCAGCCGCTCGAGGAACTCTTCCAGGACCTCCCCGGTGGCCTCCTCCGCGGCGATCCCGTACCCCTCCTTCTGCAGATAGCGGGCGTTCAGGACCTGCTCGAACTGCTTGCGGATCGGAACCGAGAGCAAGGGGCGGCGCAGGTAGACCGACTCGCCGAGCAGGGTGAAGCCTCCGTTCGCCACCACGCCGCGCGCGGAGCGGAGGTCGTCCACGAACCCCTCGTCGGAGAAGGGCATGAAGCGCAGGTTCCCGTCCCGCTCCTCGGCCTGGATGCCGCGCCGGACGCCGTAGATCCGGCACTCCAGGCCGGTGGCGCGCAGCCGGTCGAGCAGCGCCGCGTCGCTCGTGGAGGTCTGGTAGACGAGCAGGTGCTCCCCCTCCTCGGGCCGGGCCGAGAGCACCAGGGGGCGCAGGATGGGAGGTACGAGCGTCGTGCGTGGCTTCACGACCGGCGGATGGAAGAAGGTCGTGACCAGGTAGTGCAGGCAGCCGGGCAGCTTGGCCTTCACGATGGCGCGGGTGAGCTGGGCCTCGGCCTCGTGCCCCGCGAGCACCTCCGGGGGCAGGTCGCAGCGGGCGACGATCTGCTGGTTGTCGAGCGAGATGACCGGGATCCCGTTCATGCGGGCGAAGAGGTAGCTCCATGACTCGAAGTCGCTCACCACCACGTCGGGACGGAAGCGCTCGGCAAGGTCGAAGAAGGCCCGGATGTTCTCGGGCCAGCCCCCCTCGACGAGCGCCCCCTTCAGGTTGGCGAGGAGGGTCCGGAAGTTCCGGACCTGGTTGTCCTCGTAGACCAGCGAGAGCCCCCAGATGCGGTTCACCCCCAGGCGCTCCGACTCGAGCGATTTCAGGTAGGCGTGGGCCCGGCCCGAGACCACCACCTCGATCTCGTGGCGCCTGGAAAGCTCGTCGAGCACCACCCGGGACCGGATGGCATGCCCCATTCCCTCGCCGACCACCCCGTAGAGGATGCGCACCCCGGGAGTGTATCCGTGTCGCGGGCCGGATTCCGCGCTAGATAGGGGGGGACGCGGGCGAGGGCTCCGCGGGGAGGTGCGCATGGGCAGAGGCTCCGAGGCCATCGGGGTGGGAGAGCAGGAGATGGATGCGGAGCACGACCTGCTCCTGGGCGTGGTCCACGCACTCGAGAAGGCGGTGGATGCGGCGCCGCGGGCCCCCGTGGAGGAGCTGCTGAAGCAGCTCTCCGAGCTCAGCCGGGTGCACTTCGCCACCGAGGAGATCCTGATGCGGCTCCACGCCTATCCGGAGTTCGCGGCCCACCAGCTCGAGCACGCCCGGCTGGTGGACCAGATCGAGCAGGTCCGCACCGAGTTCGCCAGCGGGAACGTGCAGCCCACCCGCAACTTCGCCTCGGCGCTCCACCACTGGTTCACCGAGCACATCCGCAGCCACGACGTGGCGCTCGCCCGTTACGTCCGGGCGTCCCGGCCAGCTTCACCCTGAGTCAGGTGCGGCGCCGCATGGGCTTCGTCGAGGTCGAGTCCCCGATCCTGCCCGGCGCGCCCTGCCGGATCCTGGTGCGCGAGGCCGGGAGCGGCCCGGCGGTGATGCTCCTGCACAGCGGCTGGGGCTGGGAGGCCTACCCGTTCGACCGGCAGTTCGAGGAACTCTCCGGGACGTTCCATCTGGTGGCGCCCGACCGGACCGGCTACGGCGGCTCCCCGCTCCTGGCCGCCGTTCCGGACGGGTACCACCGGATGTTCGCCCTCGAGTGCCTGGGGGTCATGGACGCGCTCGGCATCGAGCGGGCCGCTCTCTGGGGGCACAGCGACGGCGCGGTGGTGGCGGCCTGGATGGCCATCGAGGCCCCCGGGCGCGTGCGCGGCATGGTCCTCGAGGCCGCCCACTTCTGGCGCGCCAAGGTGGGGTCCCTCCCCTTCTTCGAGACCGCGGCGAACCGTCCGGAGGAGTTCGGCCCGGCGGTGGTCGAGGCGCTGGTCCGCGACCACGGCGAGCCCCGCTGGCGCGGGATCATCTCCGAGGGAGCGCGGGCCTGGCTGCGCATCATCGAGCGTGGCCGGCGCGAGGGGGGCGACGTCTACGAGGGGCGGCTCGGCGAGGTGACCTGCCCGGTGCTCCTCCTGCACGGCTCCCGCGACCCGCGCACGGAGCCGGGGGAGATCGAGGCCGCCTGCACCGCGCTCCCCGACGCCCGCATCGCCTGGGTGGAGAGCGGTCACGCCCCGCACGCGAGCCCGCGCGCCGCCGGGGAGGCCACCCGCCTCGCCGCGGGGTTCCTCCAGTCCCTCCCCCCGTGATATCCGGGAGCACCCCTTTCAACCAACCGGAGCCGAGAATGGCCGAAATGCCCGAGATGGACATCGAGATGGACACCGCGTCGCTCTACCGCGAGGAGGTCTACACCGACCGCAAGATCGGGACGATCCGGGCGCTCGTGCCGGTGACCTCCGAGGGGATCGCCGACCTCGGGCGCAAGGTGATCTACATCGGCGAGGCCCAGATCGTGACCCAGGTCGGCCCGCTCCCGGTGAGCTTCGAGATCGACGCGCCCAACCTGGGCGCGGCGGCGGCCGGATACGGCGCGGCCGCCAAGGTCGGCGTCGAGAGGACCATCCAGCAGCTCCAGGAGATGCGCCGCCAGCAGGCCTCGTCGATCATCGTGCCGGGCGCCGGCGCGGACCCGGGCATCCTCGGCGGCAGCGTGCCACCGGGCGGCGGGTTCCGGCGGTAGCATTGCGGCGCACGAAGGCCCGGGGCGTCTCCACCCCGGGCCCCCGGCGCTTCCTCCGCTACTCCAGATATACCTTGAGCCTGTACTCGTCGGTCTTCGAGGCTCCCGGCCCGGCGCGCGGATCGGCGAAGACGGCGTATCCGTTCACGTAGATGGTGTACGTGCCCGGCTTGGGGGCCTCGACCACGACACGCTCGGGAGCGTCCAGCGTGACCCCGGGCGAATACCAGAAGTCGTCAGGCGCGGAGTAGACCAGCACCTCGTTCCCGTCGGGATCGATCACGTACAGGTCGATGTCGTTGGTCGGGGTCACGGTCCAGTCCCTCTTCCAGGACAGCTCGAACGTGGCCTTCCCCGCGCCGGCCGGGATGTCCACCGGGAACACCTCCCAGCCGCCGTCGGCGATGGTGCCGCGTGTGGTGACGGCTGCGCGCAGCTTCGAGGGGATCGCCGTGACCGTGAACTCCAGCCCGGCCTTCCCGGCGTTGGAGTCGGAGCCAAGGAGCGTGAGCCGCATGACCCCCACGCTCAGGTCACCGACGACGTAGCTCCCCGGCGCCCGGACGTACTCCCAGACCCGGTAGTCGCCCCACACGGTGGTGGTCGCGGTGTAGACACCCAGGATCACGTCGTCGCCCCAGTGCTGGTTCTGCTTCCCCGGCGGAGCAAGCGAGACGCCGGTCACGTCGATCCGGAGCGAGGCGACGTCCTTGCCCACCTCCACCAGGTACTCGCGCCGCTCGCCGGGGACGAGTGACCCGGTGCGACCGGAGAAGGACTTGCCGGCCTCCAGCTTCCGTACGTGGAGGCCAACCTCCTCGAGGTTCTCGGCCACATCCTGCCCGCCGTGATGGGCGCGAAGGTCGCCGCTCACGTGCCCGGCCTTGAGGAGCTGGAGCGAGCGGGCCACGTCGAGGAACCCGGACCCCTGGTCGAAGGGAGTCGAGTGGTCGCCCAGTACCCTGGGGTTGGCCCCCGCCTCGATGGCGTTGCGGATCTGCATCCCGGTCGCGCGCGGCGCTCCGGCACGAAGGAGGGCCGCGGCACCGGCGACCTGAGGAGCCGCGAAGGAGGTCCCGCTCCCCATGCCGAAGCCGCCCTTCACTCCCTGGAGGAAGTTCCAGTCACCCGCGGTGGTCACCGACACACCGGTGCGGCCGTCGGCCGTCGGACCGCGCGAACTGAAGACCGCGGTCCGGATCTGGTCGTCGGGCCAGCGGATGGCGCCGGCGTCGGGGTCGCAGGACCAGTAGGACTCGAGGATGCGCACATGGGTCGGAGTGGTGGCGGCAGCCGTGGAGATCGCGCCCATCCCGGTGGCCGGGCTGCCCGTGGTCATGGCGGACGGGCCCCAGTTGCCTGCCGCGACGGCCGGGACGATCCCGACGTCCAGGAACAGGCGCATGAACTGCCCCTCGAGGCCGTGGGCCGGATCCATCGCAGCGCTGCCGAGGCTCATGTTCACCACGGAGATGTCGAGCGAGTCGTAGACGAAGGGGCTGTCCTCGCTGCCGTCCCCGGCAACCGGGACCGAGGGTTGCCCGGCCAGGAAGTTCCGCTTCATGGTGATGGCCCGATCCATGCCCGCCAGGATCCAGGAGTTCAGCGCCGACCCGTTCGAGTCGAGCACCTTGAACGCGTAGAGCTTGGCGTCCGGTGCCACTCCGCGCAGCGGGATGAAGGTCATGAGAGCCGACGAGCCGTCCTCGAGCGTGACGGTCTCGTTGTACCAGCTGCCGGGCGGGGCGTAGCGGCGAACGGCCGACGGAAGGCATCCGTCGGCCAGGAAGCCGGGCGTGGCATTCCCCGCGATGAACGTCCCCACCGCGGTCCCGTGGCCGTGGTTCTTCGTACTCGTCGCCGAAATGCTCTCGGTAGGAGCGAAGGACTGGCCGCCGATGACCCGTCCGTGGAGCGACGAGACGACGGGCGAGTTGGCCGTCCCGGTGTCGATCACTCCGACGATCACGCCCTTGCCCGTGTTCCCGCCTGCGTGGACGGCGTCCGCGTGGATGAGGGTGTTGTTGAAACGGTAGTCCGCGGGGCCCGCTCCCCCGCCCACGCCGGCAACCTGCGAGAGTGCGAACGCGTCGGGACGGACCTCGACGCCGCTCGCGGGATGCGGAGGAACCGGAACCGACAGCTTGACGTCCTTCCCCACCTTGAAGTCGGGGTTCGCCGCCAGGGTCGCCCTGGCGCCCGCGGGAACCGTGGCGGCGAGCGCGTTCACGTTCTGGTACTCAAACGTCACCTTGCCGCCGAGCGCCTGGATGGCTTGGCGCATCTGCTCCCGACTGCCGGTGGACCTGAGAAGGATGTGCTCCTCGCCCGCCGCACTTGCGGAACCGGCGAACGTGAGCAGGACGACGACCAACAGGAGACCTCGACGGACGATCCGGATCATGGCTTGCTCCCCCTTTTCGGCGCCCTCGGGCGCCGGACGACGGCGTTTCATCCTCAGACCTCCGCTCGCGGTGAATCTGACCGAAGATGACACCGGTCAATTCCAGGTTCGGCGGAGCTCCCGCATCGATCCCGGGTCAGCAGTCGACGACGCGCACTGCGTCATTGCAACGCTCTCACCCGGATCCGGTCCGAACGGCGACCCCTTCCGAATTTTGGGCTTGGTCCCGGCCACAGCTGGGCCCAAAAATGGCACGGACCGCGGCTCGGCGAGCCGCGGTCCGTGGTGAAGCCGACCTTCGTGGTGGCTACGGGGTCTCGACCCGGATCTCGGTCGGCGCGGCTCCCGTCGCCCCTCCACCGTAGACCACCGCTCCCAGGTACTTGGTGGCGGGCAGGAGCCCGGCGAACGACAGGTCGATCGTCGAGGTTCCACCATCGGTGACTGTCGACGGAGCGGATACCGTCATGTTGCCGGCGTCGGGGCCGACCACCCACGCGAAGAGCCGGAAGGTGCTCGGATCGCCAGTCGCGTACCCGTCCACCAGGACGTAGTAGGTGTCCGCCACGGGGCCGACGAGGTCGACCTGCTCCGCGGAGGTGACTCCGGCGCTGAAGCCGACCTGGTCGAAGGCACTGTTGAAGACGTACAGGTCGAGGTCGCTGGCGGGCGCCGTGTTCGCATCGAACAGCGCGAAGCGGGCAAGCGACGAGCCAGCCGGGACCTGGACGGCGTACATGAGGTACTCACCCGTCATCACAGACCCGTCAAAGGTCGTGGCCGGCACGAGCCCGACCGGAGACGCCGTGAACGGGCCGGTGAACCCGGCGGTCACCGGGTAGCTCAGCGAACCTCCGGTGCTCGCCAGCTGGGCCGGCGCGCCGAGGATCAGCGGCCGGAGCGCGACGGGGCTCTTCACCACGTGGCCGCGGTTGCCGGTGCAGGTGAGGAAGCCCTGCGCGTAGGCTCCGAAGGGAGCCGTGCCGCGGCTGAACGTTGCGGTCAGGGCCTGGGTCCTCCCCTTGCGGATGGTGAAGGAAGCCGGGCTCACCGTCGCGGTGAAGCCGGGAACGCTGGCCGAGCAGGCGTAGGTCTCCTTCTCGGAGGAGACGCTGGTCACCGTACGGGTCACCGTCCGGACGCCGGTGAGGGCGGAGACGCCGATGGACGCCTGGTTCAGGTTGGACGGGCGGATGGCGATGGACGGACAGTAGGAGGCCGTGAGCTGGCCCGTCCCGCAGAGGAACGCGATGTAATCGTCGAAGCCGGCGTCGAACACCAGACCGGGATCGTTGGCGGACGTGGGCACGACCTGGCCGGCGCCGTAGTCGAAGAACCCGCCGGGAATCGGGAAGACCCCCGCCTTGGTGCGGCTCGCGGTGGTCACCATGGCCGAGCGGATCATGGCGGGGCTCCAGTCACGGTGCTTCCCCATGAGCAGCGCGGCGATGCCTGCGACGTGGGGGCTCGACATCGACGTGCCCGAGTAGAAGTCGAAGCTGCGGCCGCCGTTCACCGGCGAGACCGCGGCCAGGATGTCCTCACCCGGCGCCATGATGTCCGGCTTCAGGATGTCGCCGGAGGAGAGGGCGGGGCCGCGCGACGAGAAGTCGGCCACGTTGGGGGCGAACTGCTTGGTGGCGACCATGACCCCGAGTTGCCCCACGGGACTCGCGGAGCTAGCCACATAGGCCTTGATGGCGACGCCGTCCTCCTGGCTGAGGTGGATGGTCGGGATCGAGTGGGGAAGGACGAGCTGGGTGGTCGCGCCTCCGGGGACGTTGACGAGGAGCACGCCCATGCCTCCGGCGTCCTTCACCACCTGGCTCTTCTCCACCAGGGCGTTCGAGCCACGATCGCAGACCACGATCTTCCCGGTCACGATCGCCGGATCGAGCGCGCCGATGAAGCAGCGGCTCGCGCTGGAGACGGGTACTCCCGGCAGCCCTGCCGCCCCGGCGAGCACCAGGGGCCGGCTCGGCGTGCCGGTGCTCATCGAGGGACCCGTGTACTTGGCCCCGTTGCCCAGGGTCGCCGTGGCGATGAAGGTCCGATCGTGCGTGCCAGCGGCGACGGACGTCACCCAGGGGCTGTTGTGCGCGACCGTGCTCACTGCTGGACCGCTGTTGCCGGCCGAGGTGGCCACGAAGACGCCTGCGTCGGCTGCGTAGAGGAACGCGACCTCGACCGGATGGAGGAAGCTCGTGCGGGATCCGCTGATGGAGTAGTTGATCACGTCCACGCCGTCGGCGACGGCGTCGTCGATGGCGGCCACGGTGTCGGAGGTGGCGCACCCGGCCCCAGGCTCTCCGCCCCGGCCCCAGCACGCCTTGTACATGGCGAGGCGTGCGCGGGGCGCGATGCCGCTGGCCTTGCCGAGATTCACGCCGTCCCACACTGCGGTGACGCCATGGTTGCCCGCGGCGGTGCTGGAGGTGTGGGTCCCGTGACCATCGGCGTCGCGTGCGGAGTTGTACTCGTACGGGAACATAGCCTTCACGTTGGCCGGTCCGCCGAACCCGGCGTCGTAATACCGGGCCCCGATGAGCTTGTTGTTGCAGGTGGTGGCCGGAAAGGCCTCCCCGGCGACGCACTGGCCGACCCAGTTCTTGTGCTCGGTGTAGTCGTCGTCGAAGCCGCGTCCCGCGAAGCTGGGGCTCTCCGGCCAGATGCCTCCGTCGACGACGCCGACGATGACGTCCTCGCCGGCGTGCTCGACGCCGCCCACGTCGTGCCAGAGCCCGCCTCGACCGGTGAGTCCGAGGAAGTCGGGAGTGGTGATGGTGTCGAGCTGCAGGATCTCGTCCGGCTCCACCGAGATGACGCCGGGAACCGACTTGAGCTTCTCCGCCTGTGCGGGGGTGAGGGTCGCGGCGAAGCCGTGGATGCTGAAGCGGTAGTCGTGGAGCTTGCGACCGCCGACGGCGCGCACGGCCGCGGCGCTCCGATCGGTCAGGTGCTGGGCATAGCGTTCGACTTCGGGGCGCCTCCGGTCGATCCTCTGCCCACGGGCCGGGCGCGTGGCGGCGAGGCCAGCGACGCCGCCCTGGTACGCGACCACGGGAGCGCCGTCCATCTGGACGACGTAGGTCCGGGCGACACCCTCGCCGGCCTGGACTGCCGTGGCCATGAAGGTCACGGTGAGTGCTGTCATTACCTTGCGGAACATTCGCTGCCTCCGTGAGACGTGAAAAAGATGGACACCTGTCTGACTCGCCTCGTGACCGCGAGACACACGCCTCGTGGCCCGCGCCAACTCACCCCACTGCGCGCCGCCAACCCAAACTGGGGATGGACGGCGGGACTCCCAGGTCTCTGATTCTTGATGTAGGGCAACATAGACAGGGCGGATACACGAATGCGACCCAGCCAGCCGTTCGGGGCAGAAAAAGATCGATTACGAGAGGATTTTCATCTGCGCCCGGTGACGAGGTGCAGGGCGGCGGCGGCGTCCGCATCGTGGTCGAGCGGTGGGCGACGATCGAGGTTGCCCACCCCGACGGCGGAGTGTGACGATGGTCGAGCAGGGGGGGAGGCGTCGGCGTCATGCTCGCGCGCCCCGACGGAACCATCCTTCGCGCCAATCCAGCGGCGTGCCGTGCACTGGGGCGCTCGAAGGACGAGATCCGCCGCGAGGGGCGCAACGGGCTCGTGGTGGAGGGCGCTCGTCTCCAGGAGCTTCTGGCAGTGCGAGAGTCGTCGAATGCGGTATCGGGGGAACTCTCCTTCCGGCGTCCCGACGGCAGCACGTTCCCGGTCGAGCTCACGACGGGATTCATCCCGTCCGGCGAAGGCGCCCCGTTCTCCTACGTCATGTTCCGCGACATCACCGTGCGTCGGCGCTCGGAGGAGAGCCTCCGCCGAAGCAACCGGGCCCTTCGCCTGGTGACCCTGTGCAACGAGGCGCTGGTGCGCGCCACGACCGAGGCGTGGCTCTTCGCCGAGGTGTGCAAGACGATGGTCGAGGCCGGGGGCTACCGGATGTGCTGGGTGGGGCTGGCCGAGCCACGAGCCCCCGTCGCGTCTCACGATTCCGGGAGCGACCCGATCAGAAGGCGTGTACGAACAGCCCTGACCGCAGCTTCGGCTCGAATCGAGCCGGGGCCGATCGAACGCACTTCACCGGAGTGCACGGAGCGTCAAGCTGCTGATTTCGTTGGAGCAGGCGATCCTCTTGGATCGCACGCGCCGCACGGCGAGGCACCCGAACTCGACGCCTGGACTGCTGGTGGACTGCGGTCCGGCGCACTTGCCCTGCCCGCTGTCGGTGCCGAGCTCTTCATCCAGGCGGGGGCCATCGCTGCCGAGCGGCTCGTCGTGGCAGGGGTCGACTCGGCCGTAGTTGAACTCGCCCTCCGCCAGGCAACCGCGCAGGCCGGGAGACTCCTTCAGCCCCACACGAGCCTCGGCCGCGATCCTCGGGGGCACACTGACGGTACCTGTTAGATTCGAGTGTGGCCGTGAATCGGGACTTGTTGCCACCGTACCCCATCTACGCTTTACCTGCGGTCGAACGGCGGCATCGGGAGGACGAGTGGACAAGGTGCGCTATGACGCTCCGCGTGGCGGCGACGTAAAGGTCCTCTCGGCGGCGACCGTCTTCATCGTGGGCAGCGGCGCCATCCTGGCGGTCGGTAGCGTCGGCCAGACGCTCTACTCCAAGTACGACAACCCGGCGGTGATGCTCGTCCCGCTGGTCTTCCTGGTCACGCCGGTCTTGTTGCTCTTCGCCCTCAGGGGAGAAGCCCCCACCGGCTACACCCTCGACGACATTGGCGTCCACATCGAGCGGCGTGCTGGCGCCGCCACCATCCCCCTCTCGGCGATCCGGGAGGTCCGCGAGCTGCCACCTCAGGTCTCCTTCATCCGCATCGGCGGCTCGGGCGGATGGTACGGGTACTACGGGGAGTTCAAGAGCCGCGACCTCGGCCAGGTGACGATGTACGCTACCCGCAGCGACGACCGGGTCCTCCTGGCTACCCATGGCAGGAACTACGTCATCACACCGGCGTCGCCGGCGGCTTTCGTCGCCGACCTGGAGTCGCGCTTGGTCGCGCTGAACTACGGTGCCCACCTGCCCGCTGCGACGGACTTGTAGCGCCGGACGACCCCGCAGACGTCGAGGCGGGCCAGGAGTCCGTGCTGCTTCTCACAAGAGGGCGCAACTGATCTATGCACCCTTGTTCCACAGGACGGATTGGCCTTGGAACCCTGTCGACGGTGCCCTGTTGACGGGCGCCGGAGTCCGGGATCGACGGCGTTCGGCCATGGTTGGTCTACAGGCCGCGTCCTCGATTGAACAAGGCAACCGCGCGAAATCCGGGCGCCCCGCCCCGCCCCGCCGCCCCGTCGTGACGGAACGTGCGTCAGACCGGGTGCCAGCAGCCCGATCCCACACTCCCAACCACTACGTGGGATTGTGGGATCGGGTTGCTGTCACCAGATGGATGCAGATTGGAGCTCGGGGCGGCGGGGCGGGGCTGGGTCTGGTTGGTCAGGGTTCACTATCGGAAGAATGCAGATTCAAGGAATCACGGAGATGGGGGAGAACAGACAAAGAAGAGAAGGCAGGGTCTACGGGGTCGTCTGTCCTGGGGGGTCGTCGTCGTGCTCGGGCTGCGTTAGGCTCTTCGGGTCATGAAGGGCAAGAGCAAGAATCGGGTCCGGGCCGAGAAGGGGCTCTTCGAGCGGCGGAAGGCCGAGAAGCAGCGTTCGCGCGACGAGGACCGCCGGGCACTCGAGTCCGGGCAGAAGAGTCGGGAGCAGCTTCAGCGGGAGAACGCCCTCTCCTGATGTCCGTGGGGCATGCTTGCGGCCCCAGAGTGAGGCGTGTTACATTTCGTAGGTCGGTATTATTTTAAGCCAACGTTTTGTGACATGGCCTCGATCGCAACCAAGACCTCCGAACTGCTCCGGCTGGCCGGCGCCGGCCCCCTGCGGACGCGCGACGTCGACGCGGCGGGCATCCCGCGGGTCTACCTGCGGCGGCTGTGCGAGCGCGGTCTCCTGGAGCGCGTGGATCGCGGGCTCTACCGGCTCCCCGATGCACCGGTCACGGAGCTGCACTCGCTGGTGGAGGTCGCCCGACGGGTCCCGCACGGGACCGTCGCCCTGCTGAGCGCCCTCCAGGTCCACGGACTCACGACGGAAGCTCCGCACGCGGTCTGGATCCTCATCGATCGCCATGCCCGGACGCCCAAGGTCACCTACCCGAAGCTGGAGGTCGTCTACGCGAGCGGCCTCGC
>CAIQRS010000119.1 GCA_903874275.1 uncultured Anaeromyxobacter sp.
CGCCCGCGCCCCGGCCAATCCCTGGGGCGGCGCCACCCTGGAGTGGGCCACCCCCTCGCCCCCGCCCCACGACAACTTCGCCGTCGCGCCCCGGGGCGTCCACCCGTACGACTATACCGGCCTGCGGCACGTGTCGGAGGAGGCGGGCTGGGAGCCCGTCCGCAAGGAGGGTGCGCCATGAGCGACCACGCCAGCGGTCACGGGGGGGGCAGCGCCGCGGCGGCCCCGGAGGAGCGGTTCCTGGCCCACCACTTCCCCACCATGCAGGCCCAGTCCGACACCAGCAAGCTGGGGATCTGGCTGTTCCTGGGAAGCGAGGTGCTCTTCTTCAGCGGGCTCTTCGTGGCCTACGGGGTCTACCGGGCCAACCACTACGCCCTCTTCCACTACGCCCACAACTTCCTCGACTGGCGCATGGGCGCGCTCAACACCGTGGTGCTGGTGGGAAGCAGCGTCTCGGCGGCCTGGTCGGTGCGCTGCGCCCAGCTGGGGCAGCGCCGCGGCCTCCGCATCTCGCTCCTGATCACCCTCCTGCTGGCCGGCATGTTCCTGGTGGTGAAGTACTTCGAGTACAGCCACAAGCTGCACAACGGGATCGCCTGGGGCGCCGCCTGCCACCCCTCGAAGGAGATCCTGGCCACGCTCCCGGCCGCGTTGCAGGGCGTGCCACCGCCGAAGGACCTGGGCACCTTCTTCAGCATCTACTACCTCATGACCGGCCTGCACGGCATCCACGTGCTCGTCGGCATGGGGCTCTACGTCTGGCTCATCCGGCGCGCCGGCCGGGGCGACTTCGGTCCCGGCTACTACGTGCCCGTGGACTCGGTGGCCCTCTACTGGCACCTGGTGGACATGATCTGGATCTTCCTCTTCCCGCTCCTCTACCTCATCTGATCGGAGCCGCCGTGACCGAGCACTCCCGTTCCGCCGCCGCATCCCCGGAGCACGCGGCCCACGTCATGCCCCCGTCGGTGCTCCTGGGCACCGCGGCCACCCTCATGGTCCTCACGGTGCTCACCGTGGCCACCTCCCGCATCGACCTGGGGGAGTGGAACGTGGTGCTGGCGCTGGCCATCGCCTGCACCAAGGCCGCCCTGGTGGCGCTCTTCTTCATGCACCTCAAGTACGAGAACCGCTTCCAGCTGGTGGTGCTGGTCTCGGCGGTGGTCTTCGCCGCCCTCTTCGTGTCCTTCGTGATGTTCGACACCATCCAGTACCAGCCCGACATCCGGGCCGCCGAGACCCAGGTCCAGCCGAAGGGGTCGTGAGGCGCCCGGCCGCAGCCCTGGCCGTGCTCTGGGCGCTGTCCGCGCCGGGGGCGGCGCGCGCCTACGAGGAGCGGGTCCACCAGCTCATCGGGGAGCGCGCCCTTCCCGCCACCCTGCCGCGCGACCTGGCGCGGGCCACGCCGGTGGACGTGGACGAGCTCCGCAGCGCCACCTGGCGCGCCGGCGCCGGCCACCCCGATCCCGCCGTGCGGGAGCGGTTCGTCGCCCGCCACCCCTCCGAGCGCCAGTTCGACGGCTGGGCCTGGAAGGAGTTCCTCGGCCTCACCCCCGAGGCCCGGGTGGTGGGCGTGGACGTCGTCCCCGAGGGGCCGGCCGACGCGCGGTTGCTCCTCGCCCTCTCGTCCCGCTTCCCCGACGACGACCGGCGCAACGTCGAGCGCTTCGCCCACGACCCGGACCGCCGGGTTCGGAAGGACGCCGCGGGCAAGCCCTTGCCGCTCGACCCGGCCCAGCTCGACATGGGAGCCCTCACCGGCCTCTCCAGCCAGGCCTGGGCCCACTACGGCCTCCCCCGGATCGCCTTCTCCGATTCACCCGAGGTGTTGAAGACCGATCCCCGTCGCTGGGCCTGGCCGCCCACCGCGCAGGCCTTCGCGCCCGACATGGCCCAGATGCACACCGACGTGGCGCTGGCCGCGGCCACGGCCGGCACGCCGGGCGGCCGCGCGCTGGCCCACGTCTGGCTCGGCGCGGCGCACCACTACGTCGAGGACGTGGCCAACCAGATCCACACCCTCCAGGCCGTCTACCCGTTCTTCAGGGACGCCAAGATCGAGAGCTGGAAGGAGAACGTCCTCTCCCTCTGGGGCTTCCTGCGCCCCCGCCCCACCTTCGAGGAGATCGGCCTCGGCATCATCAAGAACCACCACCTCTTCCTCGAGGACCTCTGGGGGGCGCGGGTCTTCGACGCCGCGGAGGGGAGGGCTTCCATGCCCGGGGCGGTGGCCGGGCTCGACGCGCTCGTCGAAGGCGACGCCGGGGAGGAGGCCGCCCTCGACGCCCTCCGGCTTGATCCGGCCGGCCCGTTCGCCCGGAGCATCACCGAGCAGCTCGTGGACGCGTCGAGCCGCGAGGGGGCCGACGTCTACCTGGCCGCGCGGGAGATCGCCCGGCCGCGCCTCTCGAAGGCCGGCCACGTCTACGAGCTGGGAACGGCCGACGCCGAGCTGCGCCCGTCCCCCGACCCGGCGCAGCTGGCCCGCTTCTACGCGCTCGAGGCCCGGGGCTTCGCGCGGGCGGCCAGCGCCGTCCGCCGCCACGTGCGCCTCTTCGACGACGAGGTGGCCCGCGCCGGCCGCTCCGAGGCCGACCGGCTGGCGGTCCGGGAGTCGGCGCTCCGGCGGCTGGTTCAGGACCGGATGGCGGCCCGCGACGCCGAGGAGGCCAGGCTCGCCGCCTGGCTCGCCGGCAAGGGCGTCACGGCTCGCTGAAGGCCTTCCGCAGCCGCTCCGCCACCTCCTCCGGCCAGGCCATCGAGAACCGCTCGCCCAGCAGCATGTGCAGGTAGTTGGCGTCGGGCGTGTGGAGCACCGGGTCGATGTAGAGCCGGGGGAGGAGCCGGGCCGAGAGGGCGTGTCGCCCGGACCGATCGCTTGACCGGTCGGGAACGAAGGTCAGGTTGAAGCTCCAGAGCCCGTTCGCGGCGAAGCCGCGCAGGGCGCGCCGCAGCCCCGCTGCGAGGTCGGCCACGTCCCCGTCGTCGAGTTCCAGCACGCTCGACTTCCCCGGCAGGACGGCCCGGCAGTCGCCGAGCACGCCGGTGGGGGCGAAGGGGACGTACCATGTCCAGCCCCCGGTCCTCCCCACCACGCGCCCGGCCGCCTCCTCGGCGGCGAGCAGGTCGGGCGCGAAAGGCCGCCCGTGCGCCTCGAGCCAGGCCGACTCGGCGGCCAGTTCCCGGCGGATGGCGTTTCCCGGCTCCGACGTGGCCACCACCTGCATGTGGGGGTGGAGCTGGGTGCCCCCGGCAGGCGGCATGTGGTTCCAGGTGACGATTCCGAAGAGATCGCCGGCCATGCGGGGCAGCGTGGCGGCCAGGAAGTCGCGCGCCGTGGCCACTCCGGAGACCACGAGTGATTCCGGGACGTCGCCCATGGCCAGGTCGTGCCGGGAGGCGGGGACGAGCACCGCCGAGAGCTCGTCGTAGGGGAAGAGGTTGGGGAAGACCACCGCCTCGCCGCGCCGGAAGCGCCCCCCCGGGACCAGTTCCTCCGGGAAACGGGGGGTGATGGTGTCCACCTTGCCCGGGCAGAAGGGGCAGCCGGGTCGCCGGGCCTCGGCGATGGCCGAGATGTCGGAGGGGGCCGCCGCGGGGAGCGCGAAGTGGCAGATCCGCGACGACTCGCCCGTCAGGGGGTCGTAGCGGATCTCGCTCTCGACGTCGGAGAGCGAGAACCCCTTGCGCGGGTCGTGCAACCGGGCGACTCTCGGCTCCCTCCGGAAGACGACCCTGCCTGACCCGTTCGGCGCCATCCGGACCTCCGGTACCCATAAGGGTGCCAATGAAGCGTTAGCCAACTCGTGGACTTCAGCATTAGCTGAGGAACCACCACTTCAACAACCTCGCCGGGGAGTGAACATGGCCCAGAAGATCGATTTCGCGAAGCTGACGCTCAAGGACGCGCTGGACCTGGCGGTGCTGATCGAGGAGGAGGCCCGGGCCCGCTACGAGGAGTTCGCCCGGATGGTGGGCGGCCGCTACAAGGGGGACTCCGACGAGGTCTTCAAGAACATGGCGGTCTACGAGGGCAAGCACCGCGACGAGCTCAAGGCCCGGCGCCAGAAGCTCTTCGGCAACGCTCCGGTCACCGTCAGCCTCGAGGGCATCGACGACGTCGAGGCCCCCGACCGCGGCCAGCCCCGCGTCTTCATGTCGCCGCGGCAGGCCATGGAGGTGGCGCTGATCTCGGAGGAGAAGGCCTGGAGCTACTTCGACGACGCCCTGAAGCACGTCAAGGACGCCGACGTCCGCAAGCTCTTCGAGGAGCTGCGCGCCGAGGAGAAGCAGCACCAGGAGTACGTCAAGAAGGCCATGGCCACCCTTCCGCCCGGTCCGGACGTCGAGGAGGACGAGGCCGACGCGCCGGGGTCCGACGGCGGATAGCCTTGGTCCGGTTCGTGCTCGTCCGGCCGCGGATCCCCGAGAACGTGGGGGCCGCGGCCCGGGTGCTGCGCAACTTCGGCCACGCCGACTGGGTGCTCGTCGATCCCGAGCGGCTCGACCTGGAGGTGGCCCGCCGCATGGCGGTGGGGGCCGAGGACCTGCTCGACGGGGTGCGGGTCGTCCCCTCGCTCGACCTGGCCGTCTCCGACTGCGCATGGGTGGTGGGCACCGAGTCCCGCCGGTTGCGCGGGAGGCCACCGCTCGAGCCCGAGGCGCTGGCCGCCGCCGCCCGGGAGCACGGGCCGCGGGGGACGACCGCGCTCGTCTTCGGAGGGGAGCGGGACGGCCTGCGCGCCGGGGAACTGGCCCGCTGCGACGCGCTCTCGCGGATCCCCTCCCGGGCGCCGCAGCCCTCCCTCAACCTGGCCCAGGCGGTGGCGGTCTACGCATTCGCGCTCCGCCCCGTCGCCAGGGCGGCGCCTCCATCGCCGGGCGCGCCGGCCGCCGTCGCCGACGACGCCGAGATGCTCCGGGTCGAGTCGTCGCTGCGCGAGGCGCTCGCCGCGGGAGGGTTCATCCGGGGGCCGGAGCGGCACGCCGTGCGGGACCTCTCCCGGACGCTGCGCCGCGCGCGCCTCACCCGCAAGGAGTCCCGCCTCTGGATCGCCGCCCTGCGCCGGGTGGCGCGGAAGGAGAACGCGTGAACGACGTCCGGCCCCGCCGCAGCGCCCTCTACGTCCCCGGGGCCAACGCGCGCGCCCTCGAGAAGATCCCCGGGCTCGACGCCGACGTGGTCATCGTGGACCTGGAGGACGCCGTCGCCCCCGCCGCCAAGGAGGAGGCCCGTGCCGCGGCAGTGGCCGCCATCCGTCGCGGGCTGGGGAGGGCCGAGATCGTGCTGCGCGTGAACGGGGGCGGGACGCCCTGGGCCGAGGCCGACCTGGCCGCCGCCGCCTCGTCCGGCGCCGCCGCGGTGCTCCTCCCAAAGGTGGACGGCCCCGAGGTGCTCCGCGACGCCGAGCGGCGCCTCGCGGCCGCCGGTGCGCCCGGCTCGATGGCGCTCTGGGCCATGATCGAGACGCCGCGCGGGGTGCTCCGCGCCGCCGAGGTGGCCCTCGCGTCGCCGCGGCTCGCCTGCCTGGTGGCCGGCACCTCGGATCTGGTCAAGGACCTGCGGGCCCGCCACACCCCCGGCCGCACCGAGGTGCTGGTGGCCCTCTCGACCATCGTCCTGGCGGCGCGGGCGTCGGGGCTGGCCGCGCTCGACGGCGTCCACCTCGACCTGGCCGACGACGCGGGGCTCGCCGCGGCCTGCCGGCAGGGGCGGGACCTGGGATTCGACGGGAAGACCCTCATCCACCCCTGGACCATCGCCGCCGCCAACCTGGCTTTCACCCCGGGTGATGATGAGCTGGGCCTGGCCCGCCGGATCATCCAGGCCCACGCCGAGGCCGAGGCGGCCGGGCGGGGCGTGGTGGTGGTGGACGGCCGGCTCGTCGAGTCGCTGCACGTCGCCGAGGCCCACCGGGTGGTGGCGCTCGCGGCGGCGATCGCCGCCCGGCGCGGATAGGATTCCCCGGTGGACGTCCCCACCCTCGACGAGGTCCGCCGGGCTCTCTCCCTGCGCCCCCCGGAGCTGCTCCCGGTGCGGCTCCCGCGCCAGGCGGCGGTGGCCATCGTCCTGCGCCAGCCCCCCTCCGGCCTGGAGGTGCTCTTCATCCGGCGCGCCGAGCGGGAGGGGGACCTCTGGTCCGGCCACGTGGCCTTCCCCGGGGGCGGGGTCGAGCCGGGAGAGGGGATCGAGGAGGCGGCGGTGCGGGAGACCGGGGAGGAGGTCGGGATCGACCTGCGCGCTCTCGCGGTCCGGCTCGGCGCCCTCGACGAGATCCAGGCCATCGGCCGGGGCAGGGCGGTCGGGCTCTCCATCCAGCCCTGGGTCTGGGCGCTTCACGGGGAGCCCGGGCCGTTCCGCCTGTCGGAGGAGGTGGCGAGCGCCCACTGGGTCAGGCTCGCCGACCTGCTCGATCCGGCGCGGCAGGCCCCCTTCCCCTACCTCCACGAGGGGGAGCAGCTCGTCCTCCCCAGCCTCGACGTGGACGGGCTCGTCATCTGGGGGCTGACCTACCGCATGCTGGAGATCTTCGCCGACGCGGTCGGGGCCGGTGCGGGACGCCGAGCCCCGGGCTTCACTCCGGGAGAAGCTCGAGGACCCAGGTCTTCATGAGCAGCCGGTCCTCGATGGCGGTCGAGGTGGGCACGTCGTGGGAGCCCCGGTCCTTCACCCCCTGCTGCGGCGAGTAGAGCCGCCCCGGGTCGCCGGCCAGGACCCGGATGCCGCGGCCGGCCAGGGCCCGGCCCCAGACCAGGAAGCGCTCGGCCATGTCCCGCTGGTAGAAGACGTCGCCGGCCAGCACCACGTCGATCCCCGCCAACTCCGTCCCCAGGGGCGAGCGGGCCTGGAACTCCACCGTCACGCCGTTGTGCGCGGTGTTGAGCCGGACCGCCGCCTCGCAGAACGGGTCCACGTCGAAGGCCACCACGCGGGATGCCCCGGCCTTCGAGGCCGCGATGGCCACCAGGCCGCTCCCGGTGCCGAAGTCGGCGACGCGGAGCCCGGCCACCAGCTCCGGGTGGTCGAGGACGTGCCGGGCGAGCGCCTGTCCCCCGGCCCACGGGAAGGCCCAGAACGGCGAGTCGTCCCACTTCTCCAGATCTGCGGCCGTGGCCCGCCACAGCTCGGTCATCTCGGTGGCCTGGTAGAGCTCGATCTCCGGGACGAGCGGCACGCGGGTGAGGGTGGTGCGACTCCGGATGAAGTCCATGTAGCGCAGCATGGACTCGCCCTCTCCGGCGGGCGGGAGCCCGGCTGCGTCGGCCTTCGCGGAGAGGTGCATGCGCCCACCTTCGACCCTTCGGGCGGCGCACTCAAGCCCCCCCTCTGGATTAGAGCGCCGGGTCGTCGTCGGAGACCTGCGGGCTCGCCAGCCAGACCCGGAGCAGCGTCCAGGTCAGGCCGAGCAGCGTCGGTCCCACGAACACGCCGATGAATCCCCAGACGATGAGGCCGCCCATGGCGCCGAGGAAGATGACCGACATGGGCAGCCCCGTCCCGCGGCTGATGACGTACGGGCGGGCCACCGAGTCGATGACGTTGTTGGCGATGAAGCCCCAGATCAGCGTGAAGATCGCCGCGCCCGGACGGCCGGCGTAGAAGAGCCAGGCCCCGGCCCCGACGTAGACCAGGTGGATGCCGAGCTGCATGACGTCCATCACGAAGCTCGCCACCATGAGCATCGCGATGAGGGGGACGCCGGCGAGCCACAGGCCGATCCCCTCCACCAGGGCGAGCGCCGCGGCCGTTCCGATGATCCCCACCGACACGTAGCGGATGGTGAGGCCGGCCAGGTCGAGGAGGTGGACGCCGTGTTGCCCGCCGACCCGCAGGGCCATCCGGTGCGCCAGCGCTCCCCCGCGTTCGCCGCCGGCGAGCATCGGCCAGGCCAGGACGGCGGCGAGCACCACCTGCACGATGGTCCAGCCCGTGCCGACCGCCTGCATCACCCCCCACTGCGCCATCCGGGAGGTCTGGGTCCCCTGGCCGCTGAACTGGGCCAGGAGCGCGTTCACGATCTCCTGCCAGGTCCCCTGGAGCAGGTGGCCGATCACCGGGATCTGGCGCATCCATTCGGGGGGCGCGGGCAGGGTCCAGGTCTCGGGCCGCGACACCACCGCCACCAGGGTTCGCAGGCCGGGCAGCAGCGCCACCGTGCCGAGCACGACCGGCGTGACGACCAGGACGAGCAGCACCGCCACCGAGAGCGTGGCCGCGATCGTCGGGTGCCCGCCCGTGCGGAGCAGGAACCAGCGGTGAAGCGGCCAGATGGTGACCGACATGAAGAGGGACCAGAGGAGGATGGTCCCGAAGGGGGCGAGGATGGTGAAGGCGGTGGCCAGCAGCGCGGCCACGACCGTCAGGGCCAGGCCGCGCTCGAAGAGTCCACGCCCTGCTTGGGGCGGCGCCGGAACGTTCACGGATACCCCATACCCTTCCGCGCACCACCGGAGCAACGGGGGTATGGTTTCAGCATGGCCAGCCCACGCGACAAGACCGCCTACCTGGTGCGCCCGCCCACGGCCGTCCTCACCCGCGGCTTCGACCCGCGCCTCTCGGTGGGATCGGCGCGTCCGGCGGTCTTCCGCTCCTCCACCTACGTCTTCTCGAGCCCGGAGGCCGCCGAGCGGGCCTTCTCCATCGCGCTCGGGAAGTCGAGGCCGGCCGAGGGGGAGAGCGTGGACCTCATCTACTCCCGCCTCTCCCACCCCAACGCCGAGATCGCCGAGGATCACGTCGTTCCGCTGGAGAAGGGGGCCGAGGCCGCGGCCGTCTTCAACTCGGGCATGGCCGCCATCTCGACCGTCTTCTTCACCTTCTGCCAGCCGGGGACCAGCTTCGTCTACACGGTTCCGCTCTACGGCGGGACCCAGCACCTCATCCACCAGCTGCTCGAGCCCATGGGCATGAAGGGGATCCCGGTGGCCGCCGGGGACGGCCCGGCCATCGCCAAGGCCATCGCGTCGGCGGGCAACCTGCGCCTGGTGCTCATCGAGTCGCCGGCCAACCCGACGCTGGTCATGACCGACATCGCGGCCGCCTCCGCCGCGGCCCGGGAGCACCACGACCGGCCGCTGGTGGCGGTGGACAACACCTTCATGGGCCCGACCTTCCAGCACCCGCTGGCGCTCGGCGCCGACCTCTCGGTCTACTCGGCCACCAAGTACCTGGGCGGCTTCAGCGACATGCTGGGCGGCGTGGTCATCGGCCGGGACCCGGAGCTGCTGGCCCGGTTGCGGGGGACGCGCGCCATCCTGGGGAACATCCTCCAGCCCGACGAGGCCTGGATGCTCGACGGGCGGCTCCCCACCGTGGGGCTGCGCATGAACCGGCAGTCGAAGAACGCGCAGCGCATCGCCGAGGCGCTGGTGGGTCACCCCAAGCTCCGCCGGGTGATCTACCCGTCCCTCTTCACCGATCCGGAGCAGGTCCGCATCCGCGACGCGCAGTGCAGCTACCCCGGGGGCATCTTCTCCATCCAGCTCGACGGCGGGAAGCGCGCCGCCTTCGAGTTCCTGCGCCGCCTGCGGATCGCCAAGAACGCGGTGAGCCTGGGGGGCGTGGAGACGCTGGTCTGCCACCCGGCCACCACCACCCATTCCGAGATGTCGGAGGAGGAGCTGGCGCGCTACGGGGTGGGGGACGACCTGGTGCGCATCTCGGTGGGCATCGAGCACTGGCGCGACCTGCTCGCCGAGTTCCTGGCCGCGCTCGACGGAGCCTGAGGCGCGGCCTTCGGCGGCGCGGTCAGCCGGCGACGGCGCGGGCCAGCTCGACGATGGAGAGGGGCGAGGACCCCTCCGCCTTGTTGTTGACGATGACGAGCCCCTCCTTCCCGGCCCGCACCGCCCGGCGCAGCAGCTCGGCGACGGAGGCGCGGCTCTCCGGGTCGGGGGCGGCCAGCCGGTCGAAGGGGGCGTAGAGCTCCCGGGCCTCCTCGTGCCCGCGGCCGTGGCCGAGCATCCAGCGCACCACGAGCTGCGGCTGGGACTCGACGGGCGCGGTGGCGGCCTGGATCTCGAGCGACGGCATGGAGGGGTGCACGGTGAATCCGTGGGCGGCGCCGGAGGCCGAGAGGGCCGCCGCGTAGCCGGGGTGCAGGAGCTCGGCGTCGCGGATCTCCACCGCATAGCGGGGGCCGCGCGGCAGCGCCGCCAGGAAGGCCGCCAGGCGCGCGGCGAAGCGGGGAGGGTCGCGGGTCTCCGTGCGGGGCAGGGGCGGGAACTGGAAGAGCAGGGTCCCCAGCCGGTCCCCCAGCCCCTCCACGGCGGGGGCCACCACCGCGTCGCGGGCGAAGGCCGCGTCGAGGAAGCGGGGGTTCACCCGGGGTGCGTCCCGTCCCGGCCCCTCGCGCAGGGACGGAAAGGTGCAGAGCTGCGAGGCCTTCACCAGGAAGCGGAATCCGTCCGGGACCTGCGCGGCGTGGAGCGCGAACCCCTCCGCGGAGAGGGGCGCGTAGAAGGTCCGGTCGATCCCGGCGGCGCGCAGGAGCGGGTGGCGCGCGTAGGCGGGGAGCCCCTCGCGCGAGAGGACCTCGGCGGGGTGGCGCCCGGACCAGACCAGACCGACCCATCCGGGGAAGGACCATGAGGAGGTCCCCATCCGGATCGCCGCCGGAAGTCGCCCGGCCACATCCATCACTTCGGGTGAAATCGACGCCGGTTCCACGCGTGGTGCGGCTGGCGCGCCGAAGAGGTCCAGCTGCGATTTCCGGTCGTCCCCTCCACCCGTACGGCGCCCGTGCATGAACGGACTCTTAACAGAACCGTGCCAGTCGCGCCCCGATCGGGCTGCAAATTCTGAAATCACGTCCCGTGAAAAAACGTCTGCGTGGCCCGATCAGGGGACTATCCGGGGCACGCACCGGAGGTTAAGACAGGGCAGCGCGGAACCGCAAAGGGAGGAATCGTGGGCGTCGAGGGGCTGGTGAGACGGAGCGTGCAGGCGTCGGCGGTGGCCCTGGGGGCCGCCATCGCGCTGCTCCCGTCGCCCGTCGCCCGGCAGCACGCGCCGCACCCGGCCCCGCCTCCCGCCATCCCCCGCCAGATCGACCCGCTGGCCATCCAGGTGCTGGAGCGGATGCCTTCACTAGAAGTGGAGGAGGCGTCCGACCTGGCCGCGGTGGTCCGCCGGGAGTCCGAGTCGGCCGGTCTCGACCCGGTGCTGGTGATGGCCGTCATCGGAGTCGAGTCCCGCTGGGAACCCGGCGCGGTGTCGGAGCGGGGCGCCCGCGGGCTCATGCAGCTCCGCCGCCTGGCCCTGGAGACCGAGGAACGGCAGGCCGGCCTCTCGCCCGGCGACGTCCACGACCCGGTCCACAACATCCGCATGGGGGTCCGCTACCTGGCCCGGATGGTCGAGTTCTTCGACGACGTGGACCTGGGGCTGGTGGCCTACAACTCGGGCCCCACCCGGCTCAATTCCTACCTGAACGCGACCGACGAGGTCCCCGACTCCATGTGGGTCTACGCGCGCAAGGTGCGGCGCGAGGAGCGCAGGATCCGTCGCGAGATGCTGCGTGCCGAGTCGGTCGTCGCCAACGCGGTGCAGTAGACTCCCCCTCATGCCCAGACGACCCCCCGCCCGGCCCTCCCCGGCCGGCTGGACGCGCGCCGAGCTCTCCGCGCTCCGCCCCCTCCGGACCCCGGGGCGCATCCAGGACTTCGTGGACGCGCTCGCCTACCGCGCCGAGGACGACCCCGGCTCCCCGCGCCGCGTCCTCCTCGAGCGCCGGGCCAACTGCTACGACGGCGCGCTCTTCGCGGCGGCTGCGCTGCGGCGCCTGGGCCACCGGCCGCTGCTCGTGGACCTGCAGGCGGTCCGGGACGACGACCACGTCCTGGCCGTCTTCCGGGAGCGGGGAGGCTGGGGCGCGGTGGCCAAGTCCAACTTCGCCGGCCTGCGCTTCCGCGAGCCCATCTTCCGCGACGTCCGCGAGCTGGCCGCGAGCTACTTCGAGGACTACTTCAACCTGCGGGGCGAGAAGACCCTGCGGAACTTCTCGGTGCCCTTCGACCTCTCCCGGCTCGACGCGCTCGAATGGACGTTCCGTGACGAGCATCTCCGGGAGATCGCCGGCCGCCTCGACGGCTCCCGCCACCACCGGCTGCTCACCCCTGCGCAGGAGCGGGCGCTGCGCCGGGTGGATGCGCGATCGCTCCGGTCCGGCATGGTGGGAACCGACATGGCCGGCGTCCACGCCGGTCCCTGATCGGGGAGGCGCGTGCGCTTCTCCACCCCCCGGCTCTTCGCGGCCGCGACGGCCATCTCCCGGCCCGGGTCCACGCGCAGCTCGCCCTGCTGGGGCTCTTCATGTTCTGCCTCTCCTACCTGGCCGTGTACCGGGCCGAGACCTTCCTGGTCTCGGGGCTGGTGGCGCTGGGCTACTCGGCGAGCCCGCTGGTGAACGCGGCCGTCTCGAGGGTGGTCTTCGGGACGCCGGCCACGCGCGGGGTGCTGGCCGGGGGCTTGCTCGGGGTGGCGGGGATCCTCCTCGTCTTCTGGCCGGAGCTGCGGCGGGTCCGGGCCGACACGGGCGTGGTCGTCGGCGGGATGCTCGTGGCCGGCGGGGTGCTCGCCTCGTCGGTGGGCAACGTCTTCGCCACCCGGCTCGATCGACTCGGGGTGAACGTGTGGCAGAAGATGGCCTGGGGAATGGCCTGGGGGTCGGCGGGGAGCGCGCTGGCGGCGCTCTCCACCGGCGAGGGGATCCACTTCTCCCTGGCGCCGTCCTACCTGGCCTCGCTCCTCTACCTGGCGGTCTTCGGGTCGATCCTGGCCTTCGCCGCCTACCTCACGCTCCTCGAGCGGGTGGGCGCGGCCCGGGCCGGCTACGTGGGCGTCATGACCCCGGTGGTGGCGCTCGCCATCTCGGGAGTGGTGGAGGGGTTTCCCTGGGGACCGACCACGGTGGCCGGCATCGCCGTGGTGGTGGCCGGAAACCTGGTGGTCCTTCGGGTGCGGTAGGCAGTTCGGCTTGAACCGCCCCCGCCGCCGCGACAGAAAATGGGTGTTTCCCCATTCCCCTCCAGGAGGACACCATGGATTCCGCGACGTTCGCCGAAGTGCTCCGGAAGTTCCCGCTCGCGGTCAGCGTGGTCACGGTGGGCCGGGGAGGCGCCGAGAACGCCCTCACCGTCTCCTGGGCCACGCCGGCTTCCTTCGAGCCGCCCATGTTCCTCGTCGCCGTGAACCGGCTCCACTACAGCCTGGATTTCGTGAAGAGCACCCGGAACTTCACGGTCAACGTGCTCGCCGAGGGACAGGAGAAGCTGGCCGGGCAGTTCGCGCGCCAGTCCATGCAGGGGGAGGACAAGCTGGCCGGCGTGCCCCACCGCGAGGGGCAGACCGGCGCGGCCATCCTCACCGAGGCCGTCGCCTACTTCGACTGCGAGCTCGCCTTCTCGGTGGAGGCGGGCGACCACCACCTGATCGTCGGCCGGGTCGTGGACGCGGGCGTCCTGCGGGACGCGAAGCCGCTCGCGGGCGGCGCGGTGCTCCGGTACCAGAAATCGGGCCCCTGATCGGGCGGCGGGCCGACCGCCTCCTACGGGCCGGGAGGCGCGGAAGCCGCCCGCGCCGCGCCGTCGAAGGCGTCGAGCTCGGCGTCCATGTCGTCCACGATGCCCTGCACCGGCTTGAGCTCGCCGACCTGCCTCTCGGGAAGGCTGACCAGGCTCTGGCCGGTGTAGTAGAGGCCGAGCACCTCGTCGCCCAGGGCCACGGCGCGGAGCAGCGCGTCGGAGATGCAGAAGCTCTCCTGGAAGTTGCTAGCCCGGCACTTGCAGAGGCTCTCGGCCAGGCATTCGATGCAGGCCTTCTTGCGCCCCATGTAGCCGGACGGGCCGAAGTACCAGGCCTTGGAGCGGGGCGGGAAGGTCTTCCCGGCCGCCAGCGCCTCGGTGAACTCGTTCCGCACGGCGCGCGCCTTCATGCCCTTCACGCAGCTCGTGATGATGGTGACGTCCTCGGCGTTCTTGCCGAGGTGGACCTGCTTGAAGGTGGGGTGGGCGTCGCCGTCGCTGGAGGCGATGAACCGGGTGGCGAGCTGCACGCCCGAGGCGCCCTGGGCGAAGTAGCGCCCCACGTCGGAGGCCTGGACCCCGCCGGCCGCGACCACCGGCAGCGAGGTGGCGGCGCAGACCGCCTCCACGAGGGTGGGGAGGGGGTGGTCGATGTCGCCGATGTGCCCGCCGGCCTCGGCGCCCTCGGCGACCACCCAGTCGGCGCCCCACTTCTCGTACATGGCGGCGAGGCGGCCGGAGGAGACGATGCCGGCGAAGGGGGTGCCGGCGTCGCGGCACCAGCGCAGGATGTCGCGGGAGATGCCGGCGCCCTGGACGATGAAGGAGACGCCCTCCTCGAGCGCGGTGCGCGCCGACAGCTCGAAGTCGGCCTTGTTGATGGCGGCCATGAGGTTGACGCCCACGAAGCCGCCCGGGGCGATGGCCTTGGCGCGCTGGATCTCGGCGCGCAGGTGCTCGGGCGTCTTGACCACGGCGGAGATGGTGCCCACGCCGACGAAGCGACGGGAGTGGACCGCGGCGACCTTGCCGGCCAGGCCGTCGGAGGCGTGCACGCCCATCCCGCCCTGCACCAGGAGTCGCTTTCCGGACGCGACGATCGCGGCGATGGTGGTCCGGTCGAGCTTGGGAGCTTCGACACGGGACGTGGAGGGACGGGAGACTTCCAGGTTCTCTGCGGACAGCGACATGGGCGCTCCGGCGCGGGTGCGTTCGGGAAGGTCGCACCCTACACGGGGCGTGTCATGCAAATGTCACGGGGAGATGATGACGCGGAGCGGCAGCGTGGCGCAGTGCGGCGTAAGTGGAAGATGAGGGGATCCAGTGGCGTCGCGGACTCGGCCACCCAGGGTTCGGTTTCCCATGAAGATGTCGTTGACGATCCAGCGTCCGTTCCGCGGACCCTGCGCCAGTTGGGGCGTATGGGGAATGGCCTATTGACAGGGATTCCGTGAGATTTTCCTTCCGTGATGCGATGGTCACGGGGATGCCCTTTCCGCTGCGCCAGGGGCTCGTGGAGACCCTTCCGGAGTTCCAGGCGAGGTTCGAGATCTCCGGGCGAAAGGACGCAGGTGCGGGGATCCTCGCGCGTTCCGGGAGGTCCGAAAATCCCGTGAGACAGTACTTTCATGAACGACGACACACTTCACGAGGCCCGATTCTTTCACTCCCGGCTCATCGATCTCCTCCGGGTCGAGTTCGCCTCCCTGGGCGCCTTTCTCGAGGCGCTGGCGGAGTTCGACCGGCGAAAGCTCTTCCGCACCCTCGGCCACGCGGACCTCTTCGCCTATCTCCACAAGGGGCTGAAGCTCTCCCGCGCGGCGGCTCATCACCGGCGCGCCGGCGCCTGGCTCGTCCAGCGCTTCCCCGAGGTGCTGGAACCCATCCGCGAAGGGAAGCTGTGCTTCACCACCGCGGCGGTGCTGGCCTCGGTGGCGACGGAGGAGAACCTGGCCGCGGTGCTCCCGCGGTTCTACGGCCTGTCCAAGCAGGAGGCGCTGGAGCTGGCGGCGGAGTTGAAGCCGCGGACGCTGGTTCCGACGAGGACGGTGGTGACGCGGGTGGAAGCGGATCGGCCGGTGGACCCGGTCGCGGAGGCGAAGCAGACGGTCCCGGAAATTCGCCCAGGCGAACTTTGGATGCCCCGGACGGGGGTGGAGCGAACGGAGCCGGAGCGGACCGTCGTCGAGCCGATGACCGCCACGGCGAGCCGGATGCACGTCACGGTGTCGAGGGAGTTCCTGGCGCTGCTGAAGAGGGCGAAGGCGGGGCAGGCGCACGTGCAGCCCGGCGCGAGCGACGAGGAGGTCCTCACGGCCGCGCTGGAGTTGCTCATCGAGAAGCAGACGAGGCGGAAGGCGTGTGTGCCGGCGAAGGTGAAGCGGGAGGTCGTGAAGAGGGACCAGGGGAAATGCCAGTGGCCGATCCACGACGGCGGAATCTGCGGGGCGACGGTGCGGCTGGAGATCGACCACGTGGTCCCGCGGGGGAAGGGCGGGCCATCGACGGTGGAGAATTGCAGGATCCTCTGCAAGGCCCATAACCTCGAAGCCGCGCGCCAGGTCTACGGCGACGCGCACATGGACCTGTTCACCCCTGGTGGATCACCGGGCGGCGGCCCGGTGGCGAGGGAGGACGTTGCGGCGTACGAGGCGAGTCCTCGACCTCTCCACGTCTCTGCCGATCAAAGTCGGGCTTCGGGGCCTCCTCTGACTGGTGCGCGCCCGGGGGCGAAGGACCAGGTAATGCAATCGTGGGCAAGTCAGACTGGCGGCGAGCGGTTGCCCTTATCTGATCGGCATTGTCGCTAAGGGCAGACCACGGATGCCGGAGTGCATGCGTTGGTGTCGTAACCAGAAATCCCCGAACCAGCGACATCGATCGAAAAGACCGCGGGTTGCCGAGTCCAGTGATTCCACGAGACATCAACAAACGCGCCGTTTGAGTACAGGCCAACCCCCATGGCGGGCGTGTCGTAGCACGCGAATGTGTTCGACTCGACTCCGCAAGCGGATCCACCGGTTAGGGTCGTTGCGTCGGGGGCGCTTGCCGCAACCAAGATCTGATCCCACTTGTTTCCGAAGAACTGATTCCCACGAATCGTGCTGGCCCCCGGAAACGGCGCCGTGAACACGATCCCTCCGCCTCTCCTCGGCCCCGTCGCCACGTTGTACGACTGCGTCGCCCCGTTCCCCACGACCTCGTTCCCGCTCAGGACCAGCGTCGATCCCGCCCCCATTGCCAGCAACCGGAAGGCCGAGTTGCTCGCCCCGGTCATCTTCGCCGGGCCCGTGCTGTTCTGGACCGTCACGCTGACCGACGCTCCGCCCACCGGCTGCGCGTGCACATGCGTCCCGTTGTTCACGTACGGACACCCGTCGCTCAGCAAGGTCCCGCGCGCCACGTGGATCGCGTCCCCCGCGTTCCCGCTGAAGGTCGTCCCCGTCGCCGTGAAGCTCGGCGCCCCCGTCCCCGTGGTCC
>CAIQRS010000120.1 GCA_903874275.1 uncultured Anaeromyxobacter sp.
CTGCGGAACCCGGACCTCGAGCGCGACCCGACCGAGAGGCTGCTCGAGCTCGCCGAGCGCGTGGACGTCTCCCCCGACTCCCTGCCGGCCATCCTGGGGCGCTTCGAGGCCGGCTACCTCCGGTTGCTCGCCGCGGGGAGGATCAGGGCGGTGACCGCCCTCGTCGAGCGGGTCCATCGCAGGGGCAACGGCGACGGGCCCGCCGCGGCCGCGTTCCGGGCCACCGCGGCGAGGGCGTCGGAGCGCGACGCGATCGAGGCGCTGGTCTCCTCCCTGCCCGACCTCCCGGACGACGCGTTCGGAGCCGTCCCCGCCCTCGTCGAGCGCATGGGCCCCTCCACGGTCCGTCACCTGCTCGACGTCCTGGCCCGCACCGAGAACCGGCTCATGCGCTTCCGTCTCCTCGACCTGCTGGCCAGGCTCGGCCCGGCGGTGGCGCGCGACGCCGCGGCCCTGCTCTCCGATCCCCGCTGGTACGTGGTGCGCAACATGATCCTCCTCCTGCGCCGCGTCGGCGACGCGCGATCGGTCATGGCGGTGCGCAGGTGCGTCGAGCACCCCGACCTCCGGGTCAGGCTGGAGGCCATCCACAACCTGTTCGCCTTCGATCCGGACGTCCCGCGCACGCTCCTGCGGCGGGCGCTCCACGACCCCGACCTGCGCCAGGCCGAGGCCGCGATGGAGCTCGCCGGGAAGTACGGGATCGCCGAGGCCGTCGGCCCCATCGTCGACTACCTGTGCGCGTGGGACCCGCTCGGCAAGCGGCGGGCCGTCCGCCTGAAGGCCATCCGTGCTCTGGCCGCCATCGCCGACCCGCGCGCGCTCCAGGGGCTCGGCCGCTTCCGCGCCCGGTTCCAGCTCTTTCCCCCCGCGGTCGAGGAACGGCGGGAACTCTACCGGACCCTCCCCGCCTACCCGGAGGAGGTCTACCAGGACTGGGCCGCGAGCGGACTGCGCTCGCGCGACCCGGAGATCCGGCGGCTCAGCGCGGCGATGGGCGCCGGGCAGGGGAGCGCGCCGTGAACGCCCCCGTGCATCCCGACCGCGCCGAGCTCACCCAGCGCCTGGTGACCGAGCTTGGCGCCGCCTTCCACCTGCGTGCGTCCTACGCGCCGGACCATCCACAGGTCACGGGATCGCTGGCCCGGGTGCTGGCCACGCAGGGCGCCTGGTGTGCGCACGAGGGGGTGGCGGAGGTCTCGCTCATCCTCGTCGAGGGACACCTCCTGGTGGACCGGCAGGCGATCCCCGAGGATGCGTCGTGGTCGCGCGGCCTCCTGCGGGCATTCCAGCGCCTGGGGATCCGCGGCCTCACGCTGGTCGTCGGACTCGACGAGGCCGAGCTGGGTCGATTCCTCGACGGGTGTCACGGTGCGGCCGGGCCCACGTCGTCACGTCACCTGCTCGTCGGCCAGGCCGGATTCGCCGCCACCGAGTCGCCCGAGGTCGCCGGGACCGGGGGGCAGGGTCCGGCCAGCCCGGCGGCGTCCCCTTCGCCCGAGCAGCTCGCGGGGGCCCGCTCCGAGCTCCGCGCGGCCGGGGCCGGCACCACGACCCGGATCGATCGGCTGCGAAGCCTCATCGCCGAGCTGGCCCGGAGCGCGGGGCCAGCGGCCCTGGACGCGCTGCGCCTCTCGGCATCGAGGGTGGACGACCGCGAATTCCTCCACGGGCTCGCCGTGGCGATCACCACCCTGCGGCTGGGGCGTGCGCTCGGGCTCCAGGGATCGCCTCTCGAGGATCTCGCCCTGGGGGGGTTCCTGCACGACGTCGGCCACCTGGAGGAGTCCGGAGCCGAGAAGGACGCGGTCCGGAGGAGGGCTCGCCACCCGGTGCGCGGAGCGGAGCGGCTGGCCGGGCTGGAGGGCATCCCGGACCTGGCGGTGCTGGTCGCGCTCGAGCACCACCTGCGCTTCGACGGGGCGCCGAGCTACCCCTCGACGGTCGGACCGGGCAAGCCGGCCGCCGCCGCGCGCGTCGTGGCCGTGGCCGACACATGGGAGACCCTCCTCGGACGGGGGGAGACCGGTCCGGCGGAGTCGTTGGCGGTCCTGCGGGCTCGCGCCGGGACCTTCCTCGACCCGGCGCTCGTGGAGCTGTTCGCGGAGATCGTCGCTCCCCGGGAGCCCCGCGACGGCGTCTAGGACATGACCCCGAACGTTTGCGCCGCACCCGTGAACACCGCGCGGGGCGCGCCGGGCGGATCGATCCGAGGGACGGCGGCGGGTTACGCCGGTGGCGCCCAGGTACGGCGGGTGCAGCATCGACGGGTATGAGCGACACCTCTGGCAATGGCCGGGCCACGGTCCACAGGCCCCGCAGCGCCCGGCGCCGCCTCCGGCTGCCCATGACGACGGGCCACGGAAGGGCGTTCACGGTCAACGTGAGCAAGGGCGGGGTCTGCACCGAGCAGATGCGCGTCCTTCCCGTGGGCACGCGGATGGAGGGGCACATCTCCCTCGATGGCCACGAGGCGCCCTTCGCCGGCAAGGTGGCCTGGGCCGTGACCGGTGATCCCCGCCTGAACCAGCTCGGTCAGATGGGCGTCCGGTTCGACCACGTCGGCCCCGGCTTCGCCCGACGCCTCGACGAGCTCGAGGCCCGCCTGGTCCCGGCTGCGGTCTGGATGAACGAGATGCTCAGCGGGATCCTCGAGGCGCTTCCGAACCCGGTCTTCGTGAAGGACGAGGGGCGCCGGTGGGTCCTGCTCAACGACAGCTACTGCAGGCTCATGGGGTACGAGCGCGCGGAGATGCTCGGGAAGACCGACCACGACATCTTCCCGAAGGGCGAGGCCGACGTCATCAGGTCGAGGGATGACGCGGTGTTCTCGTCCAGCGGCGTCAGCGAGACCGAGGAGCGCTTCAAGGACAAGCAGGGAAGCGAGCACGTCCTGCTCATGCGCAGGACCCTCCACGTCGAGCCCGACAGGCGCCGCTTCCTCCTGGGCATCATCACCGACATCACCGAGCGGACCCGGGCGGAGCGCGCGCTGGAGGCGTCCGAGACGCGCTACCGCCGCCTCTTCGAGGCCGCCAAGGACGGCATCCTGATCCTCGACGCGGAGACCGGGAGGATCGTGGACGTGAATCCGTTCCTCCTGGAGCTGACCGGCTACGGGAGGGAGGACTTCCTGGGCCTGCACCTCTGGGAGATCGGTCCGTTCAAGGACAGGGAGGACTCCAAGGCATCGTTCGCCGACCTGCAGGCCAGGGAGTACCTCCGCCACGACGACCTTCCGCTGCTCGGGCGCGACGGGCGGGAGATCGCCGTCGAGTTCATCAGCAACGTCTACCGCGTCGGCGAGCAGAACGTGATCCAGTGCAATATCCGCGACATCACGGCCCGGAAGCGGGCCGAGAAGGAGCGCAAGGGCCTGGAGCAGCAGTTCCAGCAGTCCCAGAAGCTGGAGGGCATCGGCCGGCTCGCCGGCGGGATCGCCCACGACTTCAACAACCTCCTCACGGTGATCCTCAGCTGCGCCGAGACGCTGAAGGAGGAGGCCAGCCCCGGGTCGGCCGGGCAGGCGGAGATCGTCGACGACATCCTGACCGCGGGAAGACGGGCAGAGGAGCTGACCCGCCAGCTGCTGGCGTTCGCACGCAAGCAGGTCATCGCGCCTGTGCCCATCGACCTGAACACCGTCGTTCGCGAGAGCGAGAAGCTGCTGCGCCGGGCGCTGGGGGAGGACGTCGAGCTCGTCACGACACTGCCCCCGGAGCTCTGGCTGGCGCGGTGCGATGCCGGGCAGATCGAGCAGGTGATCCTGAACCTCGCCATCAACGCGCGCGATGCCATGCCCAAGGGGGGAAAGCTCACCATCGACACCGCCAACGTCCAGGTCGACGACGACTTCGTCCAGCGGCACCGGTTCATGCGCGTCGGGCCGCACGTCCGCCTGAGGGTCGTGGACACGGGCCTGGGGATGACGCCCGAGGTGAAGGCCCACGTGTTCGAGCCGTTCTTCACGACCAAGCCCCAGGGAAAGGGGACCGGGCTCGGACTCGCGACGGTGTACGGAATCGTGAAGCAGAGCGAGGGGACCATCGTCCTGGAGAGTGACCCGGGCCACGGCACGACCTTCGAGGTCTACTTCCCGCGCACCAACGAGGCGGCCGTTCCGCCTCCGGTCCCGGTGCCGACCTCGAGGTGCGGGACGGAGACCGTCCTCGTCGTCGAGGACGATCCACTCGTGCGCAAGGTCACGCTTCGTTCCCTGACCGCCGCCGGTTACCGGGTGATCGTCGCCAGCAACGGACAGGAGGCGCTGGAGCTCGCCGCGCACGAGAACGTCGCGTTCGACCTCCTCCTCACCGATGTCATCATGCCGGGGCTCAACGGGCGCGAGGTCGCCGACGTGCTGCACCGAACCCGCCCCGGCCTGCGCGTTCTCTACATGTCAGGCTACGCCCACGACGTCATCTCCAAGGCCGGCGTGCTCCACTCCGGGATCGAGGTGCTGAGGAAGCCCTTCTCGGTCACCAGGCTCCAGGAGCGGGTGAGGGCGGCCCTGGATGCGGCCTGACCCGCATCGCCCACGGTGACCGGCTACCTCCCCGGGGCGTCCCTACCCGGGGGCCGCAGTCGCGGCGCGCTGCCTCTCCTCCTCCTCCTCGGCGCGGGCGTCGGCTTCCGGGTCGTTCGGTTCGCGCCGCGGCTCCGGCGGGCGTGCGCGCCGCGCGATCAGGACGAAGAACAGGGGCACGAAGAGGATGGCCAGCACGGTGGCCGAGAGCATGCCGCCGATCACCGCGGTGCCGATGGCGACCTGGCCGCCGGCGCCGGCGCCGTGGGCGATGGCGAGCGGCAGGACCCCGAGGATGAAGGCCAGCGAGGTCATGAGGATGGGCCGGAGCCGCATGCGGGCCGCATCGAGCGCCGACGCGACGATGTCCTTCCCGAGGTCGTGCTGCTCCTTGGCGAACTCCACGATGAGGATGGCGTTCTTGGCGGAGAGCCCGACCGTGGTGAGGAGCCCCACCTGGAAGAAGACGTCGTTCACCAGGCCGCGCCCGAGCATCGCGCCCACCGCTCCCAGGACGCCGAGCGGTACGACCAGCATGACCGAGACCGGGATCGCCCAGCTCTCGTAGAGCGCGGCCAGGCACAGGAACACCACGAGCAGCGAGATGAGGTAGAGCAGCGGCGCGTTGGCGCCCGAGGCCCGTTCCTCGTAGGAGAGGCCGGACCACTCGAAACCGATTCCGGGAGGAAGCCTGGCCACGATCTCCTCGAGGGCCGCCATGGCCTCTCCCGAGCTGTGCCCGGGCGAGGGCTCACCCTGGATGGCCATCGCCGACATGCCGTTGAAGCGCTCCAGCTTGGGCGACCCGTAGGTCCAGCGGGTGGAGGCGATGGCGGACAGCGGCACCATCTCGCCGGCCCGGTTGCGGACGTACCAGCGGTCGAGGTCCTCCGGGTTCATGCGGTACGGCGCGTCGGCCTGCATGTAGACGCGCTTGGTGCGCCCCTTGTCCATGAAGTCGTTCACGTAGGCGACGCCCCAGGTCGAGGCGAGCGTCTGGTTCACGTCGCCGATGGAGACGCCCAGCGCCACCGCCTTCTGCTGGTCGATGTCCACGTTGAACTGGGGGGTGTCCTCCAGGCCGGCGGCCCGGAGCTTGGCGAGGCGGGGATCCTTGCGGGCCAGGTCGAGGAACTGGTTGCGTGCGGCCAGCAGCGCGTCGTGGCCGAGGCCGGCCCTGTCCTGCAGCTGCAGCTCGAAGCCGGAGGCGTTGCCCAGCTCGGTGACCGCCGGGGGCGTGAAGACGAAGACGTTTGCCTCCTTGATCGACGAGAAGGCCTTCTGGGCGCGCGCGGCCACGGTGTCGGCGCGGAGCCGCGCTCCCGGGCGCTCGTCCCAGGGCCTGAGCCGGACGAAGGCCACCCCGGCGCTCTGCCCACGTGAGCCGAAGTTGAAGCCGGCGATGGACATCACCGACTCGATGGCCTCCTTCTCCGTGGTGAGCAGGTGCTCGGACACCTTCGCGAGGGTCGCCTTGGTCATCTCCAGCGTGCTGCCGGGCGGGAGGCTGACCTGCGCGTACATGAGCCCCTGGTCCTCCTGCGGGAGGAATCCGGTGGGGAGCCGGGTGAACAGGAATCCCAGCAGGACCAGGAGGACCCCGTAGGCGATCATCCCGCGGACGCGGCGGCGCAGGAGCCACTCCACGATGCGCTGGTAGCGCCCCGCGCCCTGGTCGTAGAAGCGGTTGAACCAGCCGAAGAACCCCTTCTTGGCCAGGCCGTGCCCCTTCTCCACCGGTTTCAGGATGGTGGCGCAGAGCGCCGGGGTGAGCGAGAGCGCCACCAGGACCGAGAGCACCATCGACGAGACGATGGTGATCGAGAACTGGCGGTAGATGACGCCCACCGACCCGGGGAAGAAGGCCATGGGCACGAAGACGGCGGTGAGCACCAGCGCGATGCCGACCAGCGCCCCGGTGATCTGGGTCATCGACTTCTTGGTCGCCGAGCGGGGCGGCAGCCCCTCCTCGCTCATGATCCGTTCCACGTTCTCGACGACCACGATGGCGTCGTCCACGAGCAGGCCGATGGCGAGCACCATCCCGAACATGGTGAGGGTGTTGATGCCGAAGCCGAACGCGGCCAGGACGCCCATGGTGCCGAGGAGCACCACCGGCACGGCGATGGTGGGGATGA
>CAIQRS010000121.1 GCA_903874275.1 uncultured Anaeromyxobacter sp.
CGAGCCGGTCGGGGCGCAGCCGGGAGAGCGCCCCGTCCACGCCCGCAGTGATGCACGGGCCCGTCCAGTCCGGGATGCCCGGCACGCCGTAGCCCAGCTTGGTGGAGAGCACCACCCGTTCCCGGCGCCCCGCCAGGGCCCGCCCGAGCCGCTCCTCGGAGAGGCCGTAGCTCGGCGCGGTGTCCACGAGCGTCACGCCCAGGTCGAGCGCCGTCCCGACGAGGCTGTCCACGTCGGCGTCCGAAGTGTCGGCGCCCCCGATGCGCCCGGCGCCGAGGCCGATCGCCGAGACCAGGAGCCCGGTCGCACCGAGCGGGCAGAGCTTGTCGCCCATGCCCGGAACCTACTATGAAGTTTCGCCATGCGCTCCCGCCTCCATGCCCTGACCCTGGCCGCGGTCCTCGCCACCTTCGCCTCCGCCTGCGCGACGACCCGGCCGCCCGAACTCGGCACCCGCACCTTCACGGCGGGCACCACCGTCGCCCCGCCCCGCTACCCGTCCTGGGCCAACGGGGCGGTCTTCTACGAGCTCTTCGTGCGGAGCTTCCAGGACTCGGACGGGGACGGGAAGGGAGATCTCAAGGGGCTCATCGCCCGGCTCGACTACCTGAACGACGGCGACCCCTCGACCGACACGGACCTGGGCGTGGACGCGCTCTGGCTCATGCCGGTCTTCGCCTCGCCCAGCTACCACGGTTACGACACGGTGGATTACGAGACCATCAACCCCGACTACGGCACCAACGCCGACTTCGAGCTTCTCCTCCGGGAGGCACACCGGCGCGGGATCAAGGTCATCGTGGACCTGGTGGTGAACCACACCGGCGTGGGCCACCCCTGGTTCACCGCGTCAGCCTCCTCGCCCGACTCGCCCCGCCGCGACTGGTACGTCTGGAGCGCCACCAACCCGGGCTGGGGCCAGCCGTGGAACCCGGCCAGCCCCACCTGGCACCGCAAGGGGGACGCCTACTACTACGGGGTCTTCTGGAGCGGCATGCCGGACCTCAACTTCCGGAACGCCGCCGTGCGCGAGGAGATGAAGCGGGTGGCCGCACTCTGGCTCTCCCGCGGGGTGGACGGGTTTCGCCTCGACGCCACCCGCCACCTCGTCGAGACCGGCCCCGGGGACGGCCAGAGCGACACGGCGGAGACCCATGCCTTCCTGAAGGAATTCGCCGCCCACGTCCGGTCCGTGAAGCCCGACGCCGTGTTGGTCGGGGAGAACTGGACCGACACCGGGAAGATCGCCCCGTACTACGGATCCACGGCGGCGGTTCCGGGGGGTGACGAGCTGCCCCTCAACTTCGACTTCCCGCTGGCGTCGCGGATCATCGCGGGGACCCGGAGCGGCGACGCGACGGTCATCGCCGACAAGCTCGACGAGGTGAGGCGCGCCTACCCGGCCGGCGCCACCGACGTCCCCTTCCTCACCAACCACGACATGCGCCGCATCGCCTCGGACCTGAAGGACGACCCGGGCAAGCTGCGGAGCGCGGCGGCGGTCCTGCTC
>CAIQRS010000122.1 GCA_903874275.1 uncultured Anaeromyxobacter sp.
CATCCGGCCGCCGCCGTGCGGGACCCTCTCGCGTCACCTGCCGACGCGGGGCCCGGGCCCGTCCGTCCCGGCGCCACCGGGCGGGTCCCTGGGTACCGGTGATTCCGGTGAAAGTGGGTCCCTGTTACGCCGGTGGCGACACCCGTCGCCCGGCTGAGGGCCGCCGCGGGCTCGGCCTGACGGCACCGCGTGACGCGAGCAGTCCCCGCCGAACGCGAAGATCGGCGGGGACTGGATGAAGGGGAGACCGGCGGGCCCCAGCTTCGGCGATCAGTTGAAGGATTCGTACGGCTGCACCGGCTCGCCCCCCTGAACGGTTCCCGTCAGGTCGACCACGAAGTAGTTGAAGTCTCCTCCGACATTGGTGGCGAAGTCGATGCTTAGCGTACCGCCCGCGACGGTTACTTCGTTGTTCGACCGGAGAACCTTCATTCCCCCTGAAACATCGCCAGAGTACACTCCAAGTGCGTAGACCTCGCCGTCCTTCAGCGGTAACGGCTTGCCTGGCGTCAACGCGTCATCCTGGAACCCGGTGAACCGGTACAAGGCTGGCCCTCCCGCTGCGGGATAGACCTCCTCGACGGCCAGGTAGCCCGGTTCGTACTCGGTCGTCTCCTTGGTCTCATCCACGTACTTGTAGAAGACCGGGATCAAGAAACTTCTGAAATTGGCGAGCGCGGACCCAGCGGCCTGATGCGGGAGCATGACCACGGGGTAGGATTTCTCGCCGGAGCCTGCCACGTAGGGCCACTGGGCAGCGTATGTGAAGTCGACCGTCCACCCGCCTCCAGGATTTGGAGCGAAGCTCTGGACCAGTTGCATCCCGTCGTAGCACGCATCGGTGAAGGCTTCCGGCGTGGGGCCATTGTCCTTCGTGGGGCCATTGTCCTTGTAGTAGGTGCAGTCGCTCCTGTAGTGAGCGGCCAGCACGTAGTCAAAGTCGTTGTTGATCGTTGCCGCGAGAGGGCCCGCGGCGGCGTTCCACTGGACCGAGGCCTGGAGGGCTGGGCCGTTGGCCAAGTAGTAGTTGTAGTATTTCGCCACCATGCCGTCCTTGCCATTGGTGTAGGAGCCGGCAAAGTACGGCGAGTCACCAATCGTCGAGGTGTTGGCTGGGTAGAGCGAGTCGGGGTACTTCCGCAAGATGGAGGGGAAGTACACGGACAACCCCGTCGCCCCGCTGTTGCTGCCATCCCGGATGTTGTGGGCGACCGCCAAGTTGATGGCGCCGCTGAGCGCGGCCTCCGCATTCGCGAGGGGGATGTCCTCCCCGATATACTTGAAGATATTGTTGACCAGGTTTGACACGAACACTTTCATGTCGACGAGGTCGTACGTATTTCCGGGGTAGAACGCCGAAGTACTCCAGTCGAGCGAGCGCGCTCGCGCTTGAGCAATCTGCTTCCAGCCATCCGCTCTCTGCGTGTAGGAGGTCAGTCGCTCGGCAAACACGTTGGTCGCGTTGCTCAGCGCCTCCATCTGCGACAGATCGATGACGGAAAGCGTGGGTCTATCGAAGAGTGCTTTCCCGTATTTGTCCTTGGTCAAACACTTGCTCTCGTAGCTGTTGGCGATCACCTTCCCGATGTCCCGGCCGGAAGCGTTCGGGTTACCCGCGACGTATTTCAAGAACGGGATGTAGGCCCAGCTGCCGCCAGGGATTATGTCCTGTGACGCCACCATGTAGTTCGAACTCCAATCCAGGCTCGCGGCCACCTCGACGGTCGCCATCAGGCAAGCGTCGAACCCGACGATCTCGAACACGACGCCCTCTTCGTTGGCTACGTTCTCCAGGGCCGCGCTGATCTGCGGCACCGTCATGACCCATTTGGTGATTTCATCGTCCCCAATCCCGCGGTTTACGCCTCCGCCGTGGTCCCACAAGACCACGATGTACTTGTCCGCGCGGTAGCTCTCGACACCCCACTTCACGAAGTTCTCCAGGGTGGTAGCGCTTCCCATGTTGACCGCTGGTTGAGGATCCGGGACGACCGGATCGCCGTCGGGGTCCGTCGAGGGCTTCTCCTTACCGAGGTCGCCATCGGGAACCAGCGCCAGCGAGCCCTTGTTCACCAGGTAACGCTGGACATGGGTCCAATCGATCTCTTCTGGCTGCACAGCGTTCTTGTCGGCCGGCGTCTTGCCCTCGTTCTTCAAGGCCCCGCCGGTCTGGATCACCACGTTCATGCCAGCCGTCGAACCGACAGCCATCATCTCCTTGATGCTGTTCGTAGCGTTTCCACCTTTTTTGGACTCCAGATCCGTCCCCAGGACGTAAACGAGCACGGTGGTGCTGGCCGGAGCCGGCGGGTCGGCAGTCCCGCTGCTGCTGCCGCACGCGGCAAGTCCGACTGCGAGTAGGGCTGCAAGGGTTCGCTTCGCCATGGGTACGCCTCCGAGTTGAGCGCGACCCCCGGTGCGCACGACTACCGCAAGAGTAGCCATCGCAAGGAACGCCGGCAGACGGTCATCCGGGGTGGGCCAGGCGTGGCCCGCCCGATCAGGGGACACGGCGCGGGGCTGAAGGACGGGCTCCTACATCTCGCCGTCCAGCTAGTTCCCCCGCTCACCCTCCGGCATCGCCCGCGACCAATGCGGGGAGATGCGGTTTGCGGTGTTGCCCTGCCACGGGTCGCGGAAGCCTTCTGGCGGTGGCCCACGCACCGTGACGCGCCGACCACCGGGCACTCCCCTGCCGCGATCGGTCCCCCGCGAGTCGGTGACGCTGTCGCTTGAAGGAGGGACGCTCCCACTCCGCCGTTCGCCACCTCCCTGCTCCACCATGAGCGAACCCTCATCTTGATCCAGGACTAGACGCGCAGCGCAATGCACTCCCCGTGAGATTCGGCCAAGCGCCAAGCACCTTGTGGTCGGCGCACGCCTGCACGAGCGGATCGAAGTAGTCCTTCCTTCCCTTGTAGCGGGGGCTCACATCTGTCACGAAGTAGCGCCGATCATCCGCATCCATCGGCACCGCCCAATCATGGTTGGTTGCCATCATGATCTTGTCGCGGTTCCGCATGGTCACGGAGTCTGCAAACTTCCACTCGACCCGCTTCGTACTCTCCGTGATGCGGGCTTTGAGGACCCCCTCGATCTTCTTGTCTCCCGCGTAGAGCGCCTCGTCCGCGTAGACCGCGAGGCTGTACGCCTGCCGCCCGTTGAACTTCCCGACGAGATCCCCCGGATCGACGATGTGGTGCCCGTTCGCCCCGAAAATGCGCAGCCACGATTGCGCGAGGATGCCCTTGCCGATGCCCTGCCCGCCGCGCATCACGAACGCGACCCCGGCCCGCTCCCCCGGATGCTGGAACGACCACGCAAGCCAGTTGGTGACGTACTCATGCACCGCCTGGTTCTCCTCGCTCGCCACTTCCCAGATGTGGCGGGCGTGCAGGCTCCAATCCCCCGGAGCGGGCTGCACGGTGAACCCCTACCCGCCGTCGACGTGGTGAAGGCCGATCCGTCGGACAACGTCTACCTGGCGACGGCGCTGGCCGGCGGTGCCCGGTGGGTCGTCAGTGGCAACACGCGCCACCTCACGCCGCTCGACGGCTACGCGGGCCTCCGGATCGTGGGTCCGGCGGTCTTCCTGGCCGAGCTCGACGCGCAGGCTTGAGCGACCCGGGCGACGCGCCCGGACGCAGACTGCTACGGTGGCTCGTTCCGAAGTCTCTTGCTCCGGACGTACGCCCTACGCTGCGGCCAGGAGCCCCTTCACGGCGAGCACGAGCTTCCGCGCCACCGCAACGGCTCGCCCGGCCTCTTCTCGCGTGGGGTCGCTGACGTCGCCTGGATATCGGAACTTCCAGGCGAACTCGGTGAGCGGTGCGGCCGCGTCGACGAGTTCGCCGAGCCCCGGGTCGATTGCCGTGCACGCCCGGCCAATCTCCTCGATGCTGTGAGTCTTCCGGAAAGGCTCGTCGTGCAACGCCAGGAAGGCCTTGAGCGCCTTCTCGGCGGCCTGCTGGGCGTGGAAGGCCACGTCGCCCCAGAGCCCGGCCTCCGGCGTGCCCAGCTCGAGATCCGCCGCCCGGAGGTCCAGCTCGGCCCTTGCGATCCAGGCGCGCGCGTCCTCGAGTCTCGCGTCGTCAGGCGGCATGGAGGAGGCGCCCCTCGCGGAGGACGGTGCCGGGGAGCGAGGCCTTGAGACCCTCGCGACGGTCGAACCAGCTCCTGGTGCACACCAGGACGTCGGCCGCGACGCCGGTCCCACGCAGCACCTCGTAGGCGAGCCGGGAGCGCCGGCGATCGGCCGATGCGTCGTCCGGCACGACGAGCAGGAGGTCGTAGTCGCTGTCCGGCCCGGCCTCGCCGCGCGCCCGGGAGCCGAAGAGGTACACCCGCTCCGGCCGGTAGGCCGGAACGAGCCGGCGGAGCAGTTCCGCCAGCGTCGGGTCGCTCACCTTGTAGGGGTTCTCGGCCATGGTGCCCAGTGTAGCCCGCCTGCCGCTGCAGGTCGCCTCCACGTACGCTGCCGCCGCCGGACGGCCGCCGCCCCAAGTGGCTCAACGGTGGCCAGCGCAGTTCCGCAAGAAGCGATCCAGGTCGCCGTCGGCGATCCTGATGGCGTGCGTCGAGACTCTTGCATGCGCCAGTCGCCCCGACTCGCAGAGCGAATACACCGTCGCCGGCGAGACCTTGAGACGCCGGGCCACCTCCTTGACGGTGAGCAGGGAATCCGCACCGCCAGTGACATCTTCTTGCATTACCGGTGCATGAAACGATCGGCGAAACTCTCCCAAACCTGGCGAAGGCACGGAAAATGCTTCCTCCGAAACCTCCCCGGATTGCGAAGACTTGCGAGACCCTGCATGGCTTGACTCACAGTGCGGGCAGGATTGGGGTGCAAGTGGTCGCTGGTTCAAATCCAGTCGCCCCGACTTATCGACCCCCAGAAATCTCAAGGTTTCTGGGGGTTTTTCTTTGTCCGGGGGCCTGGGGTGGCATTCCGATTTCGGCCCGGGGTGGCATTTGGGGTGGCGCGTTTTCCGGGGGTCGAGGCCACTTCTCCTTAGGCCCGTCCCGGAATGCCACCTCGCGCCACCTCACCTTCCGTGAAGGGGGCTAGTGCCGGACGAGCCGTGGAGCCTGGGAGCCCGGCCACGGGTCGCGGGCGTGGTCCTCGGGGGGCGGCCCGGATCGGGTCTACAGGCTCGAGGCCCTATCCACGGTCCCCAATGGGTCTGCCTATCGCAGGCGCCAATGGTCCGCCCGCGGTGATGCTAGCGTCGATCCCCGAGACTGGATTCGACGCTGCGCGCCGCCTGGGGGACGGACGCACGGGCGAGGGATAACCCGATGAAGAGACTGCTCGTCGTCGTGGCCATCGTGGCCGCCGGATGCGCGTCCGAGAAGGCCGTCGACACCTCCCCCGAGCCGCGCGGGCTCACGCTCGCCTACTTCACGGGCGTGGTCGATCCCGCGGCGAGGACGGTCACCCTTCGCTCCGAGCCCACGCTCGCCGCGCAGGTCATCCGCGCGGGTCCCCTCGTGATCCCCTCGCCGGGCGAGGTCACCGTGACGAGTTCCGGGGAGTGGTTCGATCTCACGCCAACGGACCGTGGGTGCGGGGAGATCCCGACCTGGGGAGCGGAGGTGACGGTGACCTCCCAACTCGACCCGACGTGGCTCAGCGGCGTCTACGCCGAGATCACCGACATGGGAGGGGTCACCGGGGACGAGGCGTGCAACCCCGTCCCGGCCCCGGCCGGCATGAGCAACGACTACGGGCTCTGGTCGTACGGGGCCCTCAAGCCCTGGGCGCCGGATGTCACCCAGACGTGGATCTTCAACCTCACGACGACGGCGAGCTTCACCTTTCACGGACGGATCGTCGCCGCGAAGGTCGACGACCTGTCCGTCGCGAGCCCACCCTCGGGGCTGGCCATCGCGACGATCGACGGGGACGTCGTCTACTACGGGGCTGGAACCTCGGACTTCCGCCTCTTCCGCGTGAACTCCAGCGGCACGCTCGTGGCGACGTCCGCGCGGGCCCTGCCCGACACGGCGCTATCCATCGCGACGACGCCGGCGAAATGGTTCTGGTACGTGACGGGCGCCGCGGACGGGAAGAACCACGTCGGCTACTTCGACGCCAACCTCACGGGTGGAGCGGACGTGAGGCTGACGGATTTCGGGTCCAACACCGACATCCAGATCGTCGCCGATCCTGGCAACTCCGATCGGGCCTGGTTCGTCACCAGCGCCAGCCAGTATCTGGGGTGGATCGCGGCCGGATCTCCGCCCTCCGTCCAATCCTACTATCTATGGATGGGGCGTCCATCCGGGCTCGCCATCGGCCCTGGCTTCGAGGCCGCCCTTTCGACGATCTACGTGACGTTTCCGGACGATAAGCTCATCTCGATGCACTTGTCCTCCGACCCGTCTACCTGGGGTGCGGTCGGCACGGTCACCGTGCCCGGCTGCGAGGGGCCCAACCAGATCGTGCTCGGGCCCGATGGGAACATGTACTACGTCACCAGCGACTCCCGGTACATTTGCAAGGTCGACACCACGACCTCCGATGCCTCGAAGGTCTCGACGACCCTGGCGGCGTGGCTCTGTCCGGGGGTCGACGGGGCCGTCTGGTACGTGGCCGCGAGCCCCACGGACGCCCTGGGTCGGTTCACCCCTGTCGCCAACCCGACGGTGGAGAGCGAGATCTGGGAGATCCTGACACCCGGGACGCCGCACCAGTGCGCCAGCGGCGGCGGGTACATGTGGGCCGTGGACAGCACCAACTCCCTGCTCATGCGGGTCCAGCCATGAAGAAGAGCGTGCCGGTCGCGAAGCAGGTAGAGGCCGAGAAGCCCGGGGACCGCCAGGCGCCGAGAACCTACCGCCCCCCGCGCATCGAGAAGAAGCGGGCGGTCTCCCGGGCCACGCTCTTCACCGGCTCCGGGCCCGACGGTGGCGGGGTGATCGGGTAGCCAGAGCAAGGGAGAGGAGGCGACATGATTTCCACGAAGCGTGAAGCGATCGTCGCGCTGTTCGCCGGCCTCGTCGCGGCCTGCTCGTCGGGCTCGGCTCCCACCGCTCCAGCCGTCCCCGCAGGCAAGGTCCTCCTGGCCACCTTCACGGGGGCGGTGGACACCCGGAACGGGACGGTCACCATCCGGGCGGACGACATCCACGGGCCCGGTGGCCCGAGAGCCCTGGCCGAGATCACCGGGGTCAGCGTCGCCAACGACGGCGGGGCGACGCCAACGGCCGGCACAGACTGTTCCGGGGGCATGGATAGCCTCGGCGTGTCCGTCCGCATCAAGGGCGATCCGTACGTCGAGACGGCCCTGTACAAGGACGTCTACGCGCAGATTCAGTCGATGACACCGGCCACCGGCAACGGCGGGTGCAACAACGCGACCCTGCCGAGCGGACTCACCGACTATGGGATGGGGCTCTGGTACTACCCCACCCTCGGCGGGTCGGGCGGCGTGGCGGCATTCTGGGCCTTCGCGAACCCTACCGGGACCTCATTCACCTTCACAGGCAAGGTCTACGGAACCGCCATAACGGACATCACCGTCAAGACCGTGTTCCTCACGTCCGCCAGCTACGACGGAAACCTCGGGGGCATCGATGGCGCGGACGCCAAGTGCCAGGCCCTGGCCGACCCCCAGATCACTGCCGGGAGGCTCTCGGCGGGCACCTACATGGCGTTCGTCAGCACTGACCGTAGCGATGCCGCCGAGATCATCGCCGATGCCTACTATGTCCGGCCCGACGGCGTCATCGTCGCCACCAGCGGGTACCCAGTTCCCGGAGGACTTCTATCCGGGAGCATTCTCGCGCCGATCAACGTCTTCGAGGACGGCAGGGTGGACGAAGCGGGATCGGGAGTCTGGACAGGATCGGATGAATGGGGCGTCGTGTTGGCGCACTGCCGTAACTGGTCCGGTGACCCCGTGAGCTACCAAGGGACCGTGGGTTCTTCGACAGCGACAGACGCTCGTTGGACTACAGAGTTCGAGGCGCTTCTCTGTGACAACCTGTTTCGTCTCTATTGCTTCCAGCAGTAGTGCGCGTCGTCACCTTCAGTTGATGCACGCCTTTGAGCTCGCTAGAGGCGCCTCCGCGCTTTGCGGTCGTTGTCGATGTCCTCGAAGAGGGTTCCAGGGCTCACTGGGTAGAGAGAGTGGAAGCAATCCCGATAAACCGCGGGGTCTCGGCCGCGCCCGGCGCGGTCGCCACCGGTGCCGTGGATCCGGTCGGCAGGCGTTTTCACGAAGCGAGAACCCCGCGGAGTCCGTGATCGCCTTCCCGCGGTTCCTCGTGACCGTCTCCAGTGGGGGGGATATGGTCCCGCCTCTGGAGGGAAATCTGCGATGACGGACCTGCCGATCAACATCTGGGCGCTCATCGACCTCGCCGTCGTCGTCTACTGGGTCGGCGTGTCCATCCTGGTCATCTCCCAGGACCGCGAGCCCACCGCCTCCCTGGCCTGGCTGCTCGTCCTCTTCGCGCTCCCGTTCCTGGGGCTCCTCGTCTACTTCCTCTTCGGGCGCGACTGGCCGAGCAACATCCAGAGGGCCCCGGCCACCCGGCGGCTTCGGGGCATCCTCGGACGCTTCATGCCGTCGGTGTACGCGCCCCATGCGGCGCGGTCCCGGCAGTTCGTGGCCGGGCTCCCGCGCGAGCACGCGCGCATCGCCCTTGTGGCCGAGCGGAAGCTCGGCGTGCCCGTCCTGCCGGTCCGGACCTGCGACCTCTACGGCTCCGGGCAGGAGTACTTCGACGTGCTGCTCGCCGACCTGGCCTCGGCGAAGCGCTTCATCCACATGAACTACTTCATCTGGGGAAAGGACGAGCTCACCGCGCGCATCACCCGGGTCCTCCTGGATCGCCTCGCCGCGGGGGTCGAGGTGCGGATCCTGAACGACCTCGTCGGCTGCATCATGTACTCGAAGGTCGAGCTCGATGGGCTGCGCAAGGCGGGGGCGCAGGTCGGCTCCGACATCTCCCAGATCGCCCGCGTGAACTACCGGAACCACCGCAAGATCACCGTCATCGACGCGGAGATCGGGCACACCGGCGGGTTCAACGTCGGCCAGGAGTACATCGACGGAGGGAAGAGGTTCCCGGCCTGGCGCGACACGGGCATCCGGATCACCGGACCCGGGGTCGCGGATCTGGAGAAGCTGTTCGACATGCGCTGGTACGAGGTCTTCGGCGAGGACCTGTTCCTGCCCGGCTACTACCCGGACGCGTCCCTACCTGCGGGCGAGACGATGGTGCAGACCATCCACCAGGGCTTCGACGAGCCGTGGAACTCGGCGACCCGGGCCCACCAGATCGCAATCTCGGGGGCGCGCCGCCGGGTCCAGCTCCAGTCGCCGTACCTGGTGCCGGACCAGACCACCCTCGACGTGCTCATCAACGCGGCGGCGGGCGGCGTGCAGGTGGACTTCATGACCACGGCCTGGCCGGACAAGAACGTGCCGTGGTGGGCCGCCGAGTCCTACTTCGAGCGGCTCCTCCTGGCCGGGGTGCGCATCTGGCTCTGGGAGAAGGGGTTCTTCCACGCGAAGGCGCTCACCGTCGACGGCGAGGTCTGCTCCATCGGGACGCTCAACCTGGACATGCGGTCCCTGCGCATCAACAAGGAACTGATGATCTGGGTCTACGACGAGAAGGTGGCCCGGATATCGGAACGGCTCTTCCTGGACGACCTTCGGGATTGCCGCGAGCTCACCCTCGAGGAGGTGCGGGGCTGGTCCCGCGCGCGGCGCTTCCGGAACTCCGGGGCGAGGCTGCTGTCGAACCTGCTTTAGGGGCCCGTGAAGTTCCAGGTACCCTGACCCGCACCCTCGGTGTCCCCTCCGGGCGCCCCCACCCTTCGCCTCCCGGCCACGGTCAGGCCCCTCGCGGGAGCGCTGGATCTCCGCGTCGATGGTTCCCCGGTCCAAGGGACCGGACAGCCTCAGATCACCTTCTCGAAGTCGCCCGGCTTCCAGGTCTTCGCGAGCGCCGGCTCGGTCGGCCCGTAGAGCCGCAGAACGGCGAAGTACCCTCTTCCGGGCGCGGTGGCGAGCCAGTTCTTCTCCTTGCCCTCTGGAGCTTTCGGTCCCAGGAAGAGGTCGGTGCTGCCGTCGCCGTTCTGGACCGGCTTGTCACGCGATCCCAGCGATGGGAAGGGCTGGCCGTTGGCAAGGCCCGAAGCGTTCTGATGGGGTGTAAGCCGCAGTTTCACGAGGGCCAAGCCTCGAGGGCGCGGCGTGCCCCCCTCGGCTCAGCGAAGCGCAGGGGCAGGGCGTTCGGATAGACTCCTGGGTCCAACTGCCAGAGGGGTGAGTCCATGGAACGGACCAGATTCGGTCGGACGGCATGGGTGAGGCGAACACTCCTCGTTGCGGCCGCGCTGCTGCCCATGGAACCGCTCGCGCAGGTCGTGGTCACGCGGCCGATCCCCACGACGCAGGCCTTCACCACGGCGGCCGTCAACCTGCGCGCAGGGCCCGACCGGAGCTTCCCGCTCGTCTCCTGGCTGCAGGGTGGCACGCCCGTCACGGTCTTCGGGTGCTTGAACGGCTGGCACTGGTGCGACGTCGCCTTCGGATTCAACCGCGGGTGGGTCTACGGGCGATTCCTGGCGATGCCGTTCAATGGCCAGCAGGTCCTGATCATGAACTCCGGCCCACGCTTCGGGGTCCCGATGGTCACGTTCTCGGTCGGGCCCTACTGGGGAGCGCACTATCGCGGCCGCCCCTGGTACCACCAGCCTCCGCCGCGCGGATGGGGCCCTCCGCCCCCGCGGCCGCCTTCCGGAAGCCAGCGGCCACCGCCCGCCCGTCCTCCCTCGGGTCAGCCGCCGCCGGCTCCGCCGGGCAATAGTCGCAGGTAGGGCTCAGAGGCCCGGGTTGCCTCCGGCGTCGGGACAACCGCCGTGACGGGTACCTGGAGCGCGTCGTCGAATGCGGGATTGACCTCCCGTCAGTTCATCCCTGGATGCTCGAGTACAGCGCCGAGGAGCAAGTCATGATGCGTCGAGCCGGACTGCTGGCGGTGCTGCTTTCCCTCGGGATCCTCGTACCCGACCACGCCGAAGGGAGCGAGGTCCGGCCGTTCGTGGACTTCGAAGCCGGAGAGGCCGAGGACGAGAAGAGTTGCGATCGAGAGGACGGGACACCGGGGACGGTCGCGCATGGAGGATCCTGTGCCAATCTAGTTCCGGACGAAGTCCCAGCGCCCGGTCAGGCCGGCGGACCACATGGTCTTGTAGATCCCGTTGGTCGGGAAGGTCAGGGCAACCAGGCGGGCCTCGACGCCCAGGGCGAACGGATCGGGGCGCCACACCATGGCGCCCAGGCTGGCGAGGAATCCGATCCCGAACTGCGAGACCGTGTTCGGTTGGCCGCTCGCGTCGGTCTTCACGAACACGTCGTACAGCCCCACCCCCACCCGGACGCGGAACCAGTCGATGTCCCAGCCCGGCCCGATGGCCAGGCCGAGCGCGAAGGTGGAGTTGGTCACGAAGAGCGTGCGTGAGCCGCCGGGCACGTCGACGTTCACGTACCCGGCGCTGGTGCGCATCGGGATGTAGGAGATGTCCACGAACGGGTGCGTGAGGTGCGGCCCCCGGTAGGCGAAGCCGAGAGCGAAGGCCGGGCCGCCGTTCGCCCAGACCGCGCCGACGATGTCCTGGCTCGGGAAGGCGAGCTGGCCGTATCCGGCGAAGAGGTCCATCTCCCAGACGAAGCGCTCGTCGTCCTCCTCGGCCGCGGGAGGCCCATCGGCCCGGGCGGCGAAGCTCACGAGAAGCGCGGCGACGAGGACGAGATGTTTCACGGGGTGCTCACCCGGTACGGCGTGTTCGGCGGCGTGGTCCCCACCATCTCGAATCGCTGGTTCAGGAGCCCGAGACGGTTGGTGAGGATCCCGTTCGGGACCGCCGCGGTGAGGAAGGCGTCCATCGTGCCCGGGTCGTTGATGGTCCAGTAGCCGGTGAAGAAGCCCTGCTCCTGCAGCGATTGCATCTCGCTCGCCATCGGGCCGAGCGTGTAGCGCGGCTTCCAGGCGACGCAGGGAATGCCGACGACGGCGGAGGGCTCCTGCTCGACGAGGCAGTGCTGGTTCGGCGCCAGTTGCCCCGCCGCCCGCGCCTGCTGGTAGGCGGTCACGAATTCGGAGGACGGCAGGGAGATGATGCCCCGCTCCCACACCGGCGCGCTGCCGGGGAAGAGGCACTTCGTCCCGACGGGCGATCCGGGGGGCGGAACGCCGGTGGGGCAGGCGACGATGGTCGTGGAGAGCGTCTTCAGGATCTGGCTCACCGGCACGATGACGTCCGAGGTCTTGCTGTCGAGCCAGGTGGGCAGGTTCGTCCGCGTGTAGATGAACTCCAGCATGTCCGCGACCCGCGGGATGACCTCACCATTCCGGAGCCTGCAGATCGAGAGCAGCTCGACGTAGGTGTAGTCCTCGACCCACCCGGTGCAGAAGATCCCCTGGACGGAGCCCGGGAAGAGCCCCTGGTGGAGGAAGACCGGGATCTGGTCCTTGGTGAGGCGGACGTCGATCTCGAGGTAGTCGGCGCCGAGCTGGGCGGCCAGGATGGCCCCCCCGGGGGTGTTGCCGGAGACCCCGCAGTTGTCGCTGCTCTTGCACCCTCCCTGGCGGGCGCCCACGAAGAAGGTCCTCCTGCCCTCGGCGTTGAGCCGGCTCTTGCGCGGCCGGCTCCAGGTGATGTCGATGGGGAGGCCCGGCACGTCGTTCCCCCCGCCGGTGGCGCCGGTGAACGAGGGGCGATCGGCCGGCGCCTGGCGCGGGTCACCGGGACCGCTCTCCGGCTTCCAGGGCTCCGCGCCGCAGACGTACTGGACGATGGAGGCGGGCCCGACGAAGAGCCGGATGAGGCCCGTCGACGCCGGGTCGGGATCCGATTGGTCGAGGTATCGCCAGTAGCCCTCGAGGACCAGGCGGGTGACCGGCGTCTCCCCGGTGGTGTCCCGGAAGCAACCCGGCTGCAGGACGGCGAAGGCGAAGTGGTCCCCGGCGAGGATGGAGACCGAGCCCTTCATGCCCTCCCCTGGATTCACGCCGCCCCACTGGCTGGAGTGGACCACCACGTTCGATCCGAAGCGGCTCGAGGTGTCGTAGACGCCGTCGAGCGCGTTCTGGAGCGACCACGGATTCGGCGGTGGGGTCGACCGACCGACGAGTCCGCCATCGGGGAACGTGGGCGGCGCTCCTTGCTGCGACACGCAGGCGACGGTGCCCAGGGCCAGGATGCCCACCGCGAGGACTCGAAGATCAGAACTCATAGCCAGCCAGGAGACCGAGGTACCAGAATCTCTGGGAGTCGAAGGAATCGACCGACCCGCCCGTCTCGACGTTGAACCAGATGGGATAGTTGGCCGCGGTGTTGAAGAGCGCGACGCCGTAGTAGAAGACCCCCTCCTTCTTCGGGGAGTACTCCATCACCAGGGAGAGCCCGAATCCCGCGTAGCTCGCCGCACCCTGGGTGAGGGTGAGCGTTCCGAGCTTCGTCGCCTGGTAGAGGGAGACGTAGGCCTCGTACTGGAGCGTCAGCCAGGAGTTCTTCGTGACCTGGATGCCGGCCTGCGCGCCCGGCATGAGCTGGGCGCCCCACCCGATGGCGTCGAACTCGGACGTGGCGACGAACAGCTTTCCCAGCGTCCCGAGGAAGCCGCCCACATGGGCCATCACGCCCAGGCTGAAGGGCCCGGCCTGGAGCGCCCACTGGCCGCCCACGGCGAGCTGGTTGAAGACGAGGATGGTCTGCAGGCGTGCGTCCACGCTGAACCCGGCGCCGAGCCCGCGCATGTAGCTGGCCGTGAACATGGGGGCGATCTGCCAGATCCCGCCGACGCTCCACCGGTCCTTGCCCGGGCCGGGCCCGTCGGGGAAGAAGGTCAGGCCGCGCTCGGGATAGGCCCAGGCGGGCGTTTCCCGGATCGGCCTGGGCGTCTGCTGGACCAGGATGACGGTGCTCTCCCTGCTGGCCTCGTCGGCCGCGCGGGACAGCACCGGGGACATCGAGGCGAGGATGGCGACGAGGGTCGCGATCCCGGTCCGCAGGGTCGGCGGGACGTCAGTCACGATCGGCCTCGCCCTCAGTTCCCCCAAGCGTCCTCCGGGGAGCCACCGAAGTACTTGCGGGCGTCGAGCCTCAGGCGGAGGTAGACGAACCAGCTCGCGCCGAGCCCGGAGTAGGGCGCGTTGTTCTGCTGGGGCAGCCAGGCCGTGGGTGCGAGCTGCACGCTGAACCCCAGCTGCACCTGCGCCGCCAGCGCGAGCGTGGTGGCGAAGGCCCGCGGCGGCGCGTACTCGAAGACGGGGAAGTCGAGCTCGAGCTGCCGGAAGTCCACGAGCAGCGTCTGCCCGTCGGCGGGCGTGGCCACGAACTGGTTCGGGTCCCCGGCGCCCCACAGCGCGAACCCGACCTCCCGCCCGGCCATGAACTGGAAGGTCCCGAGCGAGGTCGAGATGGGGCGCTGCAGCGTCCAGAGGCCGCCGCCGCTGGCCCGGAAGACCACGTCCTGCGCCGCCACCGGCGACGCGAGAAACAGCACCGGGCCGAGCAAGATGAGATCGAACGGGAGGACGTAGTACGGCATGCGGAAGACGAGCTTCAGGGCGGAGCGGGCCGGAACCCGCGGAAGCGCCTGGTTGCTGCGAGCCCCGCCCGGGCAGCCCGGGCAGGATGCGTCGAGCTGCGCCGGATCGGAGACGAAGGACGCCTGCGCCCAGAGCTGGCCGTCCATGTTCGTCGTGACCACGCCCTGGAGCCCATAGCCGAAGCGGGCGCCGACCTCGAGCTCGCTGCGGAAGCGCCACCCCGCGCTGGTGTCGAAACCACCCCAGGCGGGCCCGGCGCCGATGCCGGCGACGACGCCCCCGAAGAAGCCGATGTCCGCGCGGGCGCGCGGCGGGTGGATGTCGTCCTGGTCCCCGGAGGGGATGGGCGAGTCCCGGAGCGTGACCAGCGCGGCCGAGAAGGCCACCGGGTTGGCCGGCATCGCCGGCAGGGTCTGCACGGAGCAGAAGTTGAGCTCCTCGAGCTCGCGCTCCGCCTTCGTGGACGGCTCGCCGGAGACGGCAACGGTCCCGCTGGCGGCGCCGGCGAGCTGGGACAGGCTGCGACCGATGACGGCGCCCGCCACCGCCTGGTCGTGGCCGGTCATGTGAGCGTCCCCGTGGCTCGCGAAGAGGTCCCCGCCCCAGGTCTTGGAGGTGAGCCCCTGGACGCAGTAGAGGTCGTGGGTTCCCTTCTGCCAGGCGGCGTCGCCCCAGGTCGCGGCGTAGTGGCCGGCGGAGAGGGAATCCTGCAGGAAGTGGAGGGCGATGCCCTCCGCGAGCAGCGCCCGCCGCGCCAGGTCGGGCCGGGCCGCCTCGGGGGCGAGGCGCCACTGCGCCGCGAGCCGCAGGGCGATGGCGTGGTACTGCACGTAGATGGCGGTGGCGTTGATGGCAGCGTCCGGGGCGAGGGCCCGCTTCGCGTAGGCCTCGAGCGTCTCCGAGGCCGAGACGTGCTCCCGGGGCTCGAGGAAGTGGGCGTTGTTGGAGGAGGCGCGGGTGAGGTACCTCGGATCGACGGACTGCATGGCGAGGTGCGACTTGTTCCAGGCGTCGATCCGGGCGGCCTGGTTCGGCGCCTCGGCGAACCTCCTCTTCGACCACTCGGCGACCCACGTCACGCGCAGGCCCCACTCCTCGCTCTCGGTCACCGCCCGCAGCTCTCCCGTGGAGCAGGCGTGGTCGCCGCCCATGGCCGGGTAGGACGGGAAGTCGAGGCAGATGCCGCTCCAGTCCCCGAAGGCGCTCCGCGGCGCGGCCCCGGGGTTCACCAGCGTGGGGCAGAGCTGTGGCCCGGCCTCCTTCTTCAGGCTGGCCCAGAGCGCCTCGAGCTGGGCCCGCTCGGCGGGCGGCAGCCCCTGGATGGCGGTCACCGCGATGTCCCGGTGCTCGCACCACATCCAGGCGCGGGCCGGGGCGGCCCAGAGCAACCCGGCCAGGACCGTGACTGACGCAGCGCGGCGCAACTCCCTCAAGCGAGCCCCTCCCCCGTGGAACGTCATTCTTAAGCGCGGCGGCCGAATTCGCCACCTGCCTTCGAAAATGTCCTCCTTGCCAGGCGCCGCATCGCGGAGCGCTTGCCGTCGTGGAACCTGGGGATTAGGTGCGTCGGACACACCGGGGGGGAACTCATGAACCGCGTCACGATGGCCGTCACCGTCCTTCTGCTCGCCGCACCAGGGGCTTCCCGGGCGGCCGGCTTCTACCTGTACGAGATCGGCACGCCGAGCGTGGGGCTCGCCTCGGCCGGCTACACCACGCGCGCCGGCGACGCCGAGACGCTCTTCACGAACCCCGCCGGGATGTCCCTGCTCGAGAAGCACGAACTCCTCGTGGGCGCCCAGTTGCTCTACGGAAACTTCACCTTCTCCCCGGGACCGGGAACGACCCCCTCCGGCGGCAACGGCGGAAACGCCGTGGGCGTCCTCCCCGGAGGAAGCCTCTTCTTCGTGGCCGACGTGGCGCCCAGGGTTCGCGTGGGCCTGGGCGTCGCCCAGTACTTCGGCTCGGCGGTGCAGTACGACCCGGGCTGGGTGGGGCGCTACTACGGCCAGAAGGGGATGCTCATCGGAGTCAGCTTCCTCCCCACCGCGTCGTACAAGATCAACGACTGGATCTCGGTGGGCGGGGGCCTAAATCTGATGTGGGGCATCAAGCGCGCCACCATGGCGGTGAACAACATCCTTCCCAGCCTCGCCGACGGACAGGTGGAGACGAACGGCGACACCTTCGGCGTCGGGGGCAACCTGGGCGTCCTCGTCGAGCCGGTGAAGGGCACACGCATCGGGTTCACCTGGCTCTCGCAGGTCTACCTCCCCTTCTCGTCCACGCCCTCCTGGACGGACCTCGGGCCCGGTCTCGACGCCGCCCTGCGCCTGACGGGGCTGCGCGACGCGAAGCTCGACCTGGGCGTGACGCTTCCGAACCGGCTCATGCTGGGCGCGCGGCAGGAGATCGGGCCCGAGTGGGCGGTGATGGCGGACCTCGGCTGGGAGAGCTGGTCCCAGTTCGGCGAGGTGGAGGTGAGCGTCAACACCGCGAACCCGACCAACCTGACCACCTCGATTCCCTACAAGAACACCTGGCACTTCGCGGCCGGAGCCCAGTGGAAGGCCGTGCCGCAGTGGACGTTCTCCGGCGGATTCGCCTTCGACAGCTCCATGATGAACGACGCCGACCGCACCGTGTTCACCCCCGTCGGCGCCGCGTGGCGGTTCTCGCTGGGCGCGCAGTGGATGGTCTCGGAGGCCGTGCAGCTCGGACTCGCCAACACCTTCATCGTGGGCGGGAACCTGCCGCTCTCCCAGAGCCGCGGCCCGCTCGCCGGGACGCTCGAGGGGCAGTACTCCGGCACCGTCATGAACATGCTCGCCTTCAACATCCGCTGGCTCATCTGACGGGAGCCCAGGCCATGACCCCGCCCGCCCTGCTCCCCTCGTGGCACCCTGGCCGGACCCGCGACGCCGTCGTGGCCTTCCTGGCTGCCGCCGAGGCCCTTCCCGTCGAGGCCCGGGTGGCCGCCTTCGACAACGACGGCACGCTGTGGTGCGAGAAGCCCACCTACGTGCAGTTCGACTTCTTCGAGGACACCCTGCGCCGCCGGGCGGAGTCGAACCCGGCGCTGCTCGAGCGGCCCGAGCTGGCCGCGGTGCTGAACCTCGACATGGCCGCCATCGGCGAGCTCGGGATGGAGCGCGTGGCCCTCGCGCTCGTCGAGCTGTTCGCCGGCATCGAGCCCGAGGTCTTCACGGCCGCGGCGCGCGACTTCATGGCGCGGGTGCGCCACCGCACCCTGGGCGTGCCGGCCCCGGGGACGAGGTACCAGCCCATGCTCGAGCTGCTCGACGAGCTCCGGCGGCGGGACTTCACCATCTACCTGGTGTCCGGCGGTGGCACCGAGTTCCTGCGGGCGGTCAGCGCCGACCTGTACGGCGTTCCGCCGGAGTGCGTGGTGGGGACGCAGGTTCGCTACGAGCTGATCCGCCGGCCCGACGGGCGCCCCGTGCTCCTGCGAACCGGTGGGGTGATCGGCGGCGCCAACGAGGGCGAGGCGAAGGTGACCAACATCCAGTCCCAGCTCGGCCGGCGGCCGATCCTGGCGGCCGGCAACTCGGCCGGCGACCGGGAGATGCTGGAGTGGGCGCTTGCCGGTGACCGACCTGGCCTGGCCCTCCTTCTCCACCACGACGACCGCGAGCGGGAGTTCGCCTACGAGAGCGTGTCGGGCACGCTGAAGGAGCAGGAGCCGATCACCAGCGTCGCCGACCGGCTCGGGTGGACGGTGATCTCGATGGCCCGCGACTGGTCGAGGGTGTTCCCCGCGTGATCGCGCGGGCTCGCCTTCCTGGTGCACGTGCGGCGCGGGGCCGAGCCGCTCGGCCAGCGGCGAGTTCGCCCGGAAGGCGGCGAACCGCTCGGAGCAACGGCTCGACTCCATGCACCGCGTCGCGTTCTCCCCGGTCTTCGTCGGGTCGAGACGGTAGATCGATTTCCCCTTCTTGATCGTCTCCAGGACCTTGATGTCGGCCAACTTCTGCCGATCTCGATGGAGCCCTTGCTCTTCTCCTCGAAGTGCTGGTACGCGGCCCACAGCGTCATGGCCTTGAGCGCCACGATCGGCTCGACGCGATGATCGGGGCACCACCCTCCGGCGGCTTCAGATAGGGCTGCGACAGCCAGGCGGTCCGGCCCTGCGGCGAGGCGCCGAGGGTGAGCTTCACGCCCCCGATGCGCAGGCCATTGCGGTAGGCGCGGCCGACGTACGGCCCGTTCATGAACCCGCCCGATTCGGGGACGAGCAGGGCTTCCGGATGAGGACCGTGCCCTCCATCACCCCGCTGGGCTCCCGGGTGCCGGGCTTCCGGCGGATGACCCCGCCCTGGGGGTCCTCCGTCGACGCGTCGATGCCGGCCATCTATAGCTCCTTGGTGTTGAGCGCGTGCAGGTGTCCGGACTGGTGGATCACGATCATCGGAAGGTCGGTCGAGACGGCGTCGAGCTCCTCGGCCGTCGGGTGGCGCCGCTCCGCGAGCTGGGAGTCGTCGTAGCCGAAGCCGATGACGACGCCGAAGTCGAGCTCATGTTGCGATCCCCTGGCAGCGTCAGTGTTGCAGGACCTCGAGGGACTTGGCCTTGTCCCCGGGCTGGAGCGCGGCCGGAGGTCGGGCAGACGGGGGTAGGAGGTGGCCGCGATCGAGAGAGCGATCGAGCTCGGCCAGCGGGTCGCCCGCCGCTGGGGTGGATCTCCTCCCGAGGACGAAGTCGGCCAGCTCGCGCCGCGAAACCTCGACGTGCGCGGCGCCCTTCGCGCCCGCCTCCGTGATCACGAGCACCCCGTTGCGCAGCTCGAGCCGGCGAATCCGCGGATCGCCCTCGGCGGCGATGGTGAACGCCTGCCGCTTCCCGTCGGCCTTTCGCGGATCCACGAGGTAGCGAACGAACTGCAAGTTCTCCTCCACGGACGCCGCTGCCAGCTGCCCGGCGGTCGGCGTCCCGACGAAGACCCGGATCTCGTCCACCGTCACCGGTCGGCCCTCGGCCATCATCCGGCCCTCGAGCTGCAGCGCCTCCGTGATGTAGAACCCGCGCGCGTTGGCGGAGTCGGTCCGCTGTCCGAGGGCGCGGGCCGCGGTGGCGCGGGTCTTCCGGGCGCCCACGTCCGCGGGGTCGAGCCGCAGCAGGAGCGAGGTGAGCTTGAGGCTCCAGCGCCAGTTCGCGAGCCCGCCCTTCCGGGCCGCCGAGGCGGCGGCCTTCCGCACCGCATCGGGGCCACCCATCATCCCGACGGTCCGGGCGGCCTCCTCGCGCAGCGCGAGCGGATTGATCTCGTAGACGTCCCCTCCGAACCAGCCGATGTTCCCGTTGAAGACCTGGCGGACGTGGCTCTCCACCTGCCCGTACGTCTCGCGCCCGTCGCGCATGTGGGGCGGCATGTAGAGGTTCTCGGCCGCCTCCTTCCCGTCCATGCCCCGGGCGATGAGGCGCAGGGTCTGGTCGTGGATGAGCTGGACCTGGTCGACCGACAGCTCGACCGCCTCCCGCACGGCCTTCTCGCCCTTGAGGGTCGGTCCGTGGATGTCGAGGAGGATCCCGGCGTTCTTTCCCTCGATCCAGCGCGCGTCGTCGACGAAGGTCACGGGGTCGCGGTACCGCCCGCCCCGGAGCGTGTAGATGTTGAAGACGCTCTCCGTCGCCATGACGTTCGTCACGAGCAGACGGTGACGGGGGAAGTAGAAGCCCACGCTGTCGGACGCGTCCGAGCGATTGGGCGCGACCTGGACGGGCTCGCCGGCGATCACGAGGTCGAGGATCCTGCCGTTCTCGAAGAGATGGGTGGGCGGCTGGTAGCTCGACTCGGCCAGGAGCTTCTCCGGCGTGAACCCGAGCAGGTTGGGGAAGGCGTCCGGGCCCGTGAGGGGATGAAAGACCCCGAACTGGGCCACCGCCCGCGCCTGGGTCACGCCGCTCAGGACGCTGACCCCGGTGGAGGCCTGCCGGTTGCGGTCGAGGTGTTCGTGGCCCCAGATCTCGGTTCCCGCGTCCAGCCACGACGCGGTCCCGTCGGCATAGTGCCAGTGCGTGAACAGGATGGCCGCGACCTTGATCTTCTTGCCGAGCGTTCGCTCGAGCATCTCCCGCATCTCGGCCGCTGCGCGCGTGGAATCGCCCGTGTCGATGACGATCCAGCCGCCCGGGGCCTCGATGGCGAAGCTGCTCGCGATTCCCCAGCCCCGCAGCGCAACCACGCCCGGGACGACCATCTCCGCGACCTTCCTGTCGGTGATGCCCCACAGCGCGTTGGCCCGGAGCGCCGTGGCGGTCGTGACGACGCCGTTCGGCCCGGTGACCGTCTCCGTGGTCAAGGACGGGCTGTGCCAGGAGCCCTCCCCCGCTGCGGCGCGCGCCTTGCTCGCCGCGTCGTCTGCGCGGGCG
>CAIQRS010000123.1 GCA_903874275.1 uncultured Anaeromyxobacter sp.
CGGTCCGGCGCGCCTACGACGTCTGCGTGATCGGGTCGCAGCTGGGCGGCGTCGCCGCCGGGGCGCTGCTGGCCCGCCGCGGCTACCGGGTCCTCCACGTCGATCACGAGGGGATCGGGACGGGGTACGAGGACGGTGGCTTTCGGATCCCCTGGGGACCGGCCGTCGTCCCCACCCTGCGGTCCCTCCCGGCGGCCGAGGCCATCCTGGTCGAGCTCGGGCTCGCCACCGACGCCGCGCGCCTCCTCGAGCCGGCCCGCCCCGCCCTGCAGATCCTGCTCCCGCGCCACCGGGTGGACCTCCCCGCGTCGAAGGGCGAGCGGAGCGCCGAGCTGCGCCGGGAGTGGCCGGACGACGCGCCCCGCCTCGACGCGGCCATCTCCGCCGCGCGCGCCGCCTTCCACGCCGAGCAACCGCTCCTGGCGGCGTTCCCGCCGGTTCCCCCGCGCGGCCTCGTCGATCGCTTTCGGCTCCACCGCTCCAGGAAGCTCTCGCCCACGGGCGGCACGCGGGCGCCGGACCCGCTCGCCGACCTGGGAGACCACCCGCTCGCCTCGGCCCTCCGCGCCGCCTGGCCGTTCCTGGCCTTCCTCGACGGCCCGCCCTCCCCGCTCGGGCTGGCCCGCACGCTGGGAGGCGCGCTGCAGGGCACGCTGCGCACCGCCGGAGGGGAGGCCGCCATCGCCGCGCTGCTGCGCCGGCGCATCGCCGAGTCGCGCGGCGAGCTGCTCGGCGGCGAGGGGGAGCCCACGCCGGTCTCCGGCCTCGAGATCGAGGGCGGGAAGGCCACCACACTGAAGGTGAAGGGAGGCGAGGCCCGCTACGCCGCCCGGGCCTTCCTCTTCGCCGGGGAACTCTCCGCGCTCCCGGCGCTCACCGGGAAGCCCGAGCGGCTGGAACGCTGGCTCGCCCCGGCCACCCCGTCGGGCCGGCTCGTCTCCCTCGCCTGGGTCCTGGGGGGCGACGCGCTGCCCGCGCCCCTCGGCGATCTCGCGCTGGCCATCGGGACGGACGGCGCCGCGGTCCTCCTCCAGACGCTCCCCGCCCACCGCGCCGGCCCGAAGGGGCCGGACGCCAGCCCGACCGAGCGGGTCCTCGTCGCCGCCACGCCGGTGCGGGGCGCCGGGGAGACGACCGCCTGGGCCCTGGACCGGATCCGCCGGACCGTTGCCGAGCACCTTCCCTTCCTCGACCGCGCCACCCTGCACGAGTCCGACCCGGGCGACCGACCCGGCGCGCGCTCCTTCCATCCCCTCTTCGCGACCCGCCCCGACCGGGCCCTGGGCGTCGGAGGGGTCACCACGGTCTCCCCGATCGGCAATCTCTTCGTCGCCGGGCGCGAGGTGGTCCCCGGGCTCGGCGCCGAGGGGCAATTCCACGCGGCCTGGCAGGCCGCCGCGGCGATCGAACGTCACCTCGGTGCGAAGAACCGGCCGAAGTGACTTGACGTGGGGCCCCGTCCCGCGTAGATACCCGCCCCCAATGGCACGCCGCTGCGACATCTGTGGGAAGGGGCCGCTCGTCGGCAACAACGTCTCCCACGCGAACAACAAGACCAAGACCCGCTCGCTCCCGAACCTTCGCTCCGTTCGGGCGACGGTGGACGGAACCGTCCGCCACGTCCGCATCTGCACCCGCTGCCTCAAGGCCGGACGCGTCGCGAAGGCGCCGCACCACGGCGCTCGGGCTGCGGCACGGGCCTGATTCCGGATCCGAAGGGTGAGGCGGCTCCCGGTGACGGGAGCGCGCTCGAGTTGCGCCGTGCGCTGGCCCTTCTGGGCGGGCGGAAGCGGCTCGACCTGCTGCTCGATCAGCCCGACCCCCGGGCCGTCGTCCGGTCGCTCCCCGCCGACGAGCTCTACCACGCCATCCAGGACGCCGGCCTCGCCGACGCCTCGGACGTGGTCCAGCTCGCCTCGCCGGAGCAGTTCCGAACCTTCGTGGACCTCGACGCCTGGCGTGGCGACGAGGTGGACCCCATGCGGCTCGTCCCCTGGCTGCGCGTCGCCCGCGGCGCCCACTCCGGCGCCGACCGCGAGGCCGACCTGGACGCCTGGCGCGAGAAGCTCGCCGCCCTCGACCCGGAGCTGGTGAGCCTGCTCTTGCGCTCGGCGCTCCGGATCCACGACCTCGAGGAGGACGAGGACCCGGACTTCGAGAGCGAGCGGTTCATGCGCACGGCGGAGGGGCGCTACATCGTCGAGTTCCTGCCCGACGGCGCCGACTACGTCTCGGTGCGCCGGCTCGTGGACGACCTCTACGAGCGGGATCCCTTCATGGCCGGCCGGGTCCTCTCGGCGGTCCGCTGGGAACTGGTGAGCGACCTCGAGGAGCAGGCGCTCCGCTGGCGGGAAGGCCGGCTCGCCGATCTCGGCTACCCCACCTTCGAGGAGGCGCTCTCCTGGTTCGCCCGGCCGGCGGCGCGCGGGAA
>CAIQRS010000124.1 GCA_903874275.1 uncultured Anaeromyxobacter sp.
CCCACGAGCTACTACGACCGAATGGGAGTCCCGAAGCTTGCCTGCTAACCTCAACCGCTCGAACCGCCGGATGCGGACCCGCATGTCCGGTGGTGTGGGAGGGGAGTAGCCGGGATCGCCGGCTACCCCCTATCCCGATTGGTGCCTCCCGGGCCCCGCACCACCAATGCACCAAACCGGCGCGGGATCGCCCGCCGTCGCCGCGCCGAGGTCGCGCGGGAACCCGCTTGAACATTGGGTCTCGGCAACTGCCACCAGCCACAGGACCTATGACCACTTGGGCCAGAGCCAAGTTGTCCGGGGTCCACGAAAACGTAGTGACTCCAAGGCTTTCAGAACGCGACCATGGGGAGCCTGACCGACGGCACGGTCTACACGGCCGGCACGCAGCTCTCGCTGCCCGCCGAGAAGATCGAAGTGAACGTGGCCAACTCCGGCTACCGGAAGATGTAGACGGGGCTCCTGGGAGCGTTTGCGTCGACATGCCAATAATGGCATGATTCGCCGAAGATGCACTCACCGCTGAAGAGCCTCCTCTGGGTCGGAAGCTGCAGGGAAGACCTCAAGTCGTTCCCGGAAGACGTGCGGCTGGTCATGGGCTACGCGCTCTACCTGGCCCAGGTTGGCAGCAAGCACCCCGACGCGAAGCCGCTTCGAGGCTTCGGGGGCGCCGGGGTACTCGAGGTGGTCGACGACTTCGACGGCGACACGTACCGGGCGGTCTACACGGTCAAGCTGCAAGGGGTTGTCTTCGCCCTTCATGCCTTTCAGAAGAAGTCGAGGAGGGGGAAGAAGACGCCCCAGCAGGATCTGGAACTCGTGAGACGACGGCTTCGGCGAGCGGAAGAGATCCACGCGGAGATGGTCAAGGCGAGAGGAGAGTCGAATGAAGAAGAGGACTGACTACAAGGTGAGCGGCGGCAACGTGTTCAAGGACCTCGACGTGCCTTCGGCGGACGAGGCGATGACGAAGGCCGAGCTCGCTGCCCGGATCGCCGAGATCATCGGCAGGAGGAAGCTCACCCAGGCTGCCGCAGGGGAAATCCTCGGCGTGGATCAGCCAAAGGTGTCGGCGCTACTGAGGGGGCGCCTCACGGGCTTCTCCACCGACCGGCTCCTGAAGTTCATCACCAGCCTGGGCCAGGACGTGGACATCGTGATCAGAGCGAGGCGTTCGACCAAGGGCCGAGGCCACCTCCATGTCGTGGCGGCATAGTCCGGGGGAGGGTGGGTGCCCCAGGTCAAGGCTCCAGAGCCCCTTCCGGAATCCGGATGGAGTTCGAGATCCTCAAGACGGGCAGGGCCCCAGCCCGGACCAGGCGGTACACGGCGGCGCGCGACACCCGGAGACGAGCCGCCACTTCACGAACCGTCAGGAGTTGACGCACCTCGCCACGCACCACTAATGCACCAAACGGCGTCGCAACCGGTGGGAGCGGTGCCACCGTATGCGAACCAGCGCCACCTGCGACCCCAGTGTTGTCCACGGGATACGACGCCAGGTGACCCGGTACCACGCCGTGCGGATCGGCATTCGGCCCTTCGGGACCAAGGGGTCGCAGGTTCAAATCCTGTCTCCCCGACCATCTAACACTACTGCGTCAGGCGTTTTGAAAACCTCGATCATTTCGATCGCTTACGAAAAAGGCTGATCGGGAAGTTGCCCGGAGGATCCGGGCATGATCTGAAGAGTTTCCATGATCTTCATGGACGCCGCTGGGGTGCGACG
>CAIQRS010000125.1 GCA_903874275.1 uncultured Anaeromyxobacter sp.
ATCACGGGGTTTCGCAGCACCACCTCCAGGCGTACCTGAACGAGTACGTCTTCCGCTTCAATCGCCGCTTCTACCCGATGACGGCCTTCAACTCCGTCTTGGGCCTCGCCGTGAATTCCGCGCCCCCGACCTACGCCCAGTTTTACTCGGGAGCGTGGAAGCATCCCGCGTGACGAAGAAGTCGTCGTCCTCCTCGGCGTGGCAACGAACCGGATAGGCAGAGGTTGGACGCCGACAGGCGCCGGTTCCACAGGCGCCAGTTCGCCCGGCGCCAGGAGCGGGACCTCGGTGACGACCGTCCTCCTCGGCACCACCGCCGCCGGCGCGAGTTCCGCCACCAGCTGCTTCGCCTCCTCCCGTGAGCAGCCGAAGAACCTGGGCAGCACCTCGGCCCGATTCTCCTCGGTCATGACCTTGGCCAGTTCGCTCACCGTCGTCACACACAGCCGTCCGTCCCGAACCGGCGCCTCGACCTCGGGGAAGCGCCGGATCATCCGCGCGCCCACCTGCCGGTAGTACGCCGACCCGCGGGACAGGCCGATCTCCCTGTGGAGAAAATCGAAGAGGCTCGAGAATCCGAGCTGCCGATACACCGCCAGTTCATCGAACTCGCCGATGGCGAGCAGCAGGTCGGCGAGGGCTGCGTGCTCGCGGTGCGCGAGCTCGGCGATGCGGGCGGTCCATTCGCGTGCGTTCATGAACCCACGGTGTTGCGAGCTCCATGCCCGCAGGAGCCCGCGGATTCCTTGCTGCCCCGTCTACCCGATGGTCCGTCCCGCGGACGGCGGACCACGCGGCGCTTCGCCGGTCAGGTAGCGCGGAGCGCCACTTCAAGGCGTTCGAGGCGACGCAGGATTCCGTCGAAGGAAGGCGCTTCCCGGTCGAGGTAGCCCTTGTCCGCCATGGCCCGATGGTCGAAGTAGTCAGTCAGGACGAACCTCCTGGTAGCGCCGGAAAGCCGCACCGAGCCACGCAGGCTGAGTCACCATCACCCTGCGAAGGGCGCGAAACTCCCGTGGGTCCAGGACTTCTTCGATGCGCGCCAGAGCTGCTTCGTCCACACGCTTCGGACCAAGGTGCCAGAGGGCTGCCAGGCCAACGCCTGCGGGCCGCCCGGCCAACACCATCTTGCGAGCGTTGCAGTGATGCAGGGCAATCTCTCGCCCGCCTGCGTTGAGGCGCCTGGTCGTTCCCGTCGTGTCGTACGGGGTGACCAGTGGATGCTGTGTCGTGAAGCCGAACTCGGCGGCGGCCTTGGCTCCGCACACCTGGACACGCTCACCCGTTTTGCGACCGATGGCCGCCAGCACCGCCTCCGCCATCGGGGTCACCTTCCCGATGTACCTGTTCACCGCCGGGCGCACGTAGATCCCTCGGCTCAACCGATCGATCACGCCGCTCTTCGCGAGGCGCGCCAGAGCGTGGTCCACGGCCGCTCGCGTGCCGAACATCAGGAAATCCGCCTGCGAGAACGGCAGTCCCTTGGGCCGTTGAAGGACCGCGCGGTGGATGCGGCGAGCAGTCGTGAGGGTCATGACGGCAGAAATTATATTAGAATTTCTGCCACTTCTCAACGGGATCCGATCGCCTTCAGTGTATAGATGTCTTGAATATTTGAATGGTTACGTCCGGGCAAGTCGGAATTGCTCCGGACCACGCCCTGGACCGCGCCTACGCCCCGCCTACGCCACCCGCGCCGAGAGCCTGAGCCCGAGCGCCCTCGCGACCTTCGCCATGCCCGGACCCGGGCGATGTCCCCGAGCGCGCGCAGCAGCAGGTCGGAGTCGCCGGACTCGAGCACCGCGGTCATGTACTCGGCGACGGCGGCGTCGCCGGTCAGGTAGCGCTACGATCGTAAAGGCCAGCGCCCCGCGCCAACCCCGAGCCGCCCCTGGATTTCCAGTGCGATCAGCCAGCTCGCGATCTCCGCAGTCTCGGGGAGAACGCCCTCCGCGACACGCGACCTCATCTGTTCCGAGGTCAGTTCATACCGGGCCTCGAAGGCTCGGATGCGGCCCTCGAGCACCGCCAACTCGTCGGTGGGCACGCCCTGCGAAGCGATGGCGAGTTCACGGAGAGCGGCGACCTTCTCCGCCTCGCTCAGGTGACGGAATTCGCTGAGGCGAATGCTCTTCTGCACCGTCGACATGGATTCACGACCTCCATTCCCTCCAGCGGCCAGGCGCCGGAGGTCCTGTGGCGAGCGCGCCATGAGGAAAATGTATCACCACCGCCGCAGGCACGTCCCCGCCGGGGTGGGTCCGATCCCGTCCTACCGGTAGGACGGCGGCCGTTGCTACCACTGCAGCACCACGGCCCTGATCGCCTCCGTCACGCCACCCGCGCGGAGAGCCTGATCCCGAGCGCCCTCGCGACCTTGAGGATGGTGTCGAACCGCGGCTTCGCCCCCGGCGTCAGCGCCTTGTAGAGACTCTCGCGCCCCAGCCCGGTGTCCCGTGCGACCTTCGCCATGCCCCGGACCCGGGCGATGTCCCCGAGCGCGCGCAGCAGCAGGTCGGAGTCGCCGGACTCGAGCACCGCGGTCATGTACTCGGCGACGGCGGCGTCGCCGG